>CALFCS010000138.1 GCA_937950565.1 uncultured Lachnospiraceae bacterium
CGAAATGTGTCTTATCCTTACCTGTCATCGTCTTTGCAAAGTAGTTGTAATATACACCATCGTAGAACCAGTCATCCTCAGCCACATCTATATATGGTAATGTCGGTTTGTCTTCCTGTTTCTGTACTTCTGCTGCAACTTGTTCTGCCGTAAGCGCTTTGCTCACGATTTTATAGTTATCAATCAGACCACGATAATATTCACCCGTTCCCCATGTAGCTTTACCGATGTAAAGAATGCTCTTATCACCCAGAATCTGCGGAAGTGAAAATGCACTGTCAGCTCTTGCTGCTTCCACCCCATCAATATAGATAATCGTCTCCGTCTGTGCAAATACAACTGTCACATAATACCATTTATCTCTCTCCACGCTGCAGGATAATTCAGCAGGTCTTTGACCTGCATTATGATAACGTTCTGCAAGTAATGCGCCCTCACGTTCAAAAAGTCCAAGATAACGCTCGTTTAGATATTCCGGCCTTCCTGCATTTGGCGCTGCAAAAAATGCCCAGTTTGCAGCATTTCCCTCCGGCTTCGCCTGGAAAGAAACAGTCATTTCCTGTACCCCTGTCAACAGGCTTTTTCCATCTTTTGCTGTTACATTCAGGAACTGATTTGTTCCATTCAGCCTGAGCGCTTTCCCATTTGCATTTTCTACCAGTTCATAAGCACCGGCTGCTTTTGCATTTCCTCCGTCAAAATATTGCCCCTTCTCATCAAAGGAAAAGTCTGCAAGTACTTCCGGCACGACGATCTCCTCGTCTTCCGGAACGGCAGTCAGATAAAGTCTTGATGCAGTCAATGTTCCTGAAGCCTCACAGACAAAGCGTACTGTGTAAGTACCGGCAGGGATTGCTGTCTCTGTATTAAGTGCCAATGTATCCATCTGGTTACTTCCCTGCTCATTGACAGAACCGAGTATATACACCTCCCCCGAATTCTCAGTGGATACAAATTCTATCCGGAATGTACCGCGGTTTGTATTTCTTTTATAATACAATTCAGCTTTAAACTTTCCATCTTCTTTGATTTCAAAAGGCTCTGTAAATTCAAAGGATGCACCTGCCGGAACCTGACTTGCCTGAAAATAAACAGAATCCGATGCATCCGTGGAAAACTCTACATTATAAGGTGTCGTTGCATTCTCTGCCGCATAATCATAACCGGCCAGATTCAGTTTTTCTCTTGCAACGGGTAATTTTTCACCTACCGTCATGGCATCTTTTTTATCTTTTCCTACCGCAAATTCCGTAATATCTATTGCCAGACCGCTTCGGATCTGATAAAGGGAGCTCTTTGTTTCGCCCTCTACAGTCACCGCCAGGCAGTCACTGTCTTTTAAAACAGCATCTTCTTTCCGTTCATTCGTATCATTTTCTGCATCATACATACTTGGATAGAATTGCAGGTTCAGATTCGTATCTTTCTTTGCAGATACAATCAATTTCCGGGCCTCTTTTACGGTTGTGCAAACCGGAAGTACAACCGGCCCCGGAGCAGAATAAGTCGTATCTCCGATTTTAATATCAGTATCACTGTCCCCTCCTGCGATATTAAATCTGCCGGCCATAATATTTTTATTTACAGAGCGCAGATCATATTCCGGCGTATTTCCATCAAATCGGACTACATTTTTAAAAGAAAATGTATCACAATTTTCCAGAATAATCTTGCTGTCATGCGGGTTATCTGCCGTACCAAGAACAATATCCTCAAATGCTACCTGGTTTACAAGATGGTTATGACCTTCTGTTCCACAATCAATATCATACCCTGCCACCTCTATGGCACCTGCACCTGCCAGCGCTCCCCCGCCGGAATCTTTTCCTTCTATTACAAGATTTCTAAACTTAAGATTCTGGAAATATGGAACATCCGCTGCCGCCGCACCATCTGCATTGTATCCTACATTGCTCTTTATCAGAAGCATATTCAATGTGCAATCTCTCACATCCAGATTCGAGATATATCCGCCGCGCAATGGTGTCCCTTTCAACTG
Source organism: uncultured Lachnospiraceae bacterium (assembly GCA_937950565.1). Classification (GTDB taxonomy): domain Bacteria; phylum Bacillota; class Clostridia; order Lachnospirales; family Lachnospiraceae; genus UBA7109. The sequence continues at coordinate 2,000 of CALFCS010000138.1, forward strand.
AAGCCCATACCAGGTATTGCGCACAATACAGTCTCGAATCGTAACATTGTTAATACCACCGGAAATCTCACTTCCCATCGCCAGACCGTGTCCACCATTGCACTGAATATCAAAAATCTTAATATTCTCTGCGGGTATGGCCACCCGGTCTCCCTCCGGATTTTTTCCGGACTTAATCGCCACACAATCATCTCCGGTCTGGATATCCGTATCGAAAATCATGCAGTTTCTGGAGGAATCCGGATCCCATCCATCCCCGTTCAGTACCTGGGAAAGAATCGTCATTCCATGCGTCGTAACAGTGTCAGAATAAATCATATGCGTTGTCCAGCAGGGGGATTCAGAAAGTGTCACACCTGAAAGATTGACATTTTTACTTTGTACAACACTGACCAGCCTTCCGCGGGTTCTCTCATACACATTCGTCGTTCCGACTCCCCAGTCCTGGTTATTTGCAAACTGGATTGTTGCATCCCGCAATGCGGTTCCGCCACCGGTAATTTTTCCATTACCTGTGATACTTACATCCTCACAGGTCACCTCATACCGGTTCTGCCAGTTCAAATGTCCAATATTAATTAAACTTCTGTGACATAATACTTCCCAGCCCTCGTAGCGGGTCATAATACGCTCTCCGATTTCATCATCATCCCATGCCACATCCGGATAAAGATAATCCTCAGGATTGGTTGAACCCTTTAATTCTCCCTCCACCTGAAGTGTCATGTGGCTCTTTAGATCAAGTGCCCCTGTCAAAAATGTTCCTTCCGGAACCAGTACTGTACCTCCGAACGGGCAGTCATCAATTGCTTTTTGAATTGCAGCTGTGTTTTCTCCAACAGATTTTGAGGTGGAAGCTCCATATTCAACAATATTAATCACTGTTCCCGCTGGTTCTGTCCGGGCATAGAGAGTCTGTGTTGTTGTCTTCTCTCCGTCAGAAAATATAGCTTCTACACGAAATCGATATTCTGTATCCTCTGCAAGTCCCTCCGCAGTGTAATGTGTTTTATTTGCATCCCTTTCTGCCACTTTCCTGTCATTCACATACACATTATAACCAACCGTATCTGCATACACTTCCGGTTTATCCCATACGATCGTAATGCTGTCTTTCGTCTCGGCTGCCGGTGCGGCAATCAGATTCTGCGGCGCATTCTCATCTTCCTGTCCACGATATTTATAAGCCACATTCACAAAAAACTGCCGCTTTACATCCGCACAATTTTGCGCTTTTGCTGTCACGGTAATCGTCGCATACCCGCTGCTGTCTGCTTTGATTTCAAATACTCCATTCTTCACCTCAGAAACAGACACATGCTCCGTACTGGAAGAAACTTCATAACTCACTCTGTTTCCATTACTTGCCGAAGCATCCGGTAAAATCGTATCTTTCCCGTCAAATTCCAAATCAACATCCGGCAACTCTTTCATAGTAATAAGGCCATCCACCGGCACACTTGGTTCCAGCCATTCTGTGTTTTTCTGACTTTTGAAATATAGATATCTGGCATCCATCGGTTTTTCCTTTGACAGCATAAATTGACGGAAACATATACCTGATTCACGCGCCCAGATCTGAATTGTATTCATCCCTGCCTTCAAATGCAATGTCTGCTTATCGCAGAAGAACCATGCGGCTCCTGCTGCCGCATGGTTGGAATCACTTCCGCCTGTCATAGCATCACTGTTCTTAAACTGATATCCATTATTTACACCTACATGAAAACTGTCTGCACTGATGCCCGGACAACTGGAATAATATGAAAAATAATAATCTCCCGCTTCTTCTGCATATACTTTGTAAGTAAGCGACGGCGCCCGATTCAATCTATCTTTTTCCCATAACCAGGAGGCCCCTGTATCGGAGGTTCTTACCGGAGTCAGCTGAATTCCCTGATGTCCTTCCCAGCCTTTCTCTTCTCCGCCCGGATTCTCTGTAATCTGCCAGGTAAATTCCGTATTGACCCCGGACTCTTCCTCTGTCTTGTTCGTATGTAATGCATATGCTGCATTCTGCATCGCATCTGCCGCATTAATCACAATAATGCCTTCCCGCTCTCCATATGCAAGCTCCGGTTCTTTCGCATATACATCTGCCGGTTTCAAACACATCATAAAAAACAGCACGTATGACAGAATCAGATATATCTTTCTTACTTTACCTTCCACTTTCCTTATCATTTCGTATAATGCTCCATAAATCTCTGAATAATGATTGATGCTTCTGCGCGGGATGTATTGCCAAGCG
>CALFCS010000139.1 GCA_937950565.1 uncultured Lachnospiraceae bacterium
AGGAACTTCTTGTCTTCCGGCTGACCTTCCAGAGTCTTTCCAGTAATAATTCCTTCTGCAACCGCCCATTTCATGGCATCCTGTGCAAATGGCTGTACATTCTCTGCATCCGGGAATGCACTGTAATCACCATCTTCTTTTATGTCATATTTCTTATAATTCCTTGCATAACGATACATCATCGTTGCCATCTGCTCACGGGTAACTACATCGTTTGGTCCAAACATATCAGTTCCCGTATATCCGGTTACAATCTCTTTCTCTGCCGCCCACAGAACAGGATTCTTGAACCAGTCGTCTTTCGTTACATCAGAGAATTTGTCTGTATACTCTACCTCTACTGCCTCATTCATCTTATGAAGCACTGCTGCAAACTGTGCTCTTACGAGTGTATCTGCAGGTCCGAATATGTTATCCTTTAATCCTGTCATGGTCTTTGCATAATAGTTATATGCAACCGCATCATAATACCATGCACCTTCTGCAACATCGTCATACGGAAGTTTGGACGGTTTCTCCGCCAATGCTTCCTTCGCATCTGCCAGTGCTTTCACTGCCGCGTCAACTGCCGCCTGGTCTGCCTTCGCATCCGCAAGAACCTTCTTTGCTTCTTCCAGAGCTTTTTCATATGCCGTCCATGTCTCTTCCGTATACTTATCCTTATTTTCTGCTGGCTCCGCAGTCTTAACCGCTTCATCCAATTTGGATTTGTCTACGCTTACAGGCTTCTCCTTCAACTCTTTTATTGCTTTGTCAAGAGCTTCCTTCGCCGCGTCAACTGCTGCCTGGTCTGCCTTCGCATCCGCAAGAACTTTCTTCGCATCTGCAAGTGCATCCGCAACCTTCTTCCAGCTGTCTGCGGTATATTTTGCTTCCTCTAATTTCTCAGCGTCTGCGATTGCCTTCTCAAGCGCTGTCTTATCCACAGTCGGCTGCGGATTCTCTGCAGGCTCTGCATACACATCAAACTGTGTTAACGTTCCCGTAAATGGTGCATCACCTGAATACAACGACTTTCCAATATAGCCGCATACATCCCCTACGGTTCCTGCCTTCAAGACATCCTGTATAGAAAAGCTGGTATTCATGACAACCACAGGATTATCATTCACATAGAGCTTCATCTCACCATTGTCATAACTCATCCGCATCTTTGTATACTGACCCATCGTTATACTTCCGGCATTTCCATTTCCAAATAACTGCTCTGTCCCGTTCAGCTTGATTCCGGAACGGATAACAGACCCAAAGAAATCCGGACTTATAAATACATAATCATTATTATCCTTTGCTCCAAGACACCAGAGCCAGCTTGCTACTGCTGCTGTGTTTGTCTTAAATGTAGCGTCAATAGTAAACTTCTCTGTTCCAATCAGCCCTGCCGGAAGCTTCACATATTTTTCAGTCCCGTCAAATACCAGTACTGCATCCCCTTCACCTTCTGTCTGGAAATCGCCGTCTGTAAATCCAACATAGGCCGCATCATGTCCATTGCCTGTAATGTCGACGAGTTTTCCGTCTTTCGCAGTCATATCATAAGATGCTACAAGTTTTCCTATCGGTCTCTTTTCCAGCGCCTTCTGGGAATCTTTCACAGCCTTTACCGCATCATCAATCGTCTGCTGATCTGCCTCCTCATTGTCCATAACCTTCTTCGCTTCTGCAAGCGCTTTCGCATATGCATCCCAGGTCTTTTCTGTATATTTCTCTTTCTCTGCATCCGGTAAAGCATCTTTTATAACCTGTTCAAGCTCTGACTTGTCAATACCGTCTCCGGCATCCACTTCTACCGTTGCCTTAACTATAACCTCTGTAGAACTGTATAACTGTTTATCCTCTGCAAGATAATGTGTGGAATCATCTTTTCCAACCCATTGATTTTTATTTGCACCAATGGACTGAACGATACCTTTTGCCGTATATGTTCCGGTTCTGTTCATGTTTACGCCGGACAAATCCCACTTCAAAGGAAGTACGGATGTTCCTCTGTTATATGCAAGGTTCACCTCTGCTTCTTTCGGGAGCTGCGCAATAATATCCTCTTTACTCTGCTCTCCTTTTACCTTTATGACACCGTCAACATTCTCTTTCACTGCTGATACTGCATCCGCATCCCTGAGGGCATCATACTGTGCCTTCGTAAGAGAGATAACACCGCCGTGCTTTGTCATAGAAGTCAGGAAATAATTGCTGCTGTCCAGATAATCCCAGCCATTGTCCGGATTTTCTGTATACATTGGCTGATATCCCGGCTGCGGAAGATCATCTACAAACAGATAAAAACTATTCTCTTTATTATGATCTGTAAATACTGCCGGTCCCTCTACTGCTCCATAACGTGATCTGCCAATCTGTGTCTGTAATTTTGTCCACTTTGTTCCCGGTTCCCACCATCTCTTTGCTGTGGTAGATTCCATATAAAGCTCGTCGCTATTACCATTACTCTTTGTAATGTGATATGTCTTATCCTTTGTCTGAAGGATTGTTGTATCAATTACCGTATAACCTGGATCGATCATAACACCGCCGAATTCATAAGTTTCCTGTGTAAAATCCGGGGTTGCTCCCCACATAATCTTACTATATCCGGAATCGGTCATGGAACTCCAGTATACAACAAAAGCTCCTTTTCCTTCTTCGTAATAATCTGGTACCCATGTAGCTTCCGGAGCCCACATCATACCCATGTATGTGTCTTCTTTTTCACCATTCGCATTTAACGCCACGTCGTACTGGCGGACATCGCTCCAATGAATGAGGTCTTTGGACTCCCACACGTTCATCTTCGTGCTGTAATGATCCTGCCATACTCCCCAGCCACCGTTATCTCCGCCAAACACACGGAGGTCTGTAGCGATAATATAATAAGTCTTTGTCTCCGGGTTATATGTAATAAATGGATCACGGGAACCTGTCGTTCCAAGATTACTTGCAACGATTGGCTGTCTGCCATTCAGCGGATCCCACTGCTGCGGATTATCTCCTCTGGAAATATCCAGATAGATCTTTTCCTGATATCCTTCAGAATCCTCCACAAAGTGAACCATCAGATACCCATAATAATCATCCGGATCCACGCCCGGTTCAACCGTTACCGGAACCTTTACTTCTTTCTTCTCTCCAAATAAGGTTACAACAGCAGTCAATTCACCCTTTAATGCTGCCTCCCCTTTTGCAGGCTGTGTAACTACAGCGCTGATTCCATTCTCTGCAATCACGATTTCTTTCATATCAGATTTCCATGTAACAGTTCCATCATAATCCGGAAGCGCTGCCTTAGAATCTGAAATCGTCACTTCAGCAACTGCCTTTACGGCTGCGTCCAGAGCTATTGTTTTATAAGCCGCCGGAACCGCTGCCTGTAACTCTTCTGTATTTAATGCATGATCATAAATGGTCATGTTATCAATCCATCCCTTGCAGTACTCGCCATTTCCCCAGTTTGCCTTACCAATCTGGAGAATACTGGAATCACCAAGAATTCCACTCAATGCATTCGCACTCGCCACACGGGATTTTTCCACACCGTCAATATAAATCGCTGTATCTGCACTACTTACAACAACATCCACGTGGCTCCATCCGCTATTCATAGCAGAAGCCGCACAATTCGAGCGCCCGTTCAGATAACGCTCTGCTGTAATATTTCCGCCATTTACCAGAAGACCAAAATAAATCTCCTTACCATTGCCCCCGATTGGCTGCGCTACAGTACTTGGCGCCGCATAGAACGGCCAGTTTGTTGCTGTACGGTCTGACTTCATTTCGAAAGAAACTGTCATCTCCTTTAAACCGGTAAGCAAGCTGCTGCCATCCTCCTTCGTTACACTTAAGAACTGTGATGAACCGTTCAGATACAACGCTTTTCCGGCGCCGTCATAACTGTCCTTTAGCTCATATGTTCCAGAGGCCTTCGCACCTCCTCCGGTAAATCCACCAGCCTCATCGTCAAAATCAAACTGGGCAATGATTCCCTTTGAGGCTTCTTTTGTTTCTGCTGCCAGCGCTGTCGCCGGAAGCATTGTACCAACCATCGCAACTGTAAGTGCAGATGCGAAAATCCGACGCAGAACACTTCTTCTTTTCTTCATGTTTTCTTTCCCTCCTTTATGAAATTTCTACAGGTTATAATTGTAACAATTTTTTTTATCAAATAGATATGTATTTTTTTGTCTTTTTTTATAATATCATGCAGAAAGGATATTCCCTTCCGCCAATTTACAGCTAAGGAAATATCCTTTTTCTGCTTTTCAATTGCCTGCTTAAATGAAAGGTTTACTTCTCATATTTCTCCATAAATCTCTGGATAATCGTTGCACATTCTGCACGGTTTGCGCTGCCCTGCGGGTCAAGAAGGAGCTGTCCATTAATCGTCTTTCCTGTGATGATTTCTTCGGATACTGCCCACTTCATAGCGTCTTTTGCAAATTCCTGTACGTCTCCTGCATCCGGGAATTTGTTGTAATCTCCGTCTGCTTTTACATCATATCCCTTAAAATCTTTTGCATAACGGTACATCATCGTTGCCATCTGTGCACGGGTTACATTGTCATTTGGTCCGAACATTCCTGTTCCTGTGTATCCGGTTACAATCTTATTCTCCGCCGCCCACAGTACCGCATCCTTGAACCAGTCAGTCTCTGTCACATCCGGGAATTTGTCTGTATACTTCATTTCCGGCTGTGCATTCATCTTATGAAGCACTGCTGCGAACTG
>CALFCS010000140.1 GCA_937950565.1 uncultured Lachnospiraceae bacterium
TGGCATATGGAAATGGAATCATTACCGGAAAAGATTATGAAACGAGACTGGAGCCGCAGGGGAATGCAAGCCGTGCGGAATGTGCGACGATTATCATGCGGTTTGTGAAGAAGTATAAGTCACGGAAGTAAAGTGTGATTTATAAATAAAAGAAAGAAAAGAGGGAAGAAGATGCAAAAAACAAGGAAAAGAATTGTGACATATCTTTTTGCGGCCATCCTGACGATTTTCGGCATGTATACTGCCGGAATATGGACGGCATCTGTCTCCGTAGTGCAGGCGGCGGAAGAATATGTGGACGGAGATTATAAGTATGAGCTTCTGAGCGACGGGACAGCACAGATTACGGAATATACCGGGAAGGAGAAGGAGCTGCAGATTCCATCTGTGGTCGGAGGACATACGGTTACAAAAATCGACAACCTTAATCCGTGGTCCAGAAATCTTCCAATCGTCAGTATTACTATCCCTGCCAGTGTAAAGGAAGTGTATTATGGCATTGGCGGAGTTGGCGTTATGAAGGAAATTTATGTGGATGCGGACAATCCGTCATATACTTCCATAGATGGAGTGCTGTTTAACAAAGAACAGACGGAACTGGTCGCTTTTCCGAAGAAGAAAAGGGGAGATTATGTAATTCCTGATGGGGTCCGGAAGATCGGACAACAGGCCTTTTCTCTGAGTGAACTGAGCAGTATTACGATTCCGGAGGGAGTGGAGGCCATTGGCGAGATGGCATTTTATCAGAATGATTTTATAGAGCGCATGGAGCTTCCGGCTAGCATTGCTACAATCGGTGATAAGGCATTTTTAAATACAGCGCTTGTGGAGATTCATGCGGTGGAAGGAAATGAGAAATATACTTCTGTGGACGGTGTGCTGTTTAGTAAGGATATGAAAGCGCTGCTCTGTTACCCGGCGGGAAGATCTGAGGCATCCTATGTAATTCCTGATGGAGTTGAGTCTGTTTCCGACTATGCATTTCAAAAATGCATCGGATTGAATCGGGTTGAGTTTCCGGATGGATTTGTGTTCATTGGCGTCGGAGCCTTTATGGATTGCTCCAATCTGGCAGAGGTTCAGTTTCCTGCTACACTGGAGGAAATTTATTTTCAGGCATTTTACGGATGCAAATCTTTAACAGAGCTGGTGATTCCAAATAGTGTGTTTGAGATTGACATGATGGCGTTTAAAAATTGTTCTTCGTTGACAGATGTTACGCTCCCAAACCAGATATCGGATATTGAATCATCGACATTTTACGGATGTAAGAATCTTAAGAATATTAATATCCCATATGGTGTTATGGAGATAAGTTCCAGTGCTTTTAAGGACTGTGCTTCGCTTTCTGGGCTGGTCATTCCTTCTCAGGTCAGTAAGATTGCAAAGGATGCTTTTACAGGCTGCGGCGCTCTTGAAATTCAGGGATTTGCCGGGACAACTGCACAGACCTATGCAAAGGAGCAGAAGCTTTCCTTTAAGGAATTGAAGACGACATCTTTTGATATTACATTTGATGCCTGTGGAGGAACGGTAAATACAAAGCAAAAGCAAGTAAAATGGTATGAGGAATATGATGTACTGCCAACGCCGGAAAGAAAGGGTTACCTGTTTGATGGCTGGTATACGCAGAAAGACGGCGGAATGCAGGTGCTCGGCAATTCGACAGTGACGCAGGGAAAAGCACATACACTTTATGCGCACTGGATTCAGCCACAGGGATATATGATACATTTTGATGAAAAAGATGGAATCAACGAAAGCGGTGTTTTCAACAGGAAGGTAGCTGTCGGACAGAGCGTGGGATATCTTCCGTTTGTCGGTAAAGATTATCATCCTTCTGGAAGGTGGTGCAGGCAGGAAGGTTCTGAAATGATAAAGAAAACGGTGCTTGAGGAAAGCATGTTTGATGAAAATCATGTACTTACCCTTTATGCCCGGTATATACCGACATCTACAAAGGTATCCTTTGACGCGAATGGAGGAACGGTAGATAAAAAAAGCAAGCTCGTTACTTATTCTCATACCTACGGGCCACTGCCGGTGCCTTCGAGAGTCGATTATGAGTTTAACGGCTGGTTTACAGAACCAAAGGGCGGAACAAAAATAACAAAGAATTCCAAAGTGCTCGTTGGGAAAAAACGAGGGTCTGGATATGGAGAACAGACATTATATGCACAGTGGACAGAGCTTAAGAAATATACTGTGACTTTTGATGCAAACGGAGGAACTGTCGAGCCGAACAGTGACATTGTAATTTACGGGAAGGTTTATGGGCATCTGCCGGTACCAACCCGCAAGGGACATACCTTTGAAGGGTGGTATACAAGCTCTGCAGGCGGAAGCCGGATTCAGTCTACTTCAACTGTGGTAATTGATTCCAATCATACTTTATATGCGCATTGGAAAGCGAACACCTATACGGTTACCTTTAACGCTTCGGGAGGTAATGTCGGAACAACTACGAAAACGGTGGCATATGAAGGAACTTATGGAAGTCTGCCGATGCCGACGAGGAGTGGGTATGGCTTCGACGGCTGGTATACTGCCGCTTCCGGCGGAACCAGAATCACCGAAAATAGCAAGGTGACAACGATGTCGAACCACACACTGTATGCGCATTGGAAAAAGGCAAAGCAGCCTTCTGTAGATGATATGGCATATAAATTTATAAATTCCGGCGGAAATGGAGGCTTTGAATACTATAAAAACGGAAACAATTATTACCGGATTCCATACAATATATATGTCATGGTATTCGGGGATACTGCTTATGCGCGTAGTCTGTATAATGCAGTCGGTGCATGGGGTGGAAATTGTTTTGGTATGTGCAGTACTACATCTATGTTCTATATAGATGGAAACGGATATACGACACAAAGTTTCAATCAGAATGCGACGCTGCCATATGCACTTTCAATTAAAGACTATAATGGAACTATGGGAGTGAACCTGACGCAGTTTATTGAAGGATTACAAATTTGTTGCAATTATGACAAGTCGACAAGCGGCTACTATCAAAAAAGAATAGGTAATTTATCTTCCATTTGTAATGCTGTGAAAGAATTTGAGAATACAGGAAATGATCCGGTAATTCTCCTGATACGCGGTAATTCTGGGGGACATGCCGTTATAGGGTACAAGCTGGAGAATGTCAGCAATACAGAAAGCAGGCTGTATATTTATGATCCCAATTTCTCAAATGGAATCAGGTATATAACACTTTATAAGGATGCTTCCGGAGCATATACAAGATGGTATTACCGCCTGAATGACGCTGAAAATTGGGGAACAGGTTATCCGGGAGAGATGATTTCTTATATTTTGTATAGTGAGTCATTTACAATCTGGCAAAACAGAGACGGGCGAAAAGATTACAATCTGCTTAACATAAATACGGAAAATGCTGTTCTTTATGACGGTGATGGAGAAGTGGCTGCAGAAATAAAGGACGGAGAAGTCATTTCGAAGCGGGAGGATATTTATCCGGTTTCGGACATTGGAGTGACGGCAGAAGGAGGACAGAGTGAGAAGAAAGAAACGGAGATTTTCCTTCCAGCAGATTATTATACGGTTCGGAATCTGGATTCTACTATAGAGAAATTTGAAGCTAGTATGGCGGATGAAGAGCAGGTTGCAGAGGTTGCTACGGCATCAGATGAGATTTCTTTTGTGGTAGATGATACAGAAGAAACAAATTACGTAAGACTTCCGGATGAGAATACGGATTATGAGATTAAATTATCCTCGACCCTGGAGGGAACTTATGAAGAAGTAACATTGACAGATGAGATGAACGGCGGACAGATAAGCACGGATTCACAGGAAGAGCTTGTTTTCCTTCAGATGGGTGGAAATGTTGTTGCAAAAGGGGATGTTATGAACGGCGGCGCGAAGCTGCAGTTTGGTTATGACGTAATGAAAATTCAGGGAAATGAGGCAGTCGGAGAACTACAGTCGGCTACAATTGAGGATGAGGTAATTGCAGATGAGATGTATCTGGACACGGATAAGATGAGTCTGAAACCAGGAGAAGCAAAGGCTCTGACGCCAACAATTCTTCCGCAGATTACTACAGATAAGGAAATAACCTGGAAATCGAGTAATCCTTCAGTGGCGCAGGTATCCTCCGACGGTGTTGTAACTGCAGTTTCAGGAGGAACGGCCGTGATCACTGCTGCATGCGGAGAGGGCGACGCATTTTGTGAAGTAACCGTAACAGGAAATGGTGCAAATCTCCCATTTGTAGACGTGTCTTCCAGCGACTGGTTCCAGCCATATGTAGCATATGTCTATCAGAATAATCTGATGAAAGGTCTTGACAATACGCATTTTGGCCCGGTACAGAACCTTGCCCGCGCCCAGTTTGCGGTAATTCTCCATCGCATGAACGGAGAGCCAAAGGTGGATTATACGGCGAAGTTTCCGGACGTAGGAGACGGAATCTGGTATACAGACGCCATTCTCTGGGCGAGCAGCATCAAGGTGGTAAACGGATATTCCGATACGGGAAGATTTGGCCCGGCGGATTATATCAACCGAGAGCAGATGGCGGTCATGATGTACCGATATGCGGATTATAAAGGATATTCCACCGGAAATAAGGCGGATACTAGTAAATTCAAAGATGCGTCACAGGTGACCGGATATGCCAGGGAAGCCATGAAGTGGGCATATGGAAACGGAATCATTACGGGAAAAGATTATGAGACGAGACTGGACCCGCAGGGAAATGCGAGCCGTGCGGAATGTGCGACGATTATCATGCGGTTTGTGGAGAAGTTTAAATAGCAGCTGAATTTGGCTGTGAGAGGAGAAAGGGATGGAAGATGCAAAAAAGAAAATAAGAAGAAATTTGGTCCGGTTTCTGATGGCGTGGTTTTTACTTATTGGTGTACAGCTTCTGCTGCCGCAGGAGCTGTGCACCGTAAAGGCAGATGTCAGTATGGGAGAATTTGCCGATGGAGCTTACAGGTATGACATTCTGGAAGACGGGACAGTAAGGATTGCCCGATATACCGGGAAGGAAGCAAAAGTTGAGATTCCTTCGGAAATTGGAGGGAAAAGTGTCAGTGTAATAAATGACATGTCCTTCTATGGAAATTCTACATTGGAGTCTGTTGTGGTTCCAAATGGCGTGAAGGAAATCAGAAGCTGGGCATTTGGTGACTGTGAGAATCTGGAAAAGGTTACGCTTCCGAAAAGCCTGACGAAGCTTTATAGTTACGCATTTGCCTATGATGAAAAGCTTGCGTCGATTGTACTGCCGGACAAATTAGAAGAGATTGAACATGATGTGTTTCAGCAGACCGGTCTGACTGCGATTACAATTCCGGCAAGCGTTACGACGATAGAAGGCTGGGTATTTGAAGGTGCTTCGTCCTTGAAAACAATTCAGGTAGATCAGAAAAACCCCAGCTATACTTCGGTAGATGGCGTTCTCTATGATAAAGATAAAAGGACTGTTGTGGCTTATCCCGGAGGGAAAAAGGGATCCTATACCATTCCGGAGGGTGTATGGGAAATTGACTCCGGAGCGTTTGATGATTGCGAGAATCTGACAAATGTTACACTTCCGGAAAGCCTGAATGATATTGAAATCTATGCATTCAGCGGATGCAGTTCCCTGCAGGAGCTTCTTATTCCGGAAGCGGTGACATGGATAGATCCGGATGCATTTTCTGGAGGGAATGGCTGTACTTCTCTTTCGAAGATTGAAGTGGCGGAAGAAAATCCATTTTATTCTTCGGAAGGCGGTGTTTTGTTTGATAAGAAAAAGACAACGCTGTATTTGTATCCGGCCGGAAAAACGGATGAATTCTACCAGGTGCCGGGATGTGTGGAAAAATTGAATGATTATGCATTTCAGGGATGTGTGTCGTTGAAAGAGGTTGTTCTTCCGAAGCATTTGTCTGATTTGGGAGAGCATACGTTTCAAGAATGTGTGAATCTTACAGAAGCAGAGATTCCGGAAGGAATCGACGAAGTGAAGTACGGTGTTTTTGCAGGATGTGGATTTACATCTTACCATTTTCCGGAAAATATCAGGGTGATTGAAGGTGGTGTATTTTTGGGCTGCCCAAATCTAAAGGAAGTTTATCTTCCTTCCGGAGTAACGACTCTGAAAGGCTCTGCTTTTGAAAACTGTCCGGTATTGGAAGGGGTTTATATTCCGTCACAGGTTACCGAAATCAGTGGAAATATATTCCGGGAAGCGCCGAACGCTGCGATTTATGGATTCTCGGGCTCGAAAGCGCAGGAATATGCCAAAGAGAAAGATATAGCATTTGCAGAAATAGAGAAAAGGGATTATCCGGTTCTCTTTGACGCAGGGGAAGGGACTATTACATCTGATGAAAAGAATGTTTCCTTTTATATGCCATATGGCAGCCTGCCGGTTCCGGAAAGGGACGGTTATGTATTTGAAGGCTGGTATACAGATGCGAAGGGTGGTCTTCGTATAACGGAGAATACGACTGTTACGAAAAAGGTAAGCCATACGCTTTACGCACGCTGGATTCCGGCGGGGCAGTGCAGGGTTACCTTTGATGCAAATGGAGGAACAATAAGTGGGCAGTCGAAAACAGCGCCCGCCGGAAGTATTTACGGAGAACTTCCGGTTCCGGAAAGAGACGGCGGATATCAGTTTATCGGCTGGTATACAAAGGCCGATGGCGGAGAACGGATTTGTGATACAGATATAGTCCGCGTCAATCAGGAGCAGACGTTGTATGCCCATTGGCTGGAGGACATCTATTCTGTTATTTATGGTGAAAAGAGTGGGCAGGAATATGGACTGGTAGACGTTCTGACAATAAAAAGAGTAATTGCAGGAGATAGGTTTGGAGCGATGCCGCCTCCTACGTCGAAAGCAGGATTTGCATTTGACGGCTGGTCGCTCTCCGCAAAGGTAGGGGATGAACGGATTACGGAAGATACAAAGCTTGAAGGAGCTCTTCTGGACAGCAGCATGAAAAGCATATATCTTTATGCCCGCTGGGTAGGAAAGCCGATTTCTGTAAATTTTGATGCAAATGGCGGGACAACAAAGACAGAGAGCAAGCTGGTGACGTATTCACATACTTATGGGAGTTTGCCGGTTCCGGAAAGACCGGGGTATCAATTTGGCGGATGGTACACGGAGAAAAGCGGAGGTTCTCTCGTAACCGGAGACTCAATCGTAGAAAATGGTACAGAGCATACGCTGTATGCCCATTGGATTGAAGGTGAGAAATACCAGGTTTCGTTTCATGCAAATGGCGGAACCATACAGGCAGAGAAGCTGGCGGTTGTGTATGGCGGTACTTATGGGACGCTGCCGAAACCGGTTCGGACGGGATATCAGTTTGCCGGGTGGTATACGGCTTCGGAAGGCGGAAAACAGATAAAAAAAGACAGCAAGGTGAGCATCCGGGCGAATCATACGTTATATGCACACTGGAGTCCGGTCAGTATCCGTGTAGATTATGATGCAAATGGCGGAAGCCTGTCAGAATCGGGGAAGACGGTGACTTACGATGATACATACGGAACGCTGCCGGAACCGACAAGAAGCGGCTATGGATTTGCCGGGTGGTATACAAAAAGAGATGGCGGGACGCAAATTTTCAGCAATACAAAGGTGGCACAGACAGTGGCGCACACGCTGTATGCACATTGGGAAATCAGAAAAACAAAAACACCGGATGTGAAAGAGCTGACATACAAATTTGCAAATTCCCATGATTCTGTAAGGGGACTTGGTTATGCATATGATTATGTCATACCGGAGCCGATTTACCGGTATATGTTTGGGGATACGGCATTTGCTGACAGAGTATGGTCATTGAGGAAAAATGATATATGGGGCGGAAGCTGCTACGGATTCAGCGCAACTTCGTCCCTTGTATTCCTGCACGAGGAGCAGCTTTCGGCTTCGGATTTTAATAAAGATGCCGCGCTTCTGTCCCAGGTGGAAAGGACGGATTACAGCAAAAAGCTTGAGCTTCAGGCATTTCAGTTTATCGAATGTATGCAGATAGCGCAGAATTCTTACACGATATCTGAAAACAGAAGGTGGAATAATATAGACGAAATATATAAAGAAGTGGAAGCGTTTGCCGCGACAGGAACGGATCCGGTTATTATTTCTATCAGGGATCCGTATGAAGGCGGGCATGCAGTTGTTGGATATAAGGTCCAGAACGTAAGCAGCAGTGAGTCCAGAATCTATATATATGATTGCAATCATCCGGGGAGCGTCTGTTATCTTACGCTATACAAGGATGCGTCCGGGCATCATACAGGCTGGTATTATGATTTGGGCGGTGGAACGGTCTGGGGAAGCCACAAAGGAGGAAAGATCGGCTGGACGCCTTATACATATGTGAAACAGGCCTGGAGTGAGCGGCATGGGACGAACGACAGAGACTACATGATGCTGACAATGAATGCGGAGCATGCATCTGTCTATGATTTCGAAGGAAATAAAATTGTATCTGTAAAAGATGGAGATGTGATTACCGAAAGAGAGGATATCTATCCGGTTTACAATGAAGAAATTATACTGGACAGTGATAAAACAGAAGAAGAGGATGTTTCAATCTGGCTTCCGGAGGATATGTATACGCTAAAAAAAGAAAGTGCAGATGGCGAGTTGTTTGAAACTGCTATAACAAATGTGGAACAGTCGGCACAGATTACGACTGCGGCTGATGAGATTGTCCTTTCCGTCGATGATGAAAGTGCGATTAATTACGTGGAAATACCGGAGAAAAATAAGGATTATGAGATTGAGCTTACCTCTTCTTTGGACGGTACGTTTTCTGACGTAAGCTTTTCCGGGAAAACAGAAGGGGAGAAGCTTGTGTTCTCACAGGCATCCGGAAATCTGGTGATAGACGAGAAGAACCGTACAGAAGGAGAACTGAGTGTAAGCGGTATTTCTATGACAGTCGACAATACGAGCATGAATGGCGGTGAACTTGGAGGCAGTATCGAGGATGCCATTGAGATTTCCGAGGTTGTATTGAATTCAGACAGTCTTGGATTGTCACAAGGGGAAACCAGGAAGCTTGAGGCAGAGATTTATCCAAAGGCAGCAGCGGATGAGAAATTGAACTGGAAATCCAGTAATCCCCAGGCTGTGACAGTAGATTCGTATGGAAATATAAAGGCGGTAGGGAAAGGAAAAGCGGAAATTATGGCATTTACTGACACGGTTTGTGCAGTCTGCGAAGTAACGGTAACAGGAAATGGCGGTTCGGTCGTAACACCGCTTCCATTTGTTGATGTATCTTCCAGCGACTGGTTCCACCCATATGTGGAATATGTCTACCAGAACAACCTGATGAAAGGCCTTGACGACACGCATTTCGGTCCGGTACAGAACCTTGCCCGCGCCCAGTTCGCGGTGATTCTCCACCGGATGAATGGAGAACCGAAGGTTGCTTATACGGCGAAATTCCCGGATGTAGGAGATGGAATCTGGTATACGGATGCCATTCTCTGGGCAAGCAGCATCAAGGTGGTAAACGGATATTCCGATACAGGAAGATTTGGCCCGGCAGATTATATCAACCGGGAGCAGATGGCGGTTATGATGTACCGGTATGCGGATTATA
>CALFCS010000141.1 GCA_937950565.1 uncultured Lachnospiraceae bacterium
TCGGATACGGCTGATATCCCCTGCCTTCCGGCATGGGGAGTGTCAGAGACATAAGGGAATATTATAGGAGAAAAATATGGTAGGAACATTATATTTATGCGCGACTCCCATCGGTAACCTGGAGGATATCACCCTGCGGGTGCTGCGGACGCTGCAGGAGGTGGATCTGATCGCGGCTGAGGATACGCGCAACTCGATCCATCTGTTAAATCATTTTGATATAAAAACCCCCTTGACCAGTTACCACGAATATAATAAAATCGATAAGGCTTACCAGTTGGTGGAAAAAATGCGTGCAGGAGAAAACATTGCATTGATCACAGATGCGGGTACACCTGGTATATCAGATCCGGGGGAAGACCTGGTGCGCATCTGCTATGAACAGGGAATTGAAGTTACTTCCCTGCCGGGAGCAGCGGCATGTATTACGGCGCTTACCATATCAGGGCTTCCGACAAGAAGGTTTGCATTTGAGGCATTTCTTCCGGCAGAGAAGAAGGAACGACAGGAAGTGCTGGATGAACTCAAAAATGAGACAAGGAGCATCGTCTTATATGAAGCGCCGCACCGTCTGCTGAAAACACTTAAGCTTCTTTTGGAGACGCTTGGCAACAGACAGATTGCAGTGTGCAGGGAATTGACGAAAAAGCATGAAACGGTATTTTCTGCGACGATTCAGGAAACAATTTCTTATTATGAGGCACAGGAACCGAAGGGGGAGTGTGTGCTTGTGATTGCAGGAAAAAGCAGGCAGGAAATGAAAGAAGAGTCCATTGCTATGTGGAAAGAAATGAGTGTGAGACAGCACATGGAATATTATGAGCAGCAGGGAATGGACAGAAAAGAAGCGATGAAGAGTGTTGCAAAGGACCGGGGCGTAGGAAAGAGAGAGATTTACCGGAGCCTGTTAGACGGCAGTGAATAAGAATGGATTGTAATGAGGTTTCATATGGCAGAATTAATATTAAATCATGTTAACAAAGTGTATCCGAACGGGTTTGCGGCGGTCCGGGATTTTAGCATTGAGATAAAAAATGGAGAGTTTGTAACCGTGACAGGACCTTCCGGATGTGGAAAATCTACGATACTGCGGATGATTGCCGGGATGGAGGATATCACGTCAGGAGAGATTATCATGGATGGTAAGGTTATGAACCATGTCGCTCCGGAGGACAGGAACCTTACGATGTTATTTAAGAATTATGCATTATATCCGCGCATGACAGTCTATGATAATATTGCGTTAGGGCTCAGGCTTAGAAATGCGCCGGAGACAGAGATTGATGAGAAAGTCCGGGAGACAGTGCGTTTTTTATCTTTGGAAAAGCTGCTGCACCGCAAGGTGAAGACGCTTACTACATGGCAGAGACAGCGTACTGCCATAGGCCGTGTGATTGTAAGAAAACCGGGGCTTATTCTTATGGAGGAACCATTTGCTGATTTGGACAGGGCTATGCGAATGCGGATGTGGAAAGAGATTTTGAGGATTCATGAGGAACTTGGCACGACGGTTGTTTATGTGACAAATGATCCGGCGGAAGCGCTGGCTCTTGGCACGAGGGTGATTGTTATGGCGGAAGGAACAATCCAGCAGCAGGGGACTCCACAGATGCTGAAGGAACGGCCGAACAGCCTTCTGATAGCCGGATTTATTGGAAATGGTTTTGCTACTTGACATTTTGCAGAGGATTGTGCTTATATAGATGATATCTTATAAAAATAATGTAAACGAACATATAAAAGGAGAAAGTATAACATGGACAAGCAAAAGTATTATATTACGACAGCCATTGCTTACACATCGGGAAAACCGCATATTGGCAACACATACGAGATTGTGCTGGCAGATGCGATTGCGAGATATAAAAGAAGCAAGGGTTATGATGTGTTCTTCCAGACAGGAACGGATGAGCATGGACAGAAGATTGAGTTGAAGGCAGAGGAAGCAGGTATTACACCGAAGGAATTTGTGGATAATGTCGCAGGAGAGATTAAGCGTATCTGGGATCTGATGAATACTTCTTATGACAAATTTATCCGTACTACGGATGAAGACCATGAAAAACAGGTTCAGAAGATTTTTAAGAAATTATATGACCAGGGAGATATTTACAAGGGTTCTTATGAAGGTCTTTACTGTACACCGTGTGAATCCTTCTGGACGGAATCACAGCTGGTAGACGGCAAATGCCCGGACTGCGGACGGGAAGTGAAGCCTGCAAAGGAAGAAGCATATTTCTTCAAGATGAGCAAATATGCAGACCGTCTGATAGAACATATCAATACACATCCGGAATTTATCCAGCCGGTATCCCGCAAAAATGAGATGATGAATAACTTCCTTCTTCCGGGACTTCAGGATCTGTGTGTGTCCAGAACATCATTTAAATGGGGAATTCCGGTAGATTTTGATCCGAAGCATGTGGTTTATGTATGGCTGGATGCACTTACCAACTATATTACCGGAATCGGTTATGACTGTGATGGTAATCATACAGAGCAGTTTAAGAAGGATTGGCCTGCAGACCTGCATTTGATTGGAAAAGATATTATTCGTTTCCATACGATTTACTGGCCGATTTTCCTGATGGCTCTTGGTCTTCCGCTTCCGAAGCAGGTATTCGGACATCCGTGGCTTCTGCAGGGAGATGGTAAGATGAGTAAATCCAAGGGAAATGTTCTTTATGCGGATGAACTGGTGGATTTCTTCGGGGTAGATGCGGTCCGCTATTTTGTCCTTCATGAGATGCCATTTGATAACGATGGAGTGATTACATGGGAATTGATGGTAGAGCGTATGAATTCAGACCTTGCAAATACCCTTGGAAATCTGGTAAATAGAACCATTTCCATGACGAATAAGTATTTTGGCGGAGTGGTAACAGATAAGGGAGTCACAGAGGATGTGGACGCAGAGCTTCAGGCTGTTGTAGAAAATACACCGAAGGCAGTTGATGCGAAGATGGATGATTTGCGTGTGGCGGATGCCATGACAGAAATATTCAATCTGTTTAAGCGCTGCAATAAATACATTGATGAAACAATGCCATGGGTGCTTGCAAAGGAAGAGGAGAAGAAAGACCGTCTGGAGACTGTGCTTTATAATCTGCAGGAAAGCATTAAGGCAGGTGCAAGACTTCTTGAGCCTTATATGCCGGAAACGTCTGAGAAGATTCTTGCTCAGCTGGGAGATGGTAAGGTGACAGAGAAGCCGGAGATTCTTTTCCAGAGATTAGATATAGAAGAAGTTATGAAAAAAGTAGAAGAGCTTCATCCGCCGGTAGAGGAAGAGAAAGAAGCGGAAGCAGAAGAAGTCATTGATATTGAGGCGAAGCCGGAGATTACATTTGAAGATTTCGGAAAGATGCAGTTCCAGGTGGGAGAGATTATCGCCTGCGAAGAGGTAAAGAAATCAAGGAAGCTTCTTTGTTCGCAGGTGAAGATTGGCAGCCAGGTAAAACAGATCGTATCTGGAATTAAGGCGCACTATACGGCAGAAGAAATGGTTGGCAAAAAGGTGATGGTGCTTGTGAACCTGAAGCCCGCAAAGCTTGCAGGTGTTCTGTCAGAAGGAATGCTTCTGTGTGCAGAGGATGCGGATGGAAACCTTGCGCTTATGACACCGGAAAAAGAGATGCCGGCAGGGGCAGAGATTTGCTAAAATATCGAAAGGAATGAACAGAATTATGGAAAAAATCAGAATTGGTATCGTTGGATATGGCAATATCGGGCGTGGTGTGGAGTGCGCGATTGCCCGGAATGAAGATATGGAGCTGAAGGCAGTATTCACAAGAAGAGAGCCGGAATCCGTAACAATCAAAACAGAGGGTGTAAAAGTGGTACATATGGACGATATGCTTTCCATGAAGGATGATATAGATGTGATGGTATTGTGCGGTGGTTCTGCCACAGACCTTCCGGTCATGGGTCCAGAGATCGCTGCAAACTTTAATATTATTGACAGCTTTGATACCCACGCCAGAATCCCGGAGTATTTCGCAAATGTGGATAAAGCAGCGAAAGAGGGAAAGAATATCGGTATTATCTCTGTTGGCTGGGATCCGGGAATGTTCTCGTTGAACCGCTTATATGCGGAGGCAATTCTTCCACAGGGAAGTACGTATACTTTCTGGGGAAAGGGTGTCAGCCAGGGACATTCTGATGCAATCCGCCGGATTGAAGGTGTAAAAAATGCAATCCAGTATACCGTTCCAGTTACGGAAGCAGTGGAGCGTGTAAGAAGCGGAAGTGAGCCGGAGCTTACAACGAGAGATAAGCATCTTCGAGAGTGTTATGTGGTGCCGGAGGAAGGCGCTGATTTGAAGGCAATTGAAGAAGCAATTAAAACAATGCCAAATTATTTTGATGAATATGATACGACCGTAACCTTTATTACGGAGGAAGAGTTAAAGGCAGAGCATAGTAAGATGCCCCACGGCGGCTTTGTAATCCGTAGTGGTGAGACGGGAACAGAGGGAAATAAGCATATCATTGAATATTCTTTAAAACTGGGTTCGAACCCGGAATTTACCGGAAGCGTTCTTGTTTGTTATGCAAGAGCGGCATACCGTCTTTCAAAAGCAGGCGAGAGCGGAGCGAGAAGTGTGTTTGACATTGCACCGGCAATGCTTTCTATGAAGACAGCGGAAGAACTGAGGGCACAGATACTTTAATTTGGATTTGAGGGAGACGGGACCGTTGTATGTCTCGTCTTTCTTATATATATCGGGAGGCAGTATGATATTTGATACACATGCACATTATGATGATGCGCAATTTGATAACGACAGGGATGAGCTTTTAAAGTCCATGAAGGAAAATGGAGTAGGTACGATTGTAAATGTAGGGGCTTCTCTGGAAGGATGCAGGAAGGCCCTTGCACTTGCGGAGAAATATTCTTTCGTCTATGCGGCGGTGGGAATACATCCGGATGAAACAGGTTCACTCAATGAGGAGACATTTGCACTGCTTAAGAGCTGGTGTCGCAAGGAGAAGGTAGTTGCGGTAGGAGAAATTGGTCTGGATTATTATTGGGATGAGCAGCCACGCGAGGTTCAGAAGAAATGGTTTATCCGGCAGCTTTCGCTTGCAAAGGAGGAAGGGCTTCCGGTTAATATTCACAGCAGGGAAGCGGCTGAGGATACCTTTCAGATTATGAAGGAACATGCAGACGGATTAAACGGTATTATTCACTGTTTTTCCGGTTCCAGGGAGCTGGCGGAAGAATATGTAAAGCTTGGATTTTATATTGGGATAGGCGGCGTGGTTACTTTTAAGAATGGGAAGAAGTTAAAGCAGGTCGCGAAGGCAGTTCCGCTTACCTCAATTGTTATGGAAACAGACTGTCCGTATCTGGCGCCGGAGCCGTACCGGGGAAAACGGAATCAGTCGGCGTATATCAGATATGTGGCGGAAGAGATTGCAAGAATCAAAGAGATATCGACAGAAGAAGTAATAAAGCAGACGGAACAAAATGCACGAAAAGTATATGGACTGTAAGAAAGGTATAATTGGAGGGAAAAATAATGCATGCATTTACACAATATACTCCGACCAAAATTGTATTTGGAAAAGAAACGGAGAAAAGAAGCGGGGAACTTGCCAGACAGTGCGGGGCGACGAAAGTATATGTGCTGTATGGCGGCGGAAGTGTGGTGAAGAGTGGACTTCTTGAGAGAGTTGAAAAATCTCTGGAGGAGGCTGGACTGGAATATAAGACCAGAGGCGGAGTAAGGCCGAACCCACGCGTGGCTTTTGCCAGAGAGGCAGTCAGAGAGGCAATCACGTTCGGGGCAGATTTTATTCTTGCCGTGGGCGGCGGAAGTGTGATTGACACGGCGAAGGCGACTGCACATGGTGTGGCAAATCCAGATATTGATATCTGGGAATTCTGGTGTCAGAATCAGAAGCTTGGGAAATCCATTCCGGTGGGCGTTGTCCTGACCATTGCGGCAGCAGGAAGCGAGACAAGTGATTCTGCGGTGCTGACAAATGAGGAGATACAGGTAAAACGTGGATTATCTACGGATTTGAACCGGCCTGTATTTGCCGTTATGAATCCGGAACTCATGTATACGCTGCCGAAATATCAGATTGGATGCGGAATCGTAGATATTATGATGCATACGATGGACCGTTATTTTACGAAAACGCTGGGAAATGAGCTGACAGACGAGATTGCAGAAGGTCTTCTTAGGACCGTTATCCGAAATGGAGCGGCCACAATGAAGGATTCCCATAATTACGACGCCATGAGTGAATTGATGTGGGCGGGAAGCCTTTCCCATAACGGCCTTACCGGTCTGGGAGCGCAGAAGGACTTTGCGGTACATCAGCTTGGACATGAGCTGAGTGCGAAGTTTGATATTGCACATGGAGCCAGTCTTTCTGCTGTATGGGGCGCATGGGCGTCTTATGTATATCCGGCAAATCCGGAGCGTTTTGCACAGTTTGCAGACAAGGTCTGGGGAATTCAAAAAGATAATGCGAAAGAGGCGGCGGAAGAAGCGATTACACGGACGGTGGAATATTTTAAATCACTGGATATGCCGACGTCATTTGGAGAAGCACAGGAAATTGGCATAAAGAATGACGAAGAGCTCCGGGCGCTGGCAGATGGCTGTTCTTATGGGAAAACGAGAACGATTGGCTGTTTTAAGGAATGTGATGCAGAAGATATTTATAAAATTTATAGATTAGCTAACAAATAATTGAGAATCTTAATATTAATTTAATTTTTTAAATATATCTTAAAAAGAGATATTATTGTATAATAAACATATTACTTTTTTTGACAGGAGCGGATTATGAGCGGACCAACGTTAGGGAATCCACAGAATACAATTGAAATCTTGCAGAAATATCAATTTACATTTCAAAAAAAGTTTGGTCAGAATTTTTTAATTGATACACATGTATTGGATAAAATCATACGCGCTGCAAATATTACAAAAGAGGATATGGTGCTGGAAATCGGGCCGGGAATCGGTACGATGACGCAGTATCTGGCGGAAGCAGCCCGCAAGGTGATTGCAGTTGAGATTGATAAGAATCTGATACCAATACTTTCAGATACATTAAGTGGATATGACAATGTGACGATTATTAATGAAGATGTGCTGAAAGTGGATATGAGAAAGCTTGCTGAGGAAGAAAATGAAGGCAGGCCGATAAAAGTGGTGGCGAATCTTCCGTATTATATTACGACGCCGATTATTATGGGGCTTTTTGAATCGCAGGTATCAGTAGAGAGCATTACCGTTATGGTGCAGAAGGAAGTGGCCTGGCGGATGCAGGCCGGACCGGGGAATAAGGATTACGGTGCGTTGTCACTGGCTGTGCAGTATTATGCCGAGCCATATATTGTGGCAAATGTGCCGCCAAACTGTTTTATGCCAAGACCCAGGGTGGGCTCTGCCGTGATTCGTCTGACCAGACACGGGAAACCTCCGGTGGAGGTAAAGGATGAGAGGCTGCTGTTTGATATCATACGGGCTTCCTTTAATCAGAGAAGAAAAACTCTGGCAAACGGTCTGCATAATTCTGATAAGCTGAATCTGTCAAAAGAGATCATTACAGAGGCGATTGAAAGTCTTGGAAAGGGAGCAGGGGTAAGAGGCGAAGCTCTGACTCTTGAAGAATTTGCAAGATTAAGCAATAAAATATGGGAGTATGCAGATAGGCAGATATCCTGTAAGTAACTAGTAAACCGATAGCGAAGGAAAGGATGATGTATATGTCAAATACTGTAGAAAAGACGTTATTTGAAATCACACCGGAGATTGAGCATTTTGCACATCTGTGTGAGGAAAATAATGCAATTGACAAGGAACTGTATACGAAATACGAAGTCAAAAGAGGCTTACGTGATTTGAATGGAAAGGGTGTGCTTGCAGGACTTACTAACATTTCTGATGTATGCGCAACAAAGGTTGTAAACGGTGAGACAGTACCCTGCGCAGGAAACCTTTATTACCGTGGATATAATATCAAAGATCTTGTGGGAGGATTCTTAAAAGAAAAGCATTATGGTTTTGAGGAAATCGCATATTTGCTTTTGTTCGGAGAGCTGCCTGACCAAAAGGAGCTGGATATGTTTCACAATACGCTTGTGGAGAGACGGACACTTCCGCCGACTTTTGTTAGAGATGTGATTATGAAGGCTCCAAGTGCGGATATGATGAACAGCATTTCCCGTTCTATTTTGAGCCTGTACACATATGATGATAAGGCGGATGATACATCGATTCCGAATGTATTAAGACAGTGTCTGAATCTGATCAGTCAGTTTCCGATGCTTATGGTATACAGTTATCATGCATATAATTACCGGATGCGGGATGATTTGTTTATCTATGCGCCGTCTCCGGAATTGTCAACAGCAGAGAATATATTGATGATGCTGCGTGCAAATCGGAAATACACGAAGCTGGAAGCGAAGATTCTTGATATGGCGCTTGTACTCCATATGGATCACGGCGGTGGAAATAACTCTACGTTTACAACGCATGTAGTGACATCCTCCGGAACGGATACGTATTCAACGATTGCCGCTGCCATGGCTTCCCTGAAAGGGCCGAAGCACGGAGGGGCGAATGTAAAAGTAACACAGATGTTTGAAGATATGAAGGAGAAAGTTTCGGACTGGACAGACGAGGAGGAAGTCAGAAGATATTTAAATGACCTGCTGGATAAAAAGGCATTTGATAAAAAAGGATTAATCTATGGAATGGGACATGCGATTTATTCCATATCTGACCCGAGAGCGGATATTTTCAAAAAATTTGTAAAACAGCTTGCAAAAGAGAAGGGCCGTGAAGAGGAATATGCTTTATATGAGATGGTAGAGCATATGGCTCCTGAAGTTATCGGTGAGAAACGCAAGATTTATAAAGGAGTTAATGCAAATGTTGACTTCTACAGCGGACTTGTGTATAGTATGCTGGATTTGCCTGCATCACTGTATACACCGATATTTGCGGCAGCGCGTATCGTCGGGTGGAGCGCACATCGCCTGGAAGAGCTGAAAAACGTAGATAAGATTATCCGTCCGGCATATAAGCCGCTGTCTCCTTATAAAGAGTATGTCCGTCTGGAAGACCGCTAATAAGAGAGCGAGGGGACAATGCATATGAGAAATGAATTTCGTTATCCTTCGAGGGATGGACTGACTGAGATACACGCAATAGAATGGATTCCGGATGGAAGGATAAAGGCGATTCTTCAGATTTGTCATGGTATGACAGAACATATTGGACGTTATGAAGAATTTGCGGAATATCTTAACAGTCAGGGAATCTATGTGACAGGACATGACCATCTGGGGCATGGAAGTTCTGTACAGAGTGAGGAATATTACGGATATTTCCATGAAAAGAAGGGGAATCAGTATGTGATCGGTGATATTCATAAGCTTCGGGAAATTACGCAGGAAAAATATCCTGAGAAACCCTATTTTATGCTGGGACACAGCATGGGCTCTTTCCTGCTGAGGCAGTATTTGACGATGTATAACAGTGGACTTAAGGGCGCTGTAATTATGGGAACCGGATGGCATGGAAAGATGGAGCTTAACCTGGGACAGTTTTTGTGCAGAATGATTGCGG
>CALFCS010000142.1 GCA_937950565.1 uncultured Lachnospiraceae bacterium
CGTCCGGAACGTCCACGGAGCTGATTATCAATACGTCTGGACTCATGTCTCTCTGTACCGATAATCTTAAGTCCGCCTGCTGCCCTTGCCTCTTCATCAAGCTTAATATCTGTACCACGCCCGGCCATGTTGGTCGCAATCGTAACGGCATCATGGATACCTGCCTCTGCTACAATTTCAGCCTCCATCTCATGGAACTTCGCATTCAGGACGTTATGTTTAATTCCCCTTCTCTTCAGCATACCACTAAGAAGCTCGGAAGTCTCAATCGTAATCGTACCTACAAGAACCGGCTGATGCTTCGCGTGTGCTACTTCAATTTCATCGCACACTGCTTTGAATTTCTCTTTCTTTGTTTTATAAACGACATCATCCAGGTCTTTTCTGATGACCGGCTTATTCGTAGGAATCTCTATAACATCCATTCCGTAAATCTCACGGAACTCCTTTTCCTCAGTAAGCGCGGTACCTGTCATACCTGCCTTTTTATCAAATTTATTAAACAAATTCTGGAACGTAATCGTCGCCAGCGTTTTGCTTTCTCTCTTTACCTTTACATGCTCTTTTGCCTCAATTGCCTGATGCAGGCCGTCTGAATAAGGCCGTCCCGGGATAATACGTCCGGTGAATTCATCTACGATCAGCACTTCGTCGTCCTTGACAACATAATTCTGATCCCGGAACATCAGGTTGTGCGCACGCAGGGCCAGAATAATATTATGCTGGATTTCCAGATTCTCTGCATCCGCAAGATTCTCAATATGGAAGAACTTTTCAACCTTCCTCACACCATCCTCGGTAAGATTGATTGTCTTCTCCTTCTCACTTACAATAAAGTCTCCGGTCTCCTCAATATCCTCTCCCAGAATTGCATTCATCTTGGTAAATTCGCCGCTTGCCTCACCACGCTCCATCTGACGCGCAAGGATATCGCATGCCTCATAAAGCTTTGTGGATTTCCCACTCTGGCCGGATATAATAAGCGGTGTTCTCGCCTCATCGATCAGGACCGAATCCACCTCATCGATAATGGCATATTTCAGACCTCTCTGTACAAGCCTTTCTTTATAAATAACCATATTATCTCTCAGGTAATCGAATCCCAGTTCATTGTTCGTTACATATGTGATGTCACAATTATATGCTTCCCGTCTCTCGTCATTATCCATGCTGTTTAACACGACGCCGACCGTAAGTCCCAGAAATTCATGAATCTGTCCCATCCATTCCGCATCACGTTTTGCCAGATAATCATTGACTGTTACGATATGGACACCTTCTCCGGTAAGTCCATTCAAATAAGCCGGCAGTGTAGATACAAGAGTCTTTCCTTCACCGGTTCTCATTTCTGCGATACGCCCCTGGTGAAGAATAATACCTCCAATCAATTGCACACGGTAATGCCGCATGCCAAGTACACGGCTGGCCGCTTCTCTTACTACCGCAAATGCCTCCGGTAAAAGATCATCCAGAGTCTCTCCTTCTTTTAATCTGGCTCTGAACTCCCTTGTTTTATTTTTCAGTTCACTGTCGGAAAGCTTCTGCATCTCCGGTTCCAGAGCTTCTATGGCATCCGCAATCGGATAAATACGTTTTAATTCGTTTTCACTATGTGTTCCAAATATTTTCTGTAATAAACCCATGTTGATAAGATACTCCTTACTCGTAAATTTACTCAATCTTCATTCTAACACTATCACTCCGTCAATTCAACAAATTTATAAACTGTTAATGAAGTGTTTGCAAAGTGTTCACATTATGTTCTTCACTTTCTCATAGGCAAGTTTACCTCCAAAAAGGTCCAGCGCGCTCCCTATCGTAAAGTCTATTTTTCCTCCGGTAACCTTCCGGAAATTCTCGATATCTTCATATGTGCCGATTCCTCCGGCGTACGTGACCGGGCATCCTTCAAAGCTTCCCAGAAGCTTTGCAAGCGCCTCGTCAATCCCTGATGATTTTCCCTCCACATCTACGCCATGTACCAGAAATTCATCACAATAGTCCGCAATTTCTTCTAATACCTGTACACTCAATTTCACATTGGTAAAATTCTGCCAGCGGTCCGTAACAATATAATAGTCCTCTCCCTTTTTCCGGCAGCTCAAGTCTATCACAATATGCTTCTTACCCACTGACTTTTTCAAAGCCTCCATATTCTCCCAGCGTATCTGCCCGCCTGCGAACACATAAGACGTCACGATTACATGGCTTGCTCCCGCATCCAGGTACTCTTGTGCATTCTCCGCCGTAATTCCGCCGCCTGCCTGCAGTCCCTTCGGATAGGCATGAAGCGCCCGGAGCGCCTGCTCCTTCGTCTTATCAAAATACCCAGAGGACGCCGGATTAAGCAAGATGACATGTCCGCCTGTGAGTCCGTCCCTTCTATATAAATCCGCATAATATTCCGCTCCGTGAGACGCCGCAAAATTCTCCTTTGCAAAGTCTCCTCTGTCTGCAAGACTTCCGCCCACAATCTGTTTTACCTGTCCGTTATGTATATCAATACATGGTCTGAATCGCATAAGTCCACCTCCCCATCCATCTTAGCATATCTTTTCACTTATGAAAAGAGCGCGCCATACTGGCACGCCCTATAACTATTGTTTATTTGTATCATTTACACTGTTATCCCGGTCATTATTCCCCTTCATGCTGTCACCAATGTCCTCGGCACCATCTTTCATATCCTCTCCGATTTCATCCACGACTCCTTCTGCATTCCCGGTATCTTTGTCATCTGTCACATCGTTGGTATCTCCGTCTTCCATTCCATCAGACACATCATTGGTATCTTTTGTGTCCAGATTATTCTTTTCATCATCATCCATTACTGAATTTTCTTTTGAGACGTTATCCTTTGCGTCGTTATTGCTTCCACAGGCGGTAACACTTAACATTGCTCCCAGACACAGAAGCATTACCAATAATTTTTTAAACTTTTTCATGTTTCAATCTTCCTTTCATGTATATTAATCTATTTATCAAGTAGTTCTACTTGTTAACAGTAATATTTGCAAAACATGAAAATATATACATATCGGAAGTTGGAACTTTTTTCTATAATTTTTCGGCAATACGTCCGCTTCTGTACGCAGCGAGAAGCATTTTCAAATCTTCAATCTGCTCTTTCAAGTCTTTTCCAATGTCCGTATCTCCAACCAGTGTCCGTTCAATCGCGCGCTGGACCATAATACTTTCTGAATGAATGTCTGTCTCCTTTTCAATCGCCGCCTCCGTCGATTCAAATGGTTCATGCGCCGCCAGAAACATTCCATGCGAATTATAAATAAGCGTATATCCTGCAATTCCCGTTTCCTTCTGGTATGCTTTCGAGAATCCACCGTCAATGACAAGCACCTTTCCTCCACATTTAATTGGCTTCTCTCCATTTTTTAATTTTACCGGCACATGGCCGTTAATAATATGGCTGCCCTCCGGATTCAGTCCGAATTCTTCCAGAATACTGTCTGCAATCTGCGGCTCCTCCAGAAGTGTATAATATGGATTTTTCACTTCTGTATGCATCTCCTCCTCAGCAATAAAATGTCTTTCAAAAGTAGCCATTTTATCTTTTCCAAAGAGCGGAGAATTCTCGCTCAGCCAGATATACCACATCATGTCCTTTCCCCGTTCCTTTTCTTCGCTCTCCAGTGCATAAAATCCTTTTCTCACATAGCTTTCCAGCACCTCATAAAGCGCCTTTCCTTTATAAGGCTGACCATAAATCTGCACGGATTTCAGGCTTCCGTCGGCATTGAGCGGCACACAGCCATGATACAGGAGATTGCCGTTATAGACCTTGTAAAGTCCTCCTTTGTTCAGAAGAAATTTCATATGCATCTGAAGCTTCTCACAATTTGTAAATGCTTTTGTAAGACGCTCCATAACGTCTTCCTCAGCCGCAGTCAATTCATATGGATTCTCCGGGTCAATGGTCGGGAAATTTTTATCTTTCAGCTCATAGACATTCCCGTCAATCTCAATAACTCCCTTTTTATAATCGATCAGGTGCAGAAGATTTCTATGATCCAGCTCGAAGCCCGGATTCTTTTTTATAATCTGTCCCTCCACCTTGAATTGTATAATCGTTATCGCCTTATACATCAGCATATCCAGATGAATCTCATCCTGGTCGTGAGTCGTGTTTCCCTTTAATTTAAAACACTCACAAGGATCATCACCATAAGTATCCATGGCAAATGCAGCAAGCGGGAGCAGATTGATTCCATATCCATCTTCCAGAATATCGAGATTCCCATAGCTTGCGCTGATCCGGATTGCATTCGCAATGCATCCCTGCTGCCCCGCAGCGGCCCCCATCCACAGTACATCATGATTTCCCCACTGAATATCGACCGAGTGGTAACGCATCAGCTTGTCCATAATAATATGCGGACCCGGCCCACGGTCATAGATATCTCCTACGATATGCAGATGATCAACCGCAAGTCTCTGAATCAGTTCGCAAAGCGCCGTAATGAATTCTTCCGCCCGGCTGATACTGATAATCGTGTTGACAATGGAATTATAATACGATTCCTTATCGGATACCTCCGCCTTTTCCGTGATCAGTTCTTCAATTACGTAGGCAAATTCTTCGGGTAATGCTTTTCTTACCTTCGACCGGGTATATTTACTTGCCGCGCACTTGCACACCTCAATCAAACGGTACAACGTAATCTTGTACCAGTCGTTCATGTTATCTTCTGTTTTCTTAATCCGTTCCATCTTCTCTTTCGGATAATAAATAAGAGTAGCAAGGGCACGCTTATCCCTGCTACTCATAGTATTCCCAAAAACATCATCAACTTTTCGGCGCACTGCCCCTGAACCATTCTTAAGCACATGGGAAAAAGCCTCATATTCCCCATGAATATCTGTAAGATAATGTTCGGTCCCTTTCGGCAGATTCAAAATTGACTGCATGTTAATAATTTCTGTTGATGCTTTTGCAATGGTCGGATAAAGCTCAGAAAGTCTTTCTAAATAACGTGCTTCTAATTCTTTCATAAACTCCTCCTAAAAAATTTTTTAAAAATTTATCACATCAGACATATCATAATGTCCGGCCGGCTTCCCTGCCAGAAACTTCGCTGCTTCTATTGCGCCCTTGCCAAATACCGCCTTGGAATATGCCGTATGTTTAAACTCTATCACCTCATCGGCGCCTGCATAAATCACTTCGTGGTCTCCTACGATCGTACCTCCGCGCACCGCCGAGATACCAATTTCCTTCCCGTCGCGTTTCTGTCTTGCCTGGCTTCTGTCATATACATAATGATACGTATTATCCATAGATTCATTTATAGAATCAGCCAGCGCAAGCGCTGTTCCACTTGGTGCATCCAGCTTCAGATTATGATGCTTTTCCACAATCTCAATATCAAACCCTGCCGGAGCAAGCACCTGAGTTGCTTCTTTTAAAATCCGAAGAAGCAGATTAATGCCCAGCGACATATTCGCAGAGCGCAGAACAGCAGTCTTTTCCGCCGCCTGCTTCGTCTTTTCAATCTGTTCTTCCGAGAGACCTGTTGTACACAGCACAACCGGCATCTGCTTCTTCTCACAATAATTAAGAAGCTCGTCAATGACGGAAGCATTTGAAAAATCAATCACAACATCTGCTTCCACATCACATTTTTCTATCGTTTCAAATACCGGATATGTGTTTTCGATACCAGTGTAAATATCAACCCCGGCCACAATCTCCAGTTCTTTATCGTCTTTTGCAAGATTGGTAATCATCTGCCCCATCTTTCCGTTGCATCCGTGCATAATCGCCCGTACCATATTCTTCTCTTCCTCCCTGTCAACCCATTATGCCAGCTGTATTCCAAAATCTTTCATCGCCTGTGCCAAAGCCTCTGTGTGCTCCGGTGTAAGTTCTGTCATCGGCATACGAAGCGGTCCGCAGTCAACGCCAATAAGCTGCATCGCCTTCTTAACCGGGATCGGATTCACCTCACAGAATAACTGTTCAATCAAAGGAATGGCTTTGAGCTGTAATTCTGTGCTTCCTTTTATATCTCCTGCAAAGAACTTCGCACAAATATCATGCGTCTCCTTTGGGGCAACATTTGATAATACGGAAATCACTCCCTTTGCCCCAAGAGCAAGAAGGGGTACAATCTGATCATCATTTCCGGAATACAAATCAATCTTTCCGTCTGTCAGTGACATGATCTTTGTAATCTGTGATATATTCCCGGATGCTTCCTTAATTCCTACAATATTCTCTACATTCTTTACCAGTTCTGCCGCAGTCGCCGGTTCAATATTACATCCGGTCCTGCTTGCGACACTGTACATAATAATCGGAGCTTTGGCTTCCTTTGCAACTGCAGTATAATGTGCGATCAGCCCCGCCTGTGTTGCTTTATTATAATAAGGTGTCACAAGAAGAAGACCATCTGCACCGTCTTCTACAGCTTCCTTCGACATATCAATCGCTGTTCTTGTACAATTAGAGCCTGTTCCGGCAATAACCGGAAGACGCCCTTTCGTCCTCTCTATTGCAAACTTCACACATTCCATGTGTTCTTCTTCTGTCATCGTAGCGGATTCTCCTGTTGTTCCGCATATGATAATACTATCGGTTCCATTATTACAATGATAATCAATCAATTCATCCAGTCTATCATAATTAATACTTTCATCTTCATTAAACGGTGTGACGATTGCCACCCCGGCTCCTGTAAAAATAGCCATAATCATCCTCCTGACTTTCAATTTATATTAAAGAAAAGTTTAACATTAATGAGGTATGATGTCAATGAAAGTCTCACCGATGTTTTACAGGTATTTAATCGCCCATACATTCCAGCTTACTTACAGAAACCTCATAAGCCGTCCGTTCCTGTGTCTCGTTTTCCGTCAGCTTCTTAATATATTTTCTGCTCTGAATCCTTCCATATATCTGTACATGCTCACCCACTTCGAATTCGGATGCGTATCTTGCATTTCTTCCCCAGCATATACATGGTATGTAATCCGATTTTCCATAAGGCCTGTTCACCGCCAGCAGAAGATCTGCAATCTCCCGTCCCAACGGAGTCTTCCGGTATATCGGCAGTTTACAAATATACCCATCCAGAAAAATGCTGTTTGTTTTCGCTCCATCCATCTCCTCACAGGTAAATACAGCCTCCCTGGCAAACACTGATAACACAAGCCTGTTTTTCTGCTCCTCATGCCGGTTATAAGAGCGGAACTGCCCATTTACCACAATAAATTCCCCTGTGTAGTCCTGCGACACGTCAATCAGGCGTTCCGACACCATAACCGGAATCCTGTCCTCGGAATTACTTAAGCGCCTGACACTTACCTCCATCATGTAAAAGCCTTCCCCGAACACTTCATGGCTAAAAGTAAATCCGGACACAACTTCCCCCATAATTGTTACCTGGTTGTTTTCAATAATCTTATCTGACATAATTTTACATTCTCCTTCCTCTGAATCGTATTTCATGGTCATTAATCAGTTTATGAACCATTCCCGTTTTTTAGAACAATTTTTTTAAATCTTGTAAATTTTGCAAAATGTGATAAACTAATAAAGTTGTATGCATTAAATAGGAAAAAGAAAGGATTGATCTACATGAAAACAAAACGCGAAGATGTACGTAATATAGCAATCATTGCCCATGTTGATCATGGAAAAACTACCCTTGTAGATGAATTATTAAAGCAAAGCGGTGTATTTCGTGAAAATCAGGATGTAGCAGAACGTGTCATGGATTCGAACGATATAGAAAGAGAACGAGGAATTACAATTCTTTCTAAAAACACAGCCGTCTTTTATAAAGGAACCAAAATTAATATTATTGACACTCCGGGACATGCCGATTTCGGCGGCGAAGTAGAACGTGTCCTGAAGATGGTAAATGGCGTCATCCTTGTTGTAGATGCCTTTGAAGGCGCCCTGGCGGAGGCAAAATTTGTTCTGAGAAAGGCTTTAGAGCTAAATCTTCCTGTTATTGTCTGCATTAACAAAATTGACCGTCCGGAGGCAAGGCCGGATGAGGTCATCGATGAAGTACTGGAACTGTTCATGGATCTGGACGCTTCTGACGAACAGCTTGACTGCCCATTTGTCTATGCTTCTGCCAAGGCCGGTGTAGCTGTTCTTGACCTTACGGATGAAGAACGTGACATGAAGCCTCTCTTCGAGACAATCCTCGACTACATCCCGGCGCCGGAAGGTGACCCGGATGCAGATACACAAGTATTAATCAGCACCATTGACTATAATGAGTATGTAGGGCGCATCGGTGTCGGCAAAGTAGACAACGGTACAATCAAGGTAGGCATGGATGCCATTGTAGTAAATGAGCACAATCCCAATCGTCAGGAAAAAGTACGGATCAGCAAGTTATATGAATTTGACGGCCTGAATAAAATAGATGTAAAGGAAGCAACCATCGGCTCTATCGTTGCGATTTCAGGAATTGCCGATATCTCGATCGGAGATACGATTTGTTCTCCCGAAAATCCACAGGCAATTCCATTCCAGAAAATTTCAGAACCTACCATTGCCATGCAATTCATTGTAAATGACAGTCCATTTGCAGGAATGGAAGGCAAATATGTAACCTCCCGTCATTTAAGAGACCGTCTGTTCCGCGAATTAAACACGGATGTCAGTCTCCGGGTAGAGGAATCTGACAGCACAGACAGCTTCAAAGTGTCCGGAAGGGGTGAACTTCACCTGTCCGTACTAATTGAAAATATGCGCAGGGAGGGCTATGAATTTGCAGTCAGCAAAGCGGAGGTCCTTTATAAAGAAGATAAAAACGGCAAGCTTCTCGAACCAATGGAAATTGCTTATATTGACGTTCCGGAAGAATTCACCGGAACCATTATTGATAAACTGAGCCAGCGCAAAGGAGAACTCCAAAGCATGGGAACTACAGGCGGAGGCTACACACGTCTGGAATTCTTAATTCCTTCCCGTGGACTGATCGGCTACCGCGGCGAGTTCTTAACTGATACAAAAGGAAACGGAATTATGAATACAGCCTTTGAAGGTTACGCACCATATAAAGGTGATATTCAGTACCGTAAGCAGGGTTCCCTGATCGCATTTGAAACCGGTGAATCTGTAACCTATGGTCTGTACAGCGCCCAGGAACGCGGAATCCTTTTCATCGGTCCCGGAGAAAAAGTATACTCCGGCATGGTAATCGGACAAAATGCGAAAACAGATGACATTGAAGTCAATGTCTGTAAAACCAAGCATCTTACCAACACCCGCTCCTCCAGCGCAGATGAAGCTTTAAGACTGACTACCCCGAAAATCCTGAGTCTGGAAGAAGCGCTTGACTTCATTGATACGGATGAACTTCTTGAGGTAACTCCCAAGACATTGCGAATCCGCAAAAAGATTCTGGACCCTAAAATGAGAAAAAGAGGAAATCGTTCATGACATTTTTATGGTTTTTGGAGGGAATCCGAACTCCCTTACTTGATAACTTCATGCAATTCATGACTTACTTCGGACAAGAGCTTCTTATACTGGCGGTTATCTGTGCACTTTACTGGTGCATAGATAAGCGCTTTGCTTATCTGCTCGGTTTTACCTATTTTACAGCCGGACTCGGTGTACAGGCGCTGAAGATTACCTTCCGCATTCCCCGTCCGTGGATTCTGGATCCGGATTTCCATGCCGTAGAAAGTTCCCTGGATGCCGCTACCGGATATTCTTTTCCAAGCGGACATACCCAGGGAGCTGTATGCCTGTTTTTCCCGCTCGCATTAAAGGTTCACCGCAAATGGATAAAACTGCTCTGCATTTTGACTTTTCTGCTTGTAGGCTTCTCCCGGATGTATCTGGGATGCCATACTCCGAAGGACGTACTGGCCTCCATGGGACTTTCCCTCATTGTCTCCTGTATCATCTGGAAATTACAGAATCTCCTGCTGGATGGCAACTCACATTTAAAACTACTTGCATCTATCCTGGCTGTCATTTCTCTATCTGTCGCTGTCTATGCACTTGTTTTAAATGGAAAAGGAATCATTGAAACAAACTATGCTGAAGACTGCTGTAAAGCGGCGGGCGCCGGACTCGGATTTGCCACAGGCTTTTACCTGGAAAGAAAGTATTTGAATTTCAGCACAAAAACAAAAACGAAGAAAGGGCAGCTGATAAAGCTTCTTATCGGTCTTCTCGCCACCCTTGCAGCAAAAACGCTCCTTTCCTTTCTGGCAGGCTCTTCCATATATGGGAAAATGGCAGAGTACTTTATTCTCGTCTTATGGGTACTGGTTCTCTACCCTTATCTGTTCTGTAAAAGAAAGGTAAAATAAAAAAGAAAACTATGCAATAAGTTCTATACATTATGTCCTAAACATGATATACTTGATATATCAGATAGATTAATAGTTTCTTTTTTATTGTCAGACTATATCTGCTGAATTATATGGAAAAGGAGTTGGACAAAAATGAAATTTATCATCATAGGAAAAAACATTGATGTAACCCCAAGTTTAAAAGAGAGTATTGAAAATAAGCTGGGAAAATTGGAACGGTATTTTACTCCTGATACAGAAATTCATGTAACCTTAAGTGTACAGAGAGAAAACCAGAAAATCGAAGTTACAATTCCTGTAAAGGGCAACATTATCCGTTCTGAGCAGGAAAGCAACGACATGTATGTATCTATTGATCTTGTAGAAGAGGTAATTGAAAGGCAGCTTCGCAAATACAAAAACAAATTAATTGCAAAGCACCAGGATGGCGGTAATTTTAATAATGACTTTTTTGAAAGCGACGAAACAGAGGATGATGGTGAAATCAAAATTGTGCGCACGAAAAAATTCGGTATCAAACCAATGTTTCCGGAGGATGCCTGCATACAAATGGAGCTTTTAGGCCATAACTTTTTCGTATTCTGCAATGCGGAAACAGATGAAGTATGCGTAGTATACCGCAGAAAAGATGGTACTTTCGGACTGATCGAGCCTGCTTTTCATTAAGAATCCGAATCATTAAATATAGCAGATACGGGAGACTGATACCAGTCTCCCGCTTTTATTTTTCTTACTCAATAATCGTCGGCTTTCCATCTATATCTGCAAACCAGCACGCATCTCCCTCACACATAGACGCCCTGCCATTCGTACCTTCTGTAATCTCTGCCTGCACAGATTCCTTCTCCTTTTGCGGAACCAGTATTTCCAGTTCAACTTTATCACTATAAACAGAATCCAGGATTTGGAGTTTCCGCTGTCCCAGAATATACTGGATTTTTCCAAGTCCTGTGTAATCTGTTGAAATCTTTAGTTTTATCCCGAAAATCTTGTCTATAATTACAGAGGCCCGTATACCCGCCTGGGCTGCAGATGAATATGCCCTTACTAAACCTCCGGTTCCCAGAAGGGTTCCTCCAAAGTATCTCGTAACTACAACTACGATATTACGGATTTCCTCTCCCATAAGAACATCCAGCATCGGTTTGCCTGCCGTTCCCCCGGGCTCCCCATCATCACTGAAACGCTGAATCTCGCCTCGCTCTCCAATGACATATGCAAAACAATGATGCCTCGCATTCCAATGTTTTTTCTTTATCTTTTCAATAAATTCCAATGCCTCCTCTTCGCTCCTTATATGTGCAGTTTCTGCGATAAAGCGGGATTTTTTCTCCACAATCTCATCCATCCCGCCCCTGAATATTTCTCTGTATTGTTCTGGCATAACAAAGTCCTTTCTGTCGAATTCTTCATATCTCTACATATCTTTACATATTACTATACAAAATTTCTTAAGATTTTCCTACTAAAATATGAAGTTTTCATTTTTTTCTTTATTTCAATGTTTATATTTGCTATAATTACTTGGAATAAAGGAGGCATGCACTCATGAATTATGGTAAAAAACAAGCTGCCCGAAAACAGAAAAATGTTACCTCCAAAGCTGTCATGCAGAAAAAACGTGTAGGTGTACGGCTTTTCAAGGCTGTTCTTCTTTGTATGATTGTTATTGGAATCACGGCTGTTATCGGCGGCGGACTCTTTGTAAAACGAATTATTGATAATGCCCCGGAGGTATCTCCCAGCGATGTCAAACCAAAAGGCTTCACGACATTTGTATATGCTGATGATGGGACAACAGAAATTGAACGTTTTGTTGCAGAAGGCTCAAATCGTGTGTACAAGCCACTTAGTGAAATTCCTCTGGATCTGCAGCATGCATTTGTTGCCATTGAGGATGAGCGTTTTTACACACACAACGGTATTGATGTGCAGGGTATTGCCCGTGCGGCAGTTTCTACTCTTTTCGGCAGTGAAGAAGGAGCCAGTACTCTGACACAGCAGCTAATTAAAAACAATGTCTTCCCCAATTTTATTAATGAGGCAACGTTTTTTGACAGTGCACAGAGAAAACTTCAGGAACAATATCTTGCACTGCAAATCGAAAAGCAAATGAGCAAAGATGAGATTATGGAAGCATATCTGAACACCATTAACCTGGGACAGAACTCCCTGGGTGTACAGTCTGCTGCCAAGCGTTATTTTAATAAAGATGTCAGTGACCTCACACTTTCTGAATGTGCCGTCATTGCCAGTATCACACAACGTCCTTCCAGTCTGAACCCAATTGTGAATCCGGAGGGCAACAGACAGCGTCGTGACAAAGTCCTGCGGAATATGCTGGAGCAAGGTTGGATTGACCAGGCCGCTTATGATGCCGCTATTGCAGAAGATGTATACGCGCAGATTCAAGCTGCCGCCGCCAATACAGGTGCTGCAAATCCTTACAGTTATTTTATAGATGCACTTTCCGACCAGATTATGACAGATCTTCAGGAGCAGTGCGGATTTACCGAAAGCCAGGCATACAATGCAGTATACAGCGGAGGATTAAGCATTTTCTCCACACAGAATCTTGCCATGCAGCAGATTTGCGATGAAGAAATGAATAATGACTCCAATTATCCAAGACTAAAAGAATATGGGCTTGATTATGCACTTACCGTCACACGTGCAGACGGATCTGTGGAAAATTACGGTTCCACCCATATTAAGCAGTATGCAAAAACTGCCCATAAAAAAGAACAGGGACTTTTATACTCCAGTCCTGATGCCGCGAATGCCATGATAGCAGAATGGAAATCAACCATTGCACGGGAAGGCGATGTTTACGATGAAGTAATTAACATTTCTCCCCAACCTCAGGCTTCTGTAACAATTATGGATCAATCCACAGGCCAGATAAAAGCAATGGTCGGCGGCCGTGGGCAAAAGACTACCAGCCTTGGTCTGAACCGTGCCTATAAAGGCTCCAAACGGCAGCCCGGTTCTACCTTCAAGGTTCTGGCCGCTTATGCCCCTGCAATTGATGCATGTGATATGACACTATCGACCGTCATCAATGACGTACCATATAAAATCAAAGGCGGTAAAACAATCAAGGGAAGCAAAGGACCTGTTACAATGCGTACAGCAATCGCACTTTCTCTGAACTCCTGTGCAGTTCAGGTCAGTGATGAAGTTACACAAGAGCTGGGATTTGAATATTGTGAAAAACTTGGTATCAGCACTCTTGTAAAGTCAAAAGAAACCTCCGGCGGTATCTTTACAGATCTTACCCAGACCCTTGCACTTGGCGGTTTGACAGAAGGTGTTTACAATTACGAATTATGCAGCGCCTATGCTGCAATTGCAAACAGCGGCGTATACAACAAACCGACTTTGTATACAAAGGTATTAGATCATGACGGCAATGTACTGTTAGATGGAACTGCTGAAAGCCATCGTGCACTGAAAGAAAGCACTGCTGCTCTTCTTACAAGCGCACTTGAGACAGTCGTAAAAAGCGGTACAGGTACAAGATGCCGGCTGAATGATATGCCGGTAGCCGGAAAAACCGGTACTACTACTTCCAACAAAGACCTGTGGTTCTGTGGCTTTACACCGTATTATACCTGTGCTGTCTGGGGCGGATATGACGACAATAAACAATGTAACTCCGATACTACTTTCCGTTTCAGAATCTGGAAGGGTATCATGAGCAGAATTCATGAACCACTGGAATATAAAGAATTTGATTCAACCGCCCATATGGTTAAGAAAACGGTATGCAGCTACTCCGGACTTCTTCCGGGAAAGGGTTGTCCTACTGCTACAGAATATTTTACAGAAGACAGCATACCTACAAAATACTGTCCGGGCCATAAAAAGAAGACCGATAAAAACACGGAAGACGATGACGACGAGGACGATGAGGAATCCGGAAATCACACCGGAACCCAGCGTCCAGGCAGACCGACAGAAACACCCGAACCAACCACTCCGGAAACACCCGAGCCAACCACTCCGGAAACGCCGGATACTCCACAGGAACCAACTACTGAAACATGATTTTACCATTAAATAAAATGAAAAAAATACGCTTACGAATCTGAACATCCGTAAGCGTATTTTTTCATTTACATCTCTGCCTTCTGATTATCAATCATAAGCTTTGCCGCGCCACAAATGCCTGCATCATTATCCAGACACGCAATAACAAATCTTGTATCCTGATTTGCAAAAAACGCCTTTTCTAAAAAATATTTCTTTATATACGGAAGCATTATGCCTCCTGCTTTGGACACCCCGCCTCCAATTACAATCAATGCCGGATCTGTAATGACAGCTATATTGGCAAGCCCATATCCCAGAAAAGCGGCAAATTGTTCCACAATCTCTTCCGCCACCGCATCACCCTTCTTAAGAGCATCAAATACTGCTTTTGCATCCGGCTCCTGCACTTCCCGCAAAACAGAAGGTTCTTCATCCTGAGAAAGTCTTATCGCAGCAAGCCGCTTAATCCCGGTTGCTGATGCATATTGCTCCAGACATCCGGTCTTCCCGCATCCACATTTTTCCGTTTCTGCATCGTTCACACAGATATGCCCGATTTCTGCCGCTGCTCCATTTGCTCCGGTCATAATCCTGCCATCTGTTATAATGCCTCCGCCAACTCCAGTTCCAAGTGTTACCATAATCATATTTTTCTGGCCCTTCCCAGCGCCAAGCCACATTTCGCCAAGGGCCGCCACGTTTGCATCATTTCCGGTTACCACTTCAAGACCTGTTAACTTTTTTAATTCTTTGTTAACTTCTTTGTATCCCCATCCAAGATTCACGGTGTTTCTTACAATCCCATCCGCTGATACCGGAGCCGGAACGCCAACACCAATTCCTATGATTTCGGAAATGGCTATATCTTTTTCCTCTCTCTTCTTCCTCAATGAATCCGCCACATCCGGAAGAATTGCTTCACCGGCATTTTCTCTGCGGGTTCTGATTTCCCATTTATCCAGGAGTGTGCCTTCTTCTGTAAAAAGCCCCAGCTTTACAGTGGTTCCTCCAATATCCACCCCAAAACAATATTTCACCTTAATCTCCTCCCGGACATCTGTTATTTTCTGGTAAGATTCGCCTGCACACGCTTATATAACTCCTGAGCGGCATTATATCCCATCTGTTTCTGTCTGTGATTAATCGCGGCCGTCTCAACAATAATGGCAAGATTTCTTCCCGGACGAATCGGAAGCTGATGACATACTACCTTATTTCCAAGGAATTCCGTATACTGCTCCTCCAGCCCGAGTCTGTCATATTCCTTCTCTCTGTCCCATTCTTCAAGAGTTATCACCAAATCAATATTCTGCGTCTCTCTTACACTCTGCACACCAAATAACATTTTCACATCTACGATACCGATTCCACGCAGTTCAATAAAATGCCTAGTAATATCAGGCGCCTGTCCTACCAGGGTTTCATCACTGACCTTACGGATTTCCACTACATCATCACTGACAAGACGGTGTCCACGCTTAATAAGCTCTAATGCAGCCTCGCTCTTACCAATGCCGCTTTCTCCCATAATCAAAACACCAACACCATATACATCTACCAACACGCCATGAATGGAAATACATGGTGCAAGTGCTACATTCAGCCAGCGGATAATCTCCGCCGTAAATTCTGATGTATGAAGTTCCGTCTGGAATAACGGAATATTCGCTTTTACTGCCTTTTCTATAAGTATAGAATCCGGTTCAAGTGAACGGCAGAACACAATACATGGAAGTTCATTGTCAAGAAACTGGTCATATATGGTTTCTTTTCTCTCATCATCCAATGTCTTCAGATAGTTATACTCCGCATTTCCAATTACCTGTACCCTTCTGGAATCAAACGCATCAAAAAACCCTGTCAGTGGAAGAGCCGGGCGGTTAATGTCAGGAATGATTACCGCTTTATCTGAATAATCCACATCCGGCGTAAGATTTTTAAGATTCATTCGTTCCACAAGTGCTTTCATATCAACTTTATTTGCTGTCATATGCTTTCTCCTTTTCGTTCTAAATATATGAATATCATATCACATTAATGGAAAAATTTATATACATCCTCCGCAGATTTTTTATTCATAGAAGGAAGCTCCTTCAGTTCTTCTACCGTTGCATTTTTTATAGCATCGATATTTTCAAAATGACGCATCAAATCCTTACGTCTGGCAGGACCAACCCCCGGAATGTCATCCAGTACAGAATGCACCTGCCCTTTGCTGCGCAGTTCCCGGTGAAAGGTAATCGCAAACCGGTGGGCCTCATCCTGTATTCTTGTAATAAGGCGAAAACTTTCAGAATTTCTGTCAATAGAAATTTCTTCATTTTCATAAT
The DNA here is from genome assembly GCA_937950565.1 of uncultured Lachnospiraceae bacterium. Lineage (GTDB taxonomy): Bacteria > Bacillota > Clostridia > Lachnospirales > Lachnospiraceae > UBA7109. The sequence continues at coordinate 16,677 of CALFCS010000142.1, forward strand.
ATAATCCTCTCGTCCGATGGTGGTCGTCTTTTACCATTCCACAAACAGGAATATCCAGGTGAAGCTTATCCAGCACTTCTAATGCAATATTTACCTGCCCTTTTCCACCATCCATAAGGATTAAATCCGGAAAGGCAGTAAAACCTCCCAGCTCTTTTCCTTCTTCTTTCTCCTTCAATCCATGAAGGAAACGCCTGTTGAGCACCTCTTCCATACTTGCATAATCATTCGGCCCGGTTACACTCTTAATTTTAAACTTACGATAATCATTCCTTTTTGGCTTTCCTCTCTCATATACCACCATAGAACCAACCGATGCAAATCCGCTTGTATTAGAGATATCATATGCCTCCATCCGCACGATCCCTGTAAGACCGAGCAGTTCCTCCAGCTCTCTGACAGCCCCTGTCGTCCGCCCTTCTTCTCTTTTCAACCGTTCTTTATCCTTACTCAAAACAAGGGAAGCATTTTTCTCTGCCAGTTCAACCAGCTTTTCCTTTTTGCCCTTTTGCGGCACTCTCAAATGCACTTTGTGCCCCCGTTTTCTTCCAAGCCACTCCTCAATCACTTCTCTATCTTCTACTTCTTCCTGAAGCATGAGCTCCGCAGGAATATAAGGTGTCCCGGCATAAAATTGTTTAATAAAACTGGAAAGTATTTCACTCTTCTTCTCACCTTCCGAAATCTTCAAATAAAAATGGTCCCGTCCAATAAGGCGCCCTCCACGAATAAAAAACACTTGCACCACCGCATCTTCCTTTTCGCAGGCAACGGCCAGAATATCTCTGTCATCTCCCGCCGTATCTGTTATCTTCTGCTTCTGCGCAATTTTCCGCACACTGGATATCATTTCCCTATATTCAATCGCTTTTTCAAATTCCAACGCTTCTGATGCCGCTTCCATGCTGCTCTCTAATTTTTTCAAAATCAAATCATAATCCCCATTCAGAAAATGCAGCACTTCTTCTATCTCCTTACGGTACTCTGCCTCAGAAATATATCCCTGGCAGGGTGCATAGCACTGATGGATGTGATAATTGAGGCAGGGCCGTTCTTTTCCAACATCCGCTGGAAGTCTTCGATTACAATTTCGGATATGATAAAGTTTACGAAGCAACTCAATCGTGTCTTTTATTGCACCTGCACTTGTATATGGGCCAAAATACTTCGCTTTATCTTTCTTCATCTGTCTCGCCAGCATTACTCTTGGAAAAGCTTCCCCTACCGTCACCTTAATAAACGGATATGCTTTATCATCCATAAGCATGGTATTATATTTAGGGCGGTGCTCCTTAATCAGATTACATTCCAATACCAGAGCCTCCAGTTCCGAATCCGTTACAATATACTCAAAGCGCCGGATATGCGTCACCATCTGCTCAATTTTCACACCTTTATTTCTGCTGCTCTGAAAATACTGCCGTACACGGTTCTTAAGACTAATCGCCTTTCCCACATAGATAATATGATCCTTTTCATCATGCATCAAATAAACACCTGGTTTTCCAGGCAGTTTTTTTAATTCCTCCTGAATGTCAAACATCTTACTTCCCCCAAATAAAGGCGCCGTAATATCGGCGCCTTTTTCTTTCTTTTGCTTTCTATTCTTCCAGACTTACCGGAGACATTGCAATTCTTTCCTCCTGCTTTTTCCCATCCTCCGGATTAATTCCTTCTACTTCATGGAAAATTTCCATAAACTCTTTTCCCGTAATGGTTTCCTTCTCTATCAGAAAATCTGCAATCTTATCCAGAGATTTCCTATGCTCCCTGAGCAGCGCCTTCGCTTCCTCATAAGAAGCCTTCAATATTTCCATAACTTCCTTATCAATCTCAGAAGCTGTTGCCTCCCCGCAATTACTTACCGGCCTTCCGTCCAAATAGCGATTCTGAATTGACTCCAGACCGATAAGGCCAAATTTCTCGCTCATACCATACTGTGTTATCATCGCTCTTGCCACGCTGGTCGCTTTTTCAATATCATTTGCTGCGCCGGTCGTCACGGTATCAAATACAACCTCTTCTGCTGCGCGGCCTGCAAGCAGTCCTACCAGCATTGCCTGTAATTCCTTCTTTGTATTCAGGAACTTCTCTTCCTCCGGCGTCTGCATCACATACCCCAACGCCCCCATTGTACGCGGGACGATAGTAATCTTCTGTACCGGTTCCGAATCCTTCTGCAGTGCACTCACAAGCGCATGGCCCACTTCGTGATAAGAAACGATCCTGCGTTCCTCCTGACTCATAATCCGATCTTTCTTTTCCTTGCCCACAAGCACAACCTCTACTGCCTCAAACAAATCACTCTGTGACACTGCCTTTCTCCCATGCTTTACCGCATTAATCGCAGCTTCATTTATCATATTGGCAAGGTCTGAACCCACCGCTCCTGAGGTTGCAAGCGCAATGGCTTCCAAATCAACCGTTTCATCCATTCTTACATCCTTGGAATGTACCTTCAATACATCCACACGTCCTTTTAAATCCGGTTTTTCTACAATAATCCGGCGGTCAAATCTTCCCGGACGAAGAAGCGCCGGATCAAGAATCTCCGGACGATTCGTTGCAGCAAGGAGCACAAGACCTTTATTACTCTCGAATCCATCCATCTCTGCCAACAGCTGGTTCAGCGTCTGCTCTCTCTCATCATTCCCTCCAAGCTGGTTATCTCTGCTTTTACCGATTGCATCAATCTCATCGATAAATATGATACACGGAGCCATCTGCTGTGCCTGCTTAAATAAATCACGAACCCTTGACGCTCCTACTCCGACATACATTTCCACAAATGCGGAGCCGGATAATGAGAAAAATGGAACCTTCGCTTCCCCTGCGACTGCCTTTGCAAGAAGTGTCTTTCCCGTTCCCGGAGGCCCTACCAAAAGCGCTCCCTTTGGCAGCTTCGCACCAACACTGGTATATTTTCCCGGATTATGCAAAAAGTCCACAACCTCCTGGAGCGACTCTTTTGCCTCATCCTGTCCGGCAACGTCCTGAAAGGTTACCCCGGTCTCTTTTTCTACATACATCTTTGCATTGCTTTTTCCAACTCCCATAATGCCGCCGCCTTTTGACATCTTACGCGTCATATAGATAAGTACGCCAAAAAACAGTACGATTGGAAGAAATGTAGCAATTGTCTGAACTACAATCATAGAAGTCGTATCCGGAATTTCCTGCGTATATTCTACACCAGCCTTATACAGTCGTTCTGAAAGTGTATCATCACGCATAACACCGGTATAATACTCTTTTGTAAGCCGCTCTCCCTTTTCTTTCTTCTCTGTGATCACAAGCCGGTCACTGCGCACCTCAACCTTATCGACCTTTCCATCATCAACCATTTTCAAAAACTGGTCATAGCTAATTTCCTTATCCGATCCATCTCCACGGAAATTATACAATGCCATCACCATGAGCGCTACTGCCATGGTAACAATGATTACAAAAGAAAAACCAGGTTTGTTATTTTTATTAAAATTCGAATTGTTCTGATTCCCTCGGTTTTGATTATTTCTATTCTGGTTGTCCATTTTTCTCCTCCTGTATTACCATTTCATTATACGGACAGCCTACTTAGAAATCAATAAAAAGATTATGAAAAGATTGTAAACTTCCTATATTATGTAGTATACTTGGAATGTGATTGTTTCATGCAGTCAGAAGAATACTCAAAGGGGAAATTATATGAAAATCGGATTTGATAATGAAAAATATCTTCAGATGCAATCTTCACATATCAAGGAACGTATCCAGCATTTCGATAATAAATTGTATCTGGAATTTGGAGGAAAATTGTTTGATGACTATCATGCGTCCAGAGTTCTTCCTGGCTTCTGCCCGGACAGCAAACTCCGTATGCTAAAACAACTGGCTGACCATGCCGAAATCATCATTGTAATAAGTGCAGAGGACATTGAACGCAACAAAATCCGCGGCGATCTTGGTATCACTTATGATTCTGATGTGCTTCGTCTCATGGATATTTATAAAAAACAAGGACTCTTTGTAGGCAGTGTTGTAATTACCAAATACAGCAACCAGGAAAGCGCCCGCTTATTTAAAAAAAGATTGGAAAAAATGGGAGTACGGGTATACCGTCACTACCCGATTCCCGGATATCCAACCAATATTCCCGTTATCGTAAGTGATGACGGGTATGGAAAAAATGATTATATTGAAACTTCAAGACCTCTCGTTGTTGTAACGGCTCCGGGACCAGGAAGCGGAAAAATGGCTGTCTGCCTTTCACAGCTTTATCATGAGCATAAAAGAGGGATTCGTGCCGGATATGCCAAGTTTGAAACATTTCCTATCTGGAACATTCCACTGAAGCATCCGGTAAACCTTGCTTATGAAGCGGCTACCGCGGACCTCAATGACGTAAATATGATTGATCCATTCCATTTGGATGCTTATGGAGAAACTACAGTAAACTATAACCGCGATGTAGAGATATTTCCGGTATTAAATGCTATTTTTGAGCGAATTTATGGTACAAGCCCTTACAAATCTCCTACAGATATGGGGGTAAACATGGCCGGAAACTGTATCTGCGATGATACTGTGTGTAAAGAAGCTTCAAATCAGGAAATCATTCGCAGATATTATGCATCGTTAAGAAGATTTCTTCTGGGCGAATGCTCCGATGATGAAGTCTGCAAATTAGAAATGCTTATGAATCAGGCAGGAGTTACGATTCACGACCGACCGGTCGTTGATGCTGCCTTAAAGCGTGAGAAAGAATCCGGAGGACCTGCTGCCGCACTGGAGCTTCATGACGGGCGGATTATTACCGGAAAAACATCCGCACTTTTAGGTGCCTCCGCCGCACTTCTTCTCAATGCGCTGAAAGAACTGGCGGGTATTGAACATACACAACACGTTATTTCTCCGGGAGCAATTGAACCAATACAAAAACTAAAAACACAATATCTCGGAAGCAAAAATCCAAGACTTCATACAGATGAAGTTTTGATTGCACTGTCTGTAAGCGCTGCATCTGATCCGACAGCTCAAAAGGCTCTCGACCAGATTCCTAAGCTGAAAGGATGCCAGGTACATACTTCTGTTATGGTAAGCGCGGTAGATATGAAGCAGTTCCAAAAGCTGTCCATACAGGCAACTTATGAAGCAAAATATGAAAAAAACTCTGTATTTTTTAACGGAACAGGTGTATAATTTTAACATATTTTTTGGGGGATATACTTGATAAAATCGAATCATTTAAGGAGGAAACTATGGCAGTAAAATATGTATTTGTTACAGGCGGAGTAGTTTCAGGGCTTGGCAAAGGCATCACAGCCGCCTCACTTGGGCGCCTGCTCAAAGCGCGCGGATATACTGTGACCATGCAGAAATTCGACCCTTATATCAACATCGACCCCGGAACCATGAACCCTGTTCAACATGGAGAAGTATTTGTAACTGATGACGGTGCAGAAACGGACCTGGATCTTGGCCATTATGAGAGGTTTATTGACGAGAATCTGAGTAAAAATTCTAACGTAACAACTGGTAAGGTTTATTGGTCTGTACTGCAAAAAGAACGCCGCGGAGACTTTGGCGGAGGTACCGTTCAGGTAATTCCACATATTACAAATGAAATCAAATCACGTTTTCACCGGAATCCTTCCGCTGAAAACACAGAGGTTGCAATCATTGAAGTCGGCGGAACTGTCGGCGATATAGAAAGTCAGCCGTTTTTGGAAGCAATCCGGCAATTCCAGCATGAAATGGGACGCGAAAATGTGATTTTGATTCACGTAACTCTAATCCCATATTTAAAAGCTTCACAAGAAATGAAAACAAAACCAACGCAGGCAAGCGTTAAAGAACTTCAGGGAATGGGTATCTGGCCTGATATTATTGTATGCCGTTCAGAATACCCTCTGACCCAGAGTATCCGGGACAAAATCTCCTTGTTCTGCAATGTTCCTGCAAACCATGTGCTTCAAAATCTTGACGTTGATTATTTATACGAAGCGCCGCTTGCTATGGAAAAAGAAAATCTCGCCGGTGTTGTCTGTGAATGTTTAAATCTTCCCTGCCCGGAACCAGACTTAAAAGACTGGACGGAAATGGTAGATTATTTAAAAAATCCAAATACAGAAGTACAAGTTGCTCTTGTAGGAAAATACGTAGAACTTCATGACGCCTATATCAGCGTTGTAGAGGCTCTGAAACATGGCGGCATCTTCAGCCGCGCCACCGTAAATATAAAATGGATTAATTCTGAAACAGTCACCTCAGATAACGCAGATAAACTTTTTGCAGATGTCAGCGGAATTCTTGTACCAGGCGGTTTCGGAAAGCGGGGGATTGACGGAAAGATTGAAGCAATCAAATATGCCCGTACACATAATGTTCCATTTCTGGGGCTTTGTCTTGGAATGCAACTCGCTATTGTAGAATTTTCAAGGAATGTACTTGGCTTTCACGATGCACACAGTGCAGAATTAGACCCAAACACAACCCACCCGGTTATTCACATTATGCCAGAGCAAGTCGGTATTGAAGATATCGGCGGAACATTAAGGCTTGGCTCTTATCCATGTATCCTTGATAAAACATCAAAAGCTTACGAATTATATAAAACGGAGCGGATTGATGAACGACACCGGCACCGCTATGAAGTAAACAATGATTACCGTGACCAGCTTGCTGCACACGGCATGAAATTATCCGGCTTGTCGCCGGACGGCAGAATTGTAGAAATGATCGAGATTTCGGAACATCCCTGGTTTATTGCAACCCAGGCCCACCCGGAACTTAAGTCCCGTCCAAACAGGCCACATCCACTCTTTAAAGGATTTATTGAAGCAGCATTAAAATATCAGGAAAAATAAAAATTTCTTTTCATCTTTTCCCAATTGTGTTATAATCTCCTTATGGGGTATTAGCGCAGTTGGGAGCGCGCAACATTCGCATTGTTGAGGCCACGGGTTCGAATCCCGTATACTCCATATATATTCAGAGAAGTTCTTAAGCAGAAAGGACTTCTCTTTTTCTTTTCATTCAGTCTCCCCGATGCAGATTGCACATTCTCCTTCTGCCAGAATATATTAGAACATAAAGGAATGTTTTCTCGCAAAAGCAGAGAACCCCTTCTGAAACACTCACAATATCTATCAGAATTTTTAAGGAGGATTCTATGAAAAAGTGTTTACTGTCATTATTTCTTGTCACTGCCGTAACTGTATCTATGCTTCCAGCATGCTCTTCCAAAGATGAAGCTGCCTCTGACCCTGTATCTGAAGCTAAGACCACTCAGGAAAAAACACTTCCAACAGCCACTAAAGTTACTCTGAATGAGGTAGCCCACTCTATCTTTTATGCACCTATGTATGTCGCTATAGAAGAAGGGTATTTTACTGAAGAAGGAATTGACCTGGAACTTGTAACTGGATTTGGTGCAGATAAAACAATGACTGCTGTAATATCCGGCAGCGCAGATATTGGTTTTATGGGTTCAGAAGCATCTATATACACATATAATGAAGGAGCAAAAGATTATGTTGTCAACTTTGCCCAACTTACCCAACGTGCAGGGAACTTCCTCGTTGCCCGTGAAAAAATGCCCGACTTTACCTGGGATAAATTAAAAGATAAAACTGTTCTTGGAGGGCGAAAAGGTGTTGTTCACCAAACAATGTAAATCTTGAATCTATAGTAATTATTTACAACCGAATTATTGTTGCTGCTGCTTTTCCGTAAGAATTTTCACGACATTATAAACCTGATACGGAAAATAGCATAGTACTCCGACATATACGACACATCCAGCCGTAATAGGCCAAAGACAAGCCGCAACTATCTTAAACCCCAATTTTCTATTTGAGAAAAATCTTGTTGCTAATATTAATGTTGAGACAAGCATACTAAAGCCAAATCCCCCTAAACATCCAAAAAACAAAAAAGATTTTAATGCATTATTATCTATAAGTGGTCCCATACCTCCTACAAATCCATAAATAACAAATCCAGTAATTAACACACACTGAGTAACAACAAGGTATTCAATACGTTTTCTTCTATCCACAATAAATATCTTCTTTTTCTTCTTTTCTGATTTTAATTTCATCTTCAAGCTTCTCCCCCATTATTATCTTGTCCACCTCATGTCCATTTCATTAAAGTCCGCATCTTTTATGCACTTACTTGTCTTGTATTATATCATATCGCATTTTATCATCTGTCACAATTGCAAATTTACAATTTCCGAATGTCTATCATCTACAAAATCACTCTCTCCGTGAATACCGTAAGTCTTCTCGAAAACCATAATGTAATAACCATTATTGGCCTGAATTCTCATTTAGCCAAAAAACTGTAAATGGACATGCAACAATGCAACAGAAAATTCATAGATTAACCAATGATTAATAGGATAGGGTGTGACATGATATGGGGAAACCTACCTACTACCTCTGGAGAAATGACTACCCGACACAAGAAACATTTGAACAGGCAAAAGAAAAATATCGGAAACTAAGATTTCGAGTTGTCACATATCTGGATGGACAAGATGAGAAAAACATTCATGACGGATTGAAGGCAATTATAAAGAATCATATTAATGACTAAAAACAAATTTAACAGATTCCTTATTTAACATTATTCAAAATATTATATTTCCAAAGAAAGGAAGGGAATTTATGAACGCTGGATATGTACGTCTATCAAGGGATGATGACAAACAAAATTATGTTTCTATTGAAAATCAGAAATTAATTATCAACCAATTTGCAGCCGAACAGGAACTTGTGATTGATCGCTGGTATGAAGATGATGGTATTTCCGGTTATAAATTCGACCGTCCCGGATTCAATCAGTTAATAAAGGATTTAGATAAAGATATCAATATCGTATTTGTCAAAGACTTTTCCCGTCTTGGTCGCCACAATGCGAAAGTTCTTCTTCTTTTAGATGAATTCCAGGAACGTGGAAAACGGCTCATTGTTATAGATGATAATTATGATTCAAGTAGTCCAGAGGATGATACAATTGGGATTAAGACATGGTATAACGAACGCTATGTAAAAGATACCAGCAAGAAAATCCGTCGTGCCCTTGAAGCAAGGCAGAAAGAAGGGACATTGATAACCTATCCGCCTTTTGGATATAAAAGAAACGAAAAAGACAAAACAGTTATAGAAATTTCACCAAAGGAAGCAGAATATGTAAAAATAATTTATGAACTATATTTGCAAGGTTTCGGTTATCGTAAACTCGCAAATCATCTGACAGAGGAAGGAATACCCACCCCCTCTATGATTCGCCACGAACGAGAAATTAAAGAAGGACATATCTGCAAAAGACAGATTGCTACTGAATGGTCTGACTCTATGGTAAAAGATATACTTGCCAACGATTTTTATATTGGAACGCTCCGCCTTCGAAAACGCACCCGTTCTACAGTGCATGGAAGAGATAAACGAGTACCGAACGATGAGCAATACATCTTCGAAAATAATCATCCGGCAATCATAGACAAATCTTCTTTTAACTTGATTCAGGATATGAAAGAGAAACGTGTGAAAGGAAATTATCGAGGTAGTCATAAGCAATGGCTCAGTTCTGGGATACCATCCCCCTTTGGCAGCTGCCTTTACTGCAAGGACTGCGGCAGCCGCCTGACTCCAATTAAACGTGAGACATCCGCCCGCACACGAAAATATTATATCTGTACTACTTACAACACTAAAGGAAAAAGATATTGTTCTAAAGCACATCTGATCAAAGAAGAAGATTTAATGGATGACATGATTCATTATATCAAATTATGCAGGGACTCTTTAAGCGAAGTTATCTCAAGTTATAATATTCAAGATTTCGAATCACAAAAAAAGTCGGCAGGACAAAAACGAATAGATTTGCAAAATACTATAGAAGAACAAAAGAAGCTGCTAAAAGGTCTGTTTACCCAGAAGCAGAGAGACCTGATGAAAGCCCCTGAGTTTTCCGCTGTTCTTAACGAAACATACGATTCTCTGCAAAAAGATCTTCTTGCCCGAATACACCGATTTGAAATGCAGTTATCGACACTAAATGTATCTAATCTGGAAAATGGGAATATAAAAGAAAAATTTCCAAATGCCTTACAGGTGATGGATAAAATCATCAGTAGCAATGTTCTTACACGTAAGGATGTTGAAATCCTCATTGAACGCATAGAAGTGGATGGAGATGGTTTCCCTGAAATCAAATTAAAGTATCCTTTATCCGGTCTTATTAAATACCACCCTGCACTGGAAATGAATCGTAGGGAAAATGAAATCATTTATCATACAATGCGGCTGATTCTTGAAGACAGGCGAGATTACACTTCAGCAAAGTTCTTGTCCAAGGCGCTGACGGAGATTGGTTTTCCAAAATCAAAGAAAAGTATACTCCCATATATTGCTCTGCTGATTGATATGAAAATTCTGGAACCAACCGATAATTCACTGAAACCTTATACAATTATCAAATCTGAAGATGAAATCCGTAAATTGATGACTAATTATGAACCAAATTTACATTGATATTATGGCAGGCAGGTGGTATGCCAGAAATGGTATTTGAATACATTTTGAAAAAAAACAATATTGACCCTGCCAAAGACCTTAAAATCAATCAAAATATTGATTTTGGTTCTACTGCCGCTGCTTTTTCCGAAGGGCAGGCAGATTTCACCGTTGAATTTGAACCAGGGGCGACGAATCTTGAAAAAGAGGGAAAAGGCTTTGTTGTAGCCTCTCTCGGTACCGACAGTGGCTATGTGCCCTATACTGCATTTTCTGCAAAGCAAAGCTATATTAAAGAAAATCCTGAAATTATCCAGGCATTTACAAATGCATTACAGAAAGGTATGGATTATGTACAGTCGCATACCCCTCAAGAAATAGCTTCTGTCATTTCTCCTCAGTTTAAAGAAACTGACCTTGACACAATTACAACCATTGTTAGCCGCTATTATGATCAGGATACCTGGAAATCCGATTTGATTTTTGAAAAAGAAAGCTTTGAACTTCTTCAGGACATTCTCGAAGAATCTGATGAATTAACAAAGCGTGCTCCTTATGAAGATCTGGTAGTTACAGAATATGCTGAAAAAGCTGCTGAAAAATAGCCAGCCATTTTGTTTTCTGGTATTTCTGCCATGAAAGGACGGACCTCTTCAATGGGTGTCCGTCCTTTCTATAACAGCCCTTCTATTAATCATTCTCCTACAACAATTCTTCCGGCTGTTCCACTTGATAATCCGCAAATGTTCCGGCTGCCTGCGCACCACTCATATCTGCCGTTGTATCATAGACAGAGGTCGTAATTGTATACTGACTGTCCCCTTTTACATAGACAGTTCCATCTTTTCCAACGATTGAAACCTGCTTTCCCTCTCCGTCTATTATTGTCCCCTCATTATGAATTTCTGTTGTTGTACTGTCCCCAGTCACAGTCCATGTAGAATCTGCACTGATATAGAGATTACAATATCCATTTCCACCAGTTCCGGCACAACTCTCATCATCTACCACTGCACCTGTAAGTGTACTTCCATTCGTCATATAAAAATCTAATGTACTGATGCTGTCATATATAATATTCCCAAGCATCTTCTGGGAATCTGCGGTAAAATTGCACTGGGAACCATTACTTCCTGTCTGTCCCCATCCCCGTGCATTGGTATTTCCTGTACACCGCAGGAAAAAAGCATTATTATCAGAATATGTAATATCTACATCTGAAAGCAGCATTGTACATTCTGTATTCGTTGTATAAAACATTCCGCCATTTCCAGCAGCCAGACTTCCACCAACCATATGAAAAGTACTGTTTCCTACCTCAGAGTCACCTGACATGCTTTGATATACGATTACATTCCAGGTACAATCATTCTGTTCATTATCGCTCATATTACCTGTCAAATCACAATCATACAAACGCAAAGTATTTAGCCCTTCTATACAAACTGCCTCCGAGCCATTGGCCGTGAGTTCTGCGTTATTTGCTGTAATATCTGCTGTACAATATACAGCTGGTGATCCGGTTCCATTAGAAACATAGCTACCACCATCTACCACCATCGTTCCGCCACCCCGGTCACTTCTGATTGCCGCAGATGATTCTCCCTGTGTCTCCACATCCAGATTCCATGCATATAGAGAACCTCCTCCCGCCACATGGACTCCACCAGAAGTATCTTGCTCTGTCTGGATAACACTATCTTTCACATAAACAGTTCCCTTATTATAAGCAAAAATGCCTGCCCCTCCTTTTGCATCTGTCGTATAATTACCACCCGATACATAAGCAGCTCCATCACTAACCAGCAAGTCGGCTCCTATCCCATAAAAACTAGAGGCGTCCCCGCCTGAGCTATCATCCGAATTCCTATATGCCTCAATATTCTCCAGTGTTACTTTAGCTCCATTATAAATATGGACAGTATTCTCATCTGTACCTTTCGACATATAAGTTTCTCCAGAAACATTTTCGTTTTCAGCAAACTTTTTTAATGACTCATAATTTTCCACATTCACTGCGACATCTTTCTGTTCTTCTCCAACAGTAACTTTTGTCACTTTGCCAGATTTGTTGATTGTCACTGTCAACACATCACCTTCCTCTATCTCCTTTAAAGACACTTCCTTTCCTTCTTCAGACTGAAGTACAGATTCATCCTTAATTATAAGATGCACAGATACAGAATCCTCATTTGGCATCTCAGGCGGCGACTGCTGTTCTCCCTGCCCCTGGCTCTCATCCTGATTCTTATCTTGCTCTCCCTGCGGCATCTCAGGCGGCGACTGCTGTTCCCCCTGCCCCCGGCTCTCATCCTGATTCTCATTCTGCCCTCCCTGTGGTATCTCAGGCGGCTGTGACATCTTATTACCACTCATGTTTTGGTTCGAAGGTGTTCCATCCCCCGGCATTTGTCCCATTTTATTATTTCTGCCAACAGAAAGCACAATCTCATTTTCCTCTACAGATTCAACAGTACCCGTCACAGACGTATCAGAAAAATAAATTTCATTTTTTCCTTTCTGCGTACCACATCCGGTAAATGTTAACATTGTTATTAACATTCCACAAAATAAAACTCTGAAAAATTTTCCTCTACACATATACATCACTCCCAACATTTTTTGTCATATTTATAACTGGCGGATAATGGAAGTTTACATATAAAATGTGACCATCTTGTGACCATCTTGTGATAATTTTTTTCCCAAACTATTAAAAAAACAAAAAAATTGTGGTATAATGTGAACACTTGGCGAAGTATTACACGAGCCTAGTGAGAACATATACCCTTGTGGTATAATGTCCACGAAAGAGCGGAACGCTCTTGAATTACGCACTGCGTTCTATGAATCTGAACATTCGGCGAGGTTATACAACATATGAAGACTTTAACAAAAAACAATGCATTCTATCAGGGAATCAAGCATGGAATTCCCATCGGCATCGGATATTTTGCTGTTGCATTTTCTCTTGGTATTGCTGCCAGAAACGCCGGACTAACTCCATTTCAAGGTTTTATTTCCAGCGCACTTGCCAACGCTTCAGCCGGGGAATATGCATTTTTCACTTTAATAGCGGCACATGCCTCTTATTTTGAAGTTGCCCTTATCACTTTAATTACAAATGCCCGATATCTTTTAATGAGCTGTGCACTGAGTCAGCGCATCTCACCGTCCATGCCGTTTTGGCATCGTCTTACAATCGGGTTCGATATTACAGATGAACTTTTTGGTATTTACATAGCAAGACCCGGTTACCTAAATCCTGCATATTGTTACGGCGCTATGGCAGTTGCCATACCATGCTGGGCAACCGGAACTGCAATGGGAATTATCATGGGCAACCTGCTGCCGCTGCGGTTAGTCAGCGCACTCAGTGTTGCACTATACGGAATGTTTCTTGCGATAATTATTCCACCATCCCGAAAGGATAAAGTAATATTAGGATTGGTAACAGTCAGCTTCCTGTGCAGTTATATTTTTTACTACCTTCCGGTGATACGGGATTTTTCAGATGGTAACCGTACAATTATCCTGACCGTAGCTATCTCTGCAGCAGGAGCGCTTTTATACCCGATTTCACAAGAAGAAAAGAATGAGGAGGGAAATAATGCCTGATTTTTACATATATCTGGCAATTATGGCGGGAATCACTTATTTAATCCGCATATTGCCAATTACATTAATACAAAAGCAAATAAAAAATCGATTCATACAGTCATTTCTCTACTATGTGCCGTATGTAACTCTGGCAGTTATGACATTTCCGGCAATTATTTATGCAACACAGGTTCCTGTTGCTGGAATCCTTGCACTTCTGGCCGGAATTATCGTAGCGTGGGTAGGCGGCAGCCTGTTTCAGGTATCTGCCTCCTGCTGTATAACTGTATTGATTGTAGAATTTTTTATGGTTTAAGATTTTGCAAATATATGATTTAAGACAATCTATGATATGGGAACACATGTGCCACATAACAAAAGACGGGATTTTATCTTTCCCGTCTTTTTATTGATTTAAATAATCAATTACATATTTCTTTACTTCTTCTTTTGGCATGCCAAGAGCTACAGCTAATTCCCCGTAAAGAAAGCTTTCCGCAATATTCAAATACTTATCATCAATATTGATTACTTTCTTTCCTGAAGCCAGGCGCTTCATCTTACGAAGATAAGTTGTTTTCATAACAGCAACCCATGCTCTGCACTGATTTTTAAATATTTCTTTCTTATAAGTTTCTTCCCGTTTCTTTTCATCCGGCACCTGTAATTCTTCAATATTAGGCATATCCTCAATAACTGCCCTGGCTTCTTCTGCTGTAACAACATCCCTGATCTGTCCCCGCTCATTTGCAACTGGCGTATAAAGCACACCACCCACATTATATAACGGCTTCAATGTGTAATACTCTTTTTTCCGGTCAGAACAACTCATATCAAGTTTTCCAATATTTGTTACTTCACAGATACCTTCTTTACAATGCGCTACATAATCACCTATTTTATACATAACCATCACCTGATTATATTTTATCACATAAAAAATTTTAATGTAAGCTTTTTATCTTATATAACCCTCATTATATGCTTTAATTTTATTAAATATATACAATTCTGTATGTGTTGCATGTACATATGGGGCAACATAAAAGATTGAAAGTATTCCACAGGTAAAAATGCCTAAAATCTCCCAGCCTAAAAAGGAAAGATCGAGAACAAAAGCATCCCATTTCTGTCCATCCATCATTCTCCTGCTAATTGCAAATGCCTCTTTTCTCTCCATTCCCGGATTCTCTGCAAGAATATATGGAACCATCATGTATTCATAACTCTTTACTATTCCCGGAATGACAAAAAGCAGTGACCACAATCCCACAAATAAATCTTTCAAAAATAATGTCAAAACAATATTTCCATAATGCCCCGACTTAAATCCAAAAAGAATTGCTCCTATTCCCGGTTTTTCTGTCCTGTTCCGTATGTAAAAATTACATCCGCCGATCAGAAGCACATTTCCTACAAATATACTCAAAAGAACTGCTGCAATCGCTATCACCGCTGCAATTACAACGATACCGGCAATCATTGCCAATAATCCTTCCTGAGAAATGCCAAATGTATGACTCGCTCCTCCCATTTCTTGTCCGTATGTATCTTGATTATAGTTATAATTAAATGAAAAACTGGAACCGCCGCTGCCTGCAGCCAAAAGACCCACAAGCAGGGAAACAACAACACACTCCCAGTAGTTTCTTTGAAACATTTGTTTTGCATTTGCTTTCAATAATCCTCTTGTCCACATAATCTGCACCTTCTTTTACTGAATATCTCTAATCTTTTTTCTAAGTCCAAGTACCTGCACAGGCGCTACCGACAACTCATCAATTCCTATTTTAACGAAAAATTCTGTCATAGACAAATCGGCAGCCAAATCCCCGCATATACTAATATGCTTTCCTTCCAAATGTACATTATTAGTCACAATCCGAATCATTTTAAGCAGCGCAGGATGGCAGGAATCATAATATTTGCTTATTCTTCCATTATTCCGGTCCATGCCAAGTGTAAACTGTGTCAAATCATTTGTTCCGATACTGAAGAAATCCACTTCTCTTGCCAGCTCGCCACTGATCATAACTGCTGCCGGAGTCTCTATCATAACTCCTATCTGAATATTTTCATTAAATGGTATCTTATCTGCCTTTAACTTCTGTTTTGCTCTTTCCAGCATTCCCTTCGCTTTTGTAACTTCTTCTATAGATGTAATCATCGGAAACATAATAGACACATTTCCATATGCAGACGCACGCAGGATTGCCCGGAGCTGCTCTTTGAAAATGTCTTCTTTTTCAAACATAAGACGAAGTCCCCGCAGTCCCATTGCCGGATTATTCTGCTCTCCGATATCAATACAATCTGCAATCTTATCTCCGCCAAGGTCTGCTGTCCGGATTACAACTCTGCTGGAACCCATAGATTCCGCCGCAAGCTTATATACCTGGAAGAGCTGCTCCTCAGAAGGTAGTCTTCTTCCTGTCTCCATATATAAAAACTCACTTCGGAACAATCCGATTCCGCCTGCGTCGCTTCGAAGAACATTTTCAATATCTTCCCGGGTCCCAACATTTGCACATATCTCAATACGCTGGCCACTCTGTGTAACATTCTCTTTTCCTTTCAGTCTTTCCAGATTCTTATACTGGTTCAAACCCGCGTCCCGGCGCGCTTTCATTTTTGTAAGCGTCGTATAATCCGGTTCAATATATATCTTTCCGTCATATCCGTCTACGATAATCGTCTTTCCATCGTATTCTTCTTTTAAAACTTCCCCAAGGCCGATTACTGCCGGAATTCCCTTTGTCCTTGCCAGAACCGCCGTATGGGAATTAATCGTCCCATACATCGTTACAAAGCCCAGAACTTTTGTCTTATCAAGCTGTACCGTATCACTTGGATATAACTCCTTTGCCGCCATAATGAACGGTTCATCCGTAAGAATTCTGTCCTTCCATATTCTGGACAGAATCCGCACAAGTCTTAAAGCCACATCACGAATATCATCTTCATGCCCGACATTATAACCCTTCTCCTGAAAGGCATCACTGCTGATCAACTTTTCTGCCGCTGCCTGCACAACATATTCAGCATTCAGCTTTTCTTCCAGAATCATACCATTAATTTCATCAATCCATTCACGATTTTCCAAAATCTCCTGCTGCATCTCAAAAATAGCTGCATTCGCCTCTCCAACTTCTCTTTCCGACACATCACAGAGAACCTTAAGCTCAGCAATCGCCTTTTCTCTTGCACGCTGAAAACGTTGAATTTCCTTTTCCACGTCTTTGACATATATTTTTTTAATCTCTTTTATATCTCTTTTATAAAACGACAGTTTTCCTATCGCGATTCCTTCCGAAATCTTTTTCCCGGTCAATGTAATCATTTTACTCTACCCCTAATAAATAATTTTTCCGGACATGCTTTCATGCCCACGATTTTATTCCTTATTTACTACTTTACACGTCAAAAGTCTTTTCGTCAAGAAAAATACATAATACAAAATATGTGTCGAATCCATTGACTTTTTTATGAATTCATGATACAGTAACAAAGCAGATAGTTCGAAATATTTCGAATTGTAGTTTTATTTACTTTTATTTTTTTATGGAGGTATCACTATGAAGGGTACTGTAAAATGGTTTAACAACCAAAAAGGCTATGGATTTATTTCTGATGAGAGTGGTAACGATGTATTTGTACATTATTCCGGACTGAACATGGAAGGCTTCAAGTCTTTAGAGGAAGGTCAGGAAGTAGAATACGATGTAACTGAAGGTGCTAAGGGACCTCAGGCAGTAAACGTAACTAAGCTTTAAGCCGAAGATAACCGGACAGTAACACTGTCCGGTTGTTTTATTTTTCTCTATTATGTTTTTATTGATTTGCCCTATATGCTTCATCGGCGCTGTATACACCAAATCCGCTCTCCTCTAAAATCTGAATGACTTTATCCGGATTATCGCTTTTGAGTACCGCAGCAGCATCTCCTCCATTTGCAAATGCATACATATATTCCAGATTAACCTGTCCTTCTACAATCTGATGCATTGCTTTACTAAGAGAACCAGTCGCATGAGGAACACGAAGTGCCACCACATCCGTAAGCATTGCCGTAATGCCTTCTTCCTTGAGCGCTGCACGCCCCTTCTCCGGGTCTGATACGATCATACGGAGCATTCCATAATCAGATGTGTCTGCAAGACTGAGCGCCACGATATTTACATCCTTCTCTGCCAGAACTTTAAGCACCTCATCAAGACGGCCTTCTCTGTTTTCCAAAAATACTGATAACTGCTGAATTGTCTTAGCCATACCTTATTCCCTCCTTACATCTCTCTGTTGTCAATCACACGTTTTGCTTTTCCTTCACTTCTTTGGATTGTCTTAGGCTCTACCAGTTTTACTCTTACAGATATACCAAGCGCCTGTTTCAGAACTGCACCAACTTTTGCTTTCAGATCATCAAGCTTACGTATTTCATCAGAGAAATATTTCTCATCCACTTCTACCATTACCGTCAATACATCCAGATTATTTTCACGATCCACAATAAGCATATAATGAGGCGCTACACCGCCGCCCATAGAAAGAAGTGCAGCTTCTACCTGAGTCGGGAATACATTGACACCACGAATAACCTTCATATCATCCGTACGTCCGGTAAATTTCTGGATTCTCGGAAGGGTTCTTCCGCATTCACATACACTGTGGTCAATACTGGTAAGGTCTTTGGTTCTGTAACGAAGAAGCGGCATACCCTCTTTTGCAAGGGTTGTAAATACAAGTTCCCCTGTTTCTCCGTCTGCACACGGTGTCTGATCAGCCGGATTCAAAATCTCCGGATAGAAATAATCTTCATATACATGAAGACCCTTATGATGAATACAATCCACTGCAACTCCCGGTCCGGTAATCTCACACAGTCCATAAATGTCAAAGGTATTAATATTCAAGATGTCTTCTATCTTTCTGCGCATTTCATCTGTCCATGGCTCTGCACCATTAATGCTTGCTTTCAGCTGCAGGCGGTCTACAATCCCGGCCTCTGCCGCCGCTTCTGCAAGATATACTGCATAAGACGGTGTACATCCAAATGCGGTTGCACCAAAGTCTTCCATACACATAAGCTGGCGCTTTGTATTTCCTGCAGACATCGGAATCGCCATTGCTCCTAATGCCTTCGCTCCAAGGTCTAATCCCATTCCTCCGGTGAACAGGCCATAACCATAACATACGTGAATTCTATCCGCAGATGAAAGACCTGCCATCACAAGCCCTCTGGCTACACATTCTCCCCAGACATCAACATCTTTCTGTGTATAAGCTGCAAGCGTCAGCTTTCCTGTCGTTCCTGATGTTCCCTGTACTCTGGCAATCTTCTCCTGCGGTACTGCTAAAAGTCCAAACGGATAATGATCCCTCAAATCTTCTTTCGTCGTAAATGGAAGCTTTCCGATATCTTCAATTCCTTTAATATCGCCGGGCAGTACCCCCAGTTCATCCATTTTTTTCTTGTAAAATGGTACATTTTCATATACATTCTTTACCTGTTTTACAAGACGTTCACTTTGGAGTGCAGACATCTCATCTCTGCTCATGCACTCAATCTTCGCATCCCTGTATTGTTCCTTCCAGTCTGCTAATGCTACTTTTGCCATGTTTTTAATCCCTTTCTTTTGTTTTTACAATCCTCATACAAACAATATTACGCTATTATACTTACCCTTGTCAATTGACTATCTTAACGCATTTATGTCTTCTCTAAAAATCTTTTATTTCTTCTTTGAAGCCTTCCCCTACAACTTCATTCGATTCCATAATAATGACAAAAGCTTCCGGGTCAATCATCCTTATCTTTTTCTTAATGACATACATCTGTTTATTATTACAGGCACACATGACAATATCCTTCTTCTTTTTCGAGTAGCTGCCTCTTCCATGCAAAAGCGTAGAACCTCTTCCGCAATATTCATCAATATACTCTGCCACTTTTTCACCGTTTTCCGTCACAATAAACGTCATTTTCCCTTCGTCTACACCATATAAAATCTTATCCATAATCGTCGCCACCAGATAAGTGACGATCATCCCGCAGATGAGACCGTCCACCTCCTGAAACACCAGGAGGCTTCCGGCTATGATCACAGACATATCCAGCACTGCTGTAATCATTCCGAGAGAAATATGTGGTTTTACTTTCTTGATTGACATCGTTATAAAATCCTGTCCGCCCGTAGAGGAACCCCGCATAAAAACAATAGCAAACCCACATCCGCATAAGACGCCCATACAAAGCGCAGCAAACAGCCTCTCTCCGCTATATACCGGAAATAATGGCGCCACATAATCCATGAGAACTGAAGAAATCAGCATTGTCTTTATCGAGCGCAGGAAAAATTGTTTTCCCAAAAACTTATAACAAAACACAGATACCGGGATATTCAGCAGAATAATCCCGGTTCCTACAGGAATCTGAAACAAATGGTATAAAATAATCGCAATTCCGGAAAATCCTGCCACAGGAAAATTTGCATTCAGCGCAAAATTGTAAACTCCAGCTGCAATCAGCATACCTGCCGTAACATCCGTCAGCAGCTCCTCCAGCATTTTTCTCCAATGAAAATTTTTCCCCTTCATAATGTCTCCCCTCCAGATAAATCTTTTGCCGCAGGACCGCTTAGAACCTTACCTTCTATGCTGAAACGAGAGCCGTGACAGGGGCAGTCCCATGTATTCTCATCTGCATTCCATGATAATTTACATCCCAGATGGGTGCATCTTTTTGTATCCTTACAGCTTAACAATCCTTTCACCGCTTCTG
Organism: uncultured Lachnospiraceae bacterium; assembly: GCA_937950565.1. GTDB lineage: Bacteria > Bacillota > Clostridia > Lachnospirales > Lachnospiraceae > UBA7109. The sequence continues at coordinate 37,563 of CALFCS010000142.1, forward strand.
TCTGATTCTTTACAAAACGATTTATCCCGGCAGCAGAAATTTTTCTCTGTGGCAAAAATATATCTGCTTCCGGCACCTTCATTCCAAGAATTTGTGAAGTAATAATTCTGGCGCTTACCATAGAAGACGTCATCCCCCATTTTCCAAAGCCGTCTGCCACATACCATCCGTCTTCCCTTCTGCTGAATCGTCCGATATATGGAATATGGTCAAGCGTCATACAATCCTGCGCTGACCACTGATACAAGACTTTGCAGTCCGGCCACCATTCTTTTGCTTTCTTCAAAAGATTCTGATATTTCCCGCCATTTTCGTTTTTTCCTGTCCGATGGCTTTCCCCTCCGATGAGCAAAAGCTCCCCTTCATTCCGGAAAGAATATCCATTCTCGTCAATTCCCAGATAATAATTCTGGAATTTTCCCGCCCCTTCTAACGCCAGCACATAGCTTCGGGACTGGTACATTTTTGCAAAATAAAATCCGGGCACAATTACAGACGGGAAATGACATGCAAATACTACTTTCTCTGCAGTCACAATTCCCCGGTCTGTAACTACCCGGCTGACTCTCCGGTTTTTCCCCGGCTGTCCTGTTTTACCTTCATATTCGGATAATACTTTCGTAACACGTGTATTTTCAAATATCTGAAGTTCTTCTTCGATTCCTTTTATAAATTTCAGTGGATGAACCTTTGCCTGATTCTTATATTCAAGTACCCCTTTTACCGGAAACGGCAGTTCACACTTTGTCTTATACTCCGCCTGAATCCCTAATAACCTTGCAGCTTCCGCCTCCTTTTCAAGCGCAGCAGTTTCTACACAGGAATACAGATTCGCTGCACACCGCACATAATCACAGGCAATCTTTTTCTCTTCTGCCACACGCGCATATTCTTCAACCGCCCATTCATGGAAGCCTGCATAATGACGCGCCTTCGTGGTTCCATACACCCGGATTAAATCACTGTAGATCAGGTTGTGCTGGGAAGTAATCTTCGCTGTGGTGCCCTTTGTCTGCCCGCCTGCCACACGGTCTGCCTCTAATATAACCGCATGAATCCCGTTTTCTTTCAACAAATATCCTGTCAATATGCCTGCAAGACCCGCGCCGATTATCACAACCTCCGCTTCCATATCTCCCTGCAGGGGCTCTCTCTTTTTCAATGCAGTTGTCTCTGTCCATATCGTTTCCATAAATATCACCTCATGGATTAGGATATGCAGAAATGAAAGAAATCAAACAAAATTTAGGATTTATCTGAAAATCTGCTCCGCGCAATCAGTTTTTCGCCTTCCACATCGATCACAATCGTCTCACCCGTACCGATATCACCCTTTAACATCAGCTTCGCCGCCAAAGTCTCTACATTTTTCTGCAAATAACGTTTCAGCGGTCTTGCCCCATAAGTCGGGTCATAGCCTCCGTCTACCACTCGTTTCTTCGCTTCTTCTGTCAGCTCTATGGAAATCTCTTTGTCCGCAAGCCGTTTGTTCACATCTGCGATTAACAAATCAATAATGCCATAAATATTTTCTTTTGTCAGCGGCTTAAATAAAATCATTTCATCCAGACGATTTAAAAATTCCGGCCTGAAATGCGCCCGCAAATCTCCCATCACTGCTTCTTCACAGGCCGGGGCAATATTACCGTCCTCATCGATTCCATCCAGCAGATAGGAAGAACCGATATTTGATGTCATAATTAAAATCGTATTTTTAAAATCTACCGTGCGTCCCTGTGAATCAGTAATCCGTCCGTCATCTAGCACTTGAAGGAGTACATTAAACACATCCGGATGTGCTTTCTCAATCTCATCAAAAAGTACAACGGAATAAGGCTTTCTCCGCACCGCTTCCGTAAGCTGTCCGCCCTCATCATATCCGACATATCCCGGAGGCGCTCCGATAAGGCGTGATACAGAATATTTCTCCATATATTCACTCATATCAATCCGCACCATATTATTTTCATCATCAAAAAGACTCTCGGCTAAGGCTTTGGCAAGCTCTGTTTTGCCGACACCAGTCGGACCTAAGAACAGGAAAGAACCAATTGGTTTGGTCGGATCTTTAATTCCTGCCTTTGAACGGATAATCGCCTCTGTCACCAGTTCTACGCCCTCATCCTGTCCAATCACACGTTTATGAAGTTCATCATTCAGATGCAATGTCTTACTTCTTTCGCTTTCATTTAACCGCGCAACCGGAATTCCCGTCCAGCGCGATACAATTCTTCCAATTTCGTCATCCGTCACGCTCTCATGGACAAGGGATCTGTCTTCATCCTTTACCTGTGCCTCCAGCTCTTCTAACTGCTTCTGCAGCTGTGGAAGTTTTCCATATTGAAGCTCCGCCGCACGATTTAAATTATATTCATTCTGCGCTTTTTCAATCTCTTTATTGACCTGCTCGATTTCTTCACGTATTTTCTGAACCCGTTCAATGCCAACCTTTTCATTATCCCACTGGGCTTTCTTTCCTGTCAGCTCTTCTCTGAGCTCTGCCAGCTCCTGTTGAAGATGTGCAAGCCTTTCCTGGCTCAGACGGTCTTCTTCTTTTTTCAGCGCGGCTTCCTCAATCTCAAGCTGCATCACCTTCCGCTGCAGCTCATCCAGCTCCGCCGGCATGGAATCCAGCTCCGTCTTAATAAGCGCACATGCCTCATCGACAAGGTCAATCGCCTTATCTGGAAGAAATCTGTCCGAAATATATCTGTCTGAAAGTGTTGCAGCCGCAACAAGGGCGCTGTCTGTAATCTTAACCCCATGAAATACTTCATAGCGTTCTTTCAGTCCACGAAGAATGGAGATTGCATCTTCCACAGTCGGTTCATCCACAAGTACCGGCTGAAATCTCCTCTCCAGCGCAGCATCCTTTTCTATATATTGCCTGTATTCATCTAATGTTGTAGCGCCGATACAATGAAGCTCTCCTCTTGCCAGCATTGGTTTCAGCATATTTCCTGCATCCATAGCGCCGTCTGTCTTACCGGCCCCTACAATCGTATGAAGCTCATCAATAAACAAAATAATCTTGCCATCGCTGTTCTTCACTTCCTCAAGTACTGCTTTTAGCCTCTCCTCGAATTCTCCGCGGTACTTGGCGCCTGCAACAAGCGCTCCCATATCAAGGGAAAAGATGGTCTTATCCTTTAATCCTTCCGGCACATCGCCACGCACAATCCGCTGCGCAAGTCCTTCCACAACTGCAGTCTTGCCGACACCCGGTTCCCCGATGAGTACCGGATTATTTTTTGTTTTTCTCGAAAGAATCCGAATGACATTCCGAATCTCACTGTCACGTCCGATGACAGGATCAAGCTTCTGATCCCTTGCACGCTCCACAAGATCTGAGCCATATTTATTCAGAGTATCATATGTCTCCTCCGGATGATCGCTTGTCACGCGCTGATTCCCTCTGACTGTGGAAAGGGCCTGCAGAAATCCTTCTCTCTTGATACCCATTTCACGGAAAACTGTTTTTATCTCTTTATTGGGATACTTCAGCAGAGAAAGGAATAAATGCTCTACCGATACGTATTCATCTCCCATCTGCTTTGCCTCATCCTCAGCATGAATCAAGGCTTTATTCAGATCCTGTCCGACAAACTGCTGCCCGCCCTGAACCTTTGTCCGCTTCCTGAGAGCTTCCTCTACACGGTTTATCATAACGTTCTTGTCGATTCCCATCTTTTCCATAAGCTTCAGAATCAGACTGTCATCCTGAGTCAGAAGCGCATACAGAAGATGCTCCTGTTCAATCTCCTGATTGCCATATTCCAGAGCGATCCGTTCACAATCCTGCACTGCCTGCAATGATTTTTGAGTAAATTTATTTATATTCATAGTGATACCTCCTCACATAAAACACCCGTTAAGGTTTTGTTTCCTTGTTCTATGTGGAATATAACACCTTTTGTTAGCACTGTCAAGAGGTGAGTGCTAATTTTTTGAGATTTTTTTTGCAAACC
>CALFCS010000143.1 GCA_937950565.1 uncultured Lachnospiraceae bacterium
GTACATTCGGACCTGCAGATAACATCCTGCGTGAGCAGATGGCAGTTATGATGTACCGTTATGCGAAGCTGAAAGGCTATGATGTGAGCAAAACTGCTAATTACAGTGAATTCACAGATGGCGGCAGCGTGACAGGATACGCAGAAGAAGCTATGAAGTGGGCTGTAGGAACAGGAATCATTACAGGTAAAGACCTGGATGGAGATGGAACAAAGGAATCCCTGGATCCGCTTGGCAATACATCCCGCGCAGAAGCATCAATCATTATTCAGAGATTTATGGAAAATTATCCTATTTTATTGTAAAAAAATCAATTGTTTCAGGTCGCAGATTATCTGATAATGAAAGCAAAATTCTTTTAAAGGAGGAAGTAATGAAGGTGAAGAAGAAAAACCGTCTTTTATCAGTTGTACTGTCAGCAGCGATGGTCTTTTCTGTTATTGCCCCGGCGGCGATAGCAAAAGCAGCGCCTGTGGAATCTTATGATAAGGATAAGCTGCTGGTGCACTATGACATGACTATGGAAGAGGGAAAACTGAAGGATGTATCCGGTAATGGGTATAACGCAGAGCTGTCTGGTCTGTCAGAGTCTGATTTTATAACAGACGATGCAGGGGACAGTGCCTTGAAATTTAATGGAAGCGGGTATGTAAAAATCCCGGATTGTATCGGGGATCATTCCGGTGCAGTTACGATTGAGATGACTTACAAAATCGGAACAAAGACAAATGAAGGACTCTTCGTATTTGGTACTAAAAATGCCAGTGCAGAAGGAGTGAATTATCTCAGATTTTACCCGGATACTACGGATAAGGGAGACGCATTCCTGTGGGAATCCGGAGTGAATACCGCAAACATTGTGGCCGGAAGGGGCAATGTGGCTTACAGTGATGAGAAGTATGCAACTGCAACTGCGGTTATCGATAACTCAAAGTTTACATATTATCTGAATGGTAAGAAATATGGTTCCTATGATATGCAGGGCGTGACCATACAAGATATTTTGAATACCTGCGCAAACCGAAGTGATGCCATTGGATATCTGGGAAGACCAGCATATGTAAATCATGATCCTTATTTCAGTGGAACGGTAAAAGATTTTGCTATTTATAACTATGCAGTGCCGGAAGAAGAGATTCTCTGGAAGACAAGAGACGGTGTAGGACCGATTGCAGACTATTCCATGGAATTTACACAAGATGGAAAATTAAAAGATGCAACCGGCCATGGGCTTCATGCAGAAGTTGTGAATCTGACAAAGAAAAATATTGTGGATGACGATGGAGATTCTGTTTTAGATTTTGCAGGTACTAATGGATACGTGAAGCTCCCGGATGGATTGATTCAGGCAGAAGAATTTACCATCAGTGCAAAATTCAAGGCAAATGAAGGTGAGAATTCCGGCCTTTGGACGCTTGGTACAAAGGGAGGCGGAAGCAGCTATATGCGCCTGCATCCGTCAACAGAAAAGGGACTCTTCTTTGAGGCAAATGCGGATGGTGCGGCTGGTCTTGGCAATGACGGAAGCATCAGGCTGGATAACAATATTTATAATACCGTAACAGCAGTATTTACAGCAGACGGAAAGATGACACTGTATATCAATGGAGAGCAGAAAGGTGAAGTGTCTCATGGAAAGAGCGTTCAGAGTATTCTTTCCCAGGGAGTCAGTGATCCGGCAGATGCCATAGGTTACATCGGCAAACCGGCATGGGACGGAGATCCTATGTTTGGGGGACGTCTGGCAGGCTTTACCGTCTATGAACGTGCGCTTGCGGCAGATGAGATTTATATGCAGAGCCGGGAATACGAGACATCAGCTTCCAGAACGAGGATCGTGTCCAATGTACTTCCAAGTGAGATTGCATGGAATGACAGCGATATGGAATGGCGGGAAGGCATGGTTTCCGGAAATGGACAAAATGGAGTTATCAATGCCGGATACCCTTATAGTGATACATTGATTTATCAGAATATTTATCTTCTGATGCCATCCGCGTCTACCAGGGAGAACCCGGACTATTATAATCAGCTGGAGGTCTATCGAAAGTCGGTAATGACACAGAAGAACAACATTCCTCAGATAGAGAGAGGATTCTTCTACGCTTTTCATCCGGGTCCGAAGCTTCGGATGGATATGGATGCTTCTATACGGAATGGCGGTCAGTATACGAATTATGAACGCTGGACAGATTTTGAGACAGCAGAAGTAGGCGTATCTTATGCGAATGATAAGGGAGAATGGGAGAGAAAGACCTTTACATCCAGAGAAGATGACGTAACGATTACGGAGATCAAAAAGTCTTCTACCGGAACAAAGGTAAATATGGAGATTTCTCTGGATAATCTTTCATCTCTTGCAAGATTCTGGGGTGATCCGACCAATATGCAGTATAAGAAGATTGTATCAGATGATGCTTCCTATATTGCTTTTGTTGGAAAATATCCGGGTAACGGGGATTATTCCAAGGGCGAACTCAAAAACGGTGGTTATGTGGGAACAGCCCAGGTTGTCGTAGTAGGCGGAACAAAAGAGAAGATTGTGAATAATAATACGCCAAGGGACAGTCAGAACGTGGGAACAGACAATGATCCGCGCATCAAGATCACAGATGCGGATGCAGTATATATCATTGAACGCACAGACCGTACATGGGATATGTGTACATTTGATGAGTTTAGGAATAAACAGCAGTATGACCTGCTGGATGAACAGAATGCATATGTAAAATCCGTCGTAGAGAAATACACTACGGATGGTGCATTCAGCTATGAGGGGGCTCTTAAGCCGCATGCAAAGGCTCATGGCGAACAATTTAACGAAGTGAAATTTAATCTGAATGCAGATAAGAGCGATGTAAAATCTTCTACAGAGGCATTGATTCAGAAGCAGAAATCAACGACAGAGCTTAACAACGCGCTCGTAGAGCGTGCCTATAATGCGGGGCGTTATGTAGAGCTTTGCTGTTCCGGCTACAGTGCGCCGAGACTGAGTGGGATGTGGACCGGAGAATTTAATGGGGCATGGCGTTACATTTATACTCTGGATGCCAATGTGAATCTTCAGGTCGCTCCGATGAATACGGCACACCTGGCGGATGCACCGGTTGGATATATTAACTTTATACTCCGGCAGCTGGACGACTGGATGGAGAATGCATATTTAAGTTATCGGATGCACGATGCAATCCAGCCTTCTGTAAATACAGATGGTGACAGCGCTATCGGTATCGAGTCTGACTGGCGGTGCCCGTTCCAGTACTGGAACGCAGGAGCAAGCTGGCTGCTTCTTCCAATCTATGAATACTGGCAGTGTTATGGAAACCAGCAGATTCCGATTTCAGATAAGGTAGATCTTTATAAGATAAAAGAAGTACTGGGTGTAGAGGACGGCGGACTTTCCGATGCGGAAGTAGATAAACTGATGGAAAAAGGTTATCTGGATCTGGAAGAGGACATTCTCCTGCCGCTTCTCACAAAGCAGGCAAACTTCTGGGAACAGCTCCTGACACCGGAATATTATATGGATGCAGATGGAGATCCGCACTATGAAAAAGGAAAGAAAGAACTGGATGTAGAAGCCGGAGAGAAATATATGATTATCCCATGTTATTCGCCTGAAAATACTACCAGGACTGATAACGGATATGTATGGAATTCACCGGCAACCATGAATGCGACGATGGATATTTCCGCTGCAAGAGACGGCCTTAAGATGACTATGGATTTGGAGAAGGCTGTCGGACGTAAAGGCTCAGAAAAGGCGATTGAAAAATGGGATAAGCTGCAGTCACTTCTGCCGGAATACCAGTATGACGGTGAGCCGGGTGTAGAGACAGAGTACGGCGGAGGCGGTGCGTTGAGAGAGTGGGCGACACCAATCTATCTGGAGGAAAACAGACATCGTCATATCAGCCATCTGTATGTGGCATGGCCGGCATATGAGACGCAGGACGATGAAGAGCTTGCGGCAGCTGTAAAACAGTCGCTTGCAAACAGAAACCGTTTGAATTCTGGCGGAGAGAAGACCACAGGACATGGCTGGATGCACTATGCATTAGTGGAATCAAGATTAAAGGACAGCCAGGGTGTATACGATTCCCTGAATCAGATTCTGAGGAGTGATATTTATTATTCTTCTATGGTTACAGATCATAATACAAACAGAGGTTCTGCTGCTTATTGTACAGACACATCTATCGGTATGACGGCTGTTATCAATGAAGCGCTTGTATTCTCCAACACAGGAGAGATTGAGCTTCTTCCGTCTCTTCCGGAGCAGTGGGAGACAGGAAGCATGGATGGCCTGATGGCAAGGACCCGTGCAGAGGTAGAAAGCTTAAGCTGGGATCAGGTAGCAGGAACGGTAGATGCAAAGATTCACTCCGATATTGATCAGACACTTTCCATCAGCTGCGGCCAGGAGTGGGGCAGTGTTGTCATTGAAGGAAATAATGGTGCGAAGGTAAAATGCGGAAGAGAAATTATTATGGATGTAAAAGCCGGAGATGAGATTACTTTACACTTTAGCAAAGAAAAAGGAACAGATTCCAAGGATTATGTAGACAAAGCAGACCTTCAGGCAGCAGTTAATGACTGCAAAGATCTGAGCAGAGATTTCTATACAAAAGAAAGCTTTGATAAATTAGAAGAAGTTCTTACACAAGCAAAAGCTGTTCTGAAAGATGGCAAGGCATCACAGGCAAAGGTAGACAGTGCAAAGGAAGAGCTGCAGGCAGCAAAGAAAGCGTTAAAAGAAAAGAAACTGGAAGAGACAGATGTTCTTGCGAAGTTTACTTTTGATGATGAGGAAAGCGGATTCACGAATGGATATGGCAAAGCGTATGGCCAGTACAGCTTGAAGGACCATGGTGATGGAAAGGCTGTATATCTGGACGGTACCTATGACTATCTGAAAGTGAAGGCAGAGAACGGAACAAGCCTTCTTAACGGTGTGAAGGAAATGACCATCTCCTTCCAGGCGAAACCGGAGGCAGGAACAAATAATTGGTTATATTATATAGCACCGGACGTGACTCCGCAGGTAGCTAATAATGAAGATTATGTGGGACTTTTTGCATCAGGCAGTAATCTGACAGCAGAGAGATATCATAACTCTGGAAGCAGACCACAAAGTGCGCAGGCTGCTATGGGAAGCGACTGGGTAAACATTAGTGTTGTATACACACAAAAAGATACTGCTATCTATGTGAACGGTGTAGAGAAAGCCAGAGTAAACAGTAACTATGCACTTTCAGATATTCTGGGAGATGACAGCATTCTCTACATCGGAAAGGCAAACTGGGGCTCGGGAGAGTATTATAAGGGACTCATTGATGACTTCATGATTGAGAGTCGTGCCTTGACAGCAGAGGAGATTCAATCAAGACTTTCTATTCAGAAAGAAGAGTGGAAAGGCGCTACTGTTTCAGGAGTTGATGAGGATGTTATGGCATCTACCGGAGCAAGCGGACAGGAAGGAATTTACTTTGCAGCCGTGCCGGAGGGCAGTGAGGCTTATGAACTGGGATATCGTGAAAATGATATCGTAAAGGCGGTCAATGGGACTGTACTTCCGGATAAGAAAGCTTTCTTCGATGAACTGGATAAGATTGACGATAATGGTCTGGTTGTTCTGGATATTTACAGGAAAAAACGGATGCAGTCTATGAGCTACTATAAAGTGGGAGAAGAGAGCGTATATATTGACTGTAACGATGCAGCGGTTAAGTACAGTATGGCTGTGGAGAATACTGTGTGGAAAGCAGATGGCTGGTATTACACTTCCACCGATGTGGATGATCAAAATAAAACAATTTCTGCATATGCGGATATCGCCAATTCGAATTCCGCATGGTTTGAAGTGGAGTTTACCGGAACGGGAATCGAATACATTACCAGAATGTATTATGACCAGGGTGATGTGGAGATGATCCTGACGAATGCTCAGGGAGAAGAAGTGGAGAGAAAGACGGTCACTTGCTATGATAACAATCGCTATTATCAGGCAACGGTTTATTCATCCGGGAAGCTTCCATACGGTACTTATAAGCTTCGGGGCCAGAAAAAGTCAGGTACCTATCTTATTGTAGATGCTTTTAAAGTGAATAAGCCTGCGGATGCATCGCTGAACCTTATAACAGATCCGGCACAGATAACTTATGAAAATGGAGATGAAGTATCTGAGTTAAGAGCGGGTGAAAAGCTGAATGTTGCAATGACATTCCACAATAAAGGCGGAAAGGATATTAAAGGAAAAGTAACATATGTGTGGTATGACACCAATGCAGACATGAAAGTGGTTAGTACTACCGTCGATAGTCTTGCAGTAGAAGCAGGGAAAGCTCAAAAGTATCAGGGAACAATCATGGTTCCTAAGAAGGCAGAGGGAAAAGCGTTACAGATTCTGGTGACGGATATGAATGATGTACCGATTGCCTACAGTACATGGATTACAAAAGAAGCGGCCACGGCTCGGCTTCCATATGTAGATGTGGCAGAGGATGACTGGTTCTATGACGGTGTATACTACAACTACTTTGCAAAGACGATGACAGGTAAGGATGAGACGCACTTTGCACCGC
>CALFCS010000144.1 GCA_937950565.1 uncultured Lachnospiraceae bacterium
CACTGATTCTCTTCGGACTGTATCTGCTTTGCTATTTCCTGCGAGAGTTCACGGAGGCGCATCTGATGGGAAAGAAAATGGGACTGTCGCCGCTGGAGACGCTGGCGGCCATCTATGTGGGCTTACAGCTGTTTGGTCTGTTCGGTTTTTTGCTGGGGCCGATTGGGCTGTTGATTATTAAGGATTTTGTGGAGGAATATGGGGATGAGGACGAAGGGACGGTTGTTTATAGGTAGGTATTTTTAGAGGGGGGAAGAGGAAAAAAGTGGAGTATTGGTGGATGGACAACCTGAAATTGTTTTTAAATGTGGGAATTTAAGGAGATGAAAGGATTTTTTAGAATTGTCGGGAGACAAGAGGATCGTATATAATAATAGATACGGAATTAAAAATGCAAAAAAAGTTCCAGAAAAACAGCAGAGAAAGAGTTGCTGGAGGGTAGTTGGATGTTAAGCTGAAATAAGTTTGTATATCATTTAATATGGAGGAACAAACGTGAATTTATATACAAAAGAGTCAGGAACCGGACAGCCGATGGTGCTGCTTCATGGAAATGGAGAGGACAGCTCCTATTTTGTAAACCAGATGTCCTTTTTCGAGTCAAAATACCATGTGATTGCAGTGGACACACGCGGACATGGCAGATCGCCGCGCGGCCAGGGGGCATTTACACTGGAACGTTTTGCCGAAGATCTGAAAGAATTTCTCGACCGCCGGGGACTCAGGCGCATCATTTTGCTGGGATTCAGTGATGGCGGCAACATTGCGCTGATTTTTGCCTTGAAATATCCGGGATATGTGGATCGGCTGATTTTAAATGGAGCGAATCTGAATCCGTTTGGCATGAGGCTGTCCGTGCTGGCGGATGTGGCGCAGGAGTACCTGGGCGTTGAGGGGAAACTCTGGCTGCAGAAGAGCGGCATCGGGCAGGTAAGAGAAAAAATGCAGATGGCAGCAGTCAGGCAATTATTTTTACAGGAATGCCTTCAAGTGATGTAAAAGCAATTTATAAAAAACGTCTGGTTAACACAACGGTATTTATGATTATAATTACGCTGATGGCCTGTGCACTGCTTGCTGTGGTTATAACATTTATCGTGAAAGCAATTACAAAGGTAATCGGACATCTGGATGAAGTGGCAGATGGGAAAATGGATTTTAAAATCAGTGAAAAGCTTTTACAAAGAAGTGATGAAATTGGTAATATTGCGCGTTCAGTCCATACCCTGATAGGAGGGCTGGCTTCTATTGTTGTAAATATCCATCACTCAACAGGAGAACTGGCTGAATTTAAAGATGATTTTCAGAAAAAATTTGAAACGATTAATAATTCTATTTCAAATGTAAATGTGGCTGTGGATGAAATTGCAAATGGAGCGACAAGCCAGGCGGATGAAACGCAGAAAGTAAGCAGCCAGATTAATGATATGGGTGATGCCATTACAAAGACCTCCCAGAATGTCGATTCACTGACACAGAGTACTGAACAGATGAAGGAACATAATGAACAGCTGGATACAACCATTCAGGAACTGATGGCAATCAGTGACAGAAATAAAGAATCTTTAGCTGCAGTTTATAACCAGACCAATGAAACCAATCAGTCTGTTATGCATATTGGTAATGCCGTAGATATGATTACGGATATTGCAGGTCAGACTAATCTGCTTTCATTAAATGCGAGCATTGAAGCCGCAAGAGCAGGTGAATACGGAAAAGGCTTTGCCGTTGTTGCAGACCAGATCAGACAGTTAGCAGACCAGTCTGCCAATACTGCAAAAGAAATCGGTGAGATTGTTGCAGAACTGATTGAAAATTCCAATACCAGTGTGGAAACCATGGGGGTTGTCCGACAGGAAATGACCGGACAGTATGAAAAGTTAAATACTACAAAAGACATATTTGAGCATTTGAATGAAGAGGTAAACAATGTAGTAACAGCCATTGAAAGTATTTCTACGGAAGTGGAATCCTTAGATAGATTAAAGGGAGAGGTACTCGGCAGTGCAGAAAGTCTGGCAGCGATTGCCCAGGAAAATGCGGCAAGCACCGAAGAAACATCTGCATCTATGGTGGAACTCGGTGAAATTGTCAACGACTGTAACACAAAGACCAAGCAGCTGGTTGACATTGCAGACAGCATGGAAGAAAACGTACATAAATTCCATGTCGCAAGCATCATCAAAGGTTAGCTGATGTTTTATAATACCGTGAGGAAATGACGATTAGAAAATGTTGGATTTTTTGTGAAGAGTGTGCTATGATAGCCAAAGAAATGGAAGGAATGGTGATAGGGCATGAGTGAGTTTAGTACCGCTGAGATTCATACCAATGAACGTCTGCTTCGTTCAGATGTGACGTTGGAAGAATGCAAAAAAATAGAAAAAGTGTTGCGCAAGAATAATATTTCTTATTTTGAAAAGTGGAAATTTCACACAGGGCTGTTTCATGTAATCAGCAGCCGTAAAAATTCCAAGTGTGATATATACATTCATTCAGATTCCATCGAAAGGGCAAAGCAGGCACTGGGAATCCAGACAACAAAGTAGTTTGTAGTACAATGATGTGCGGCAGTTTTGAAAGAGGATAACCTTTTAAAAACTGCCGCATTTTGATTATTGGAAAAGAATTCCGTAAGGTAAAATGCGGTACAAGAGCCGATTTAGCAGCCGGGCATGCCTGCTGTGAAGATAAAGACAAAAAGGGATTGGAGAAACAAAATGAAAAGGCAGATTTTAAAAGCACTTACAGTATTGCTGATAATATCGGCATTGACAGGCGGCATGGCAGCCTGTGGCAAAAAGGAAAAAGCGCAGATGTCAGACGGAACCTTTACGGTTGGCTTTGATGCGGAATTTCCGCCGTATGGTTACAAAGATGAAAGCGGCGAATATGTCGGTTTTGACTTGGACCTTGCACAGGAAGTCTGTAATCGCAATGGCTGGACACTTGTAAAGCAGCCGATTGACTGGGATTCAAAGGACATGGAATTAAATTCGGGAACCATCAGCTGTATCTGGAACGGATTTACGATGGACGGCAGGGAAGATGAATATACATGGTCTTCTGCCTATGTGGATAATTCACAGGTGGTTGTTGTAAGAGCCGACTCCGGCATTACAAAGCTTTCCGACCTTGCGGGAAAAGTTGTTGTTGTACAGGCGGATTCCTCTGCATTGGCAGCATTTACGGGAGAAGATGCAGAAGAAGCAAACCGTGCGCTTGCGGCAAGCTTTCAGTCCTTACAGCAGGTGTCTGATTATAACAGGGCGTTTATGAATCTGGAATCCGGTTCAGTCGATGCGGTCTGCATGGATATCGGTGTTGCAAAGTACGAACTGGAAGCCCGAGGCAGCAAATATGTGATGTTAAATGAACACGTATCTTCCGAGCAGTATGGCATCGGTTTTAAAAAGGGCAATACCGAATTAAGAAATCAGGTACAGGAAGCGTTAAATGAAATGCTGGCAGATGGTACATTTAACGAAATCGCACAGAAGTGGAAGCTGGAAGAAAGCGTATGTCTGGGACAGAGCGGTGCAGATGAAGTGCTGCTTGCCGAAAACGGACAGACACAGAAGAAAAATTCTGTTGCACAGCTGGGAGAAATCATTGTGCAGTTAAAAAACGGCATGTTTGCCACACTTGGTATTTTTATTCTCACACTGGTGTTCTCACTGCCGCTCGGACTTGTGATTACATTTATCCGTATGAGTAAAGTAAAGCTTTTACAGTGGATTGCGAAGATTTATATTTCAATTATGCGTGGTACGCCGTTGATGCTGCAGCTTCTGGTTGTATTTTTCGGACCATATTACCTGTTTGGCATTTCACTGTCATACTCGTATCGTTTCTATGCAGTTATTATTGGTTTTGCATTAAATTATGCGGCATATTTTGCAGAAATTTACCGCGCCGGTATCGAAGCTGTTCCGGCAGGACAGTATGAAGCCGCCGAGGTGCTGGGATATTCAAAGACACAGACCTTTGTACGTATTATATTCCCGCAGATGGTAAAGCGGGTGATGCCGCCTGTAACCAATGAAGTGATTACCCTGGTAAAGGATACATCGCTTGCCTTTGCACTGGCATACACAGAAATGTTTACGCTCGCAAAACAGGTTGCGGCAACGAATGCAAGCATTATGCCGCTGTTTGTAGCCGGTGTATTTTACTACATTTTCAACTTCTTAGTTGCATGGATTATGGAACAGATTGAAAAGAGCATGCAGTATTACAGATAAATTATAGATAACGTATCTGCGGATTGCCAAAAAGGCAGGCGGCAGGAAGCGTCTGCGGAAATGAGGAATTAAGATGAAATTATTAGAGATGAAGCATGTCGGCAAAAGTTTTGGCGAGCTTGAAGTATTAAAAGATATATCAATGGAAGTGGAAGAAGGCGAGGTTGTAGCAATTATCGGACCATCCGGCTCCGGAAAATCAACCCTGCTTCGCTGTGCAACCCTGCTTGAAACAATGGATAAGGGTGTTTTGAAATACTGTGGGGAAGCGGCAACGGATAATGCGGAGGGAGAAGCCACCCATTACGTATCCAGACAACAGCTGGCACAGTTAAAGAATAATTTTGGACTGGTTTTCCAGAATTTTAATCTGTTCCCGCATTATTCGGTTTTAAAAAATGTGACGGATGCGCCGATACATGTGCAGAAGCGTGACAGGGATGAAGTCTATAAAGAGGCAAGGGAGCTGCTTAGAAAAGTAGGACTTGCAGAAAAAGAAAACAGCTATCCGGGACAGTTATCCGGTGGACAGCAGCAGCGTGTGGCGATTGCCAGAGCGCTTGCCATGAATCCGAAAATGCTCTTTTTTGATGAGCCGACTTCGGCACTGGATCCGGAAATTACAGCCGGTATCTTAAAGGTACTGCGTGAGCTGGCACAGGAAAAAATGACGATGGTGATTGTAACGCATGAAATCGCATTTGCAAGGAAAGTGGCAGACCGTGTTATTTTTATGGACAGCGGTGTGATTGTCGAGCAGGGAAAGCCGGAAGATGTCATTGATAATCCGGATAATGAAAGAACAAAAGCATTTTTACAGAAGCTATCCTAATATGAATCGGAGGAATTATGGGTACAAAACCGGTAAGAATAGATAACAGAAAACGTGAAAAGGCACGCAGGCGCAGACAGACTGCCGCGGCGCGGGCGGCAGTGCTTGCAGCAGCGCTTGTGCTTGTGGCAGTGCTTGTAGTGGCTGGCATTATAAGACATCATAAAAAGACACAGACGGTGCAGAATGATACTTCTGCACAGACGGTATCACAGACAGAAAACGGTACAGATACTGTGCAGGGTCAGCAGACATCTCAGACAGAAGCAGCCGGAGAAACACTTGCAGGCACACAGGTACAGAGTGTGACGGCAAAGGGCTATGCCGTTCAGGTGGTCGACGGTGTGACGTATATCGGCGGCGTGATGATTGCCAATAAGTCTTATTCCCTGCCAGAAAGCTATGCACCGGGTGATTTGCTGCCGGAAGTAAAAGAAGCCTTTGCAGTCATGCAGAAAGCCGTTGCCGCACAGGGCTTAAATATTTACATTTCTTCAGGTTACCGCTCATACAGCCGTCAGCAGACGCTGTATAACAATTATGTAAAGAGTGATGGAAAGGCACTGGCAGATACGTATTCGTCAAGACCGGGATATTCAGAACACCAGACGGGACTCTGCTTTGATTTAAATACGATTGATGATTCCTTTGGCAATACGAAGGAAAGTGCATGGCTGGAACAGCATGCACAGGAGTACGGATTTATTATCCGTTTTCCAAAGGGAAAAGATGCACAGACCGGCTATCAGTATGAGCCGTGGCACCTGCGTTACTTAGGCGTAGATATGGCGACAAAGGTGTATAACAGCGGACTTTCGCTGGAAGAATATTTAGGGATTACATCGGAGTATGCCGATTAGTGTGAAAAATCCTTAAATCAAAGATTTTTCACACAGCAATTTGTTTCCGAGTGAAAACAAATTGCCTAATGGCAGATGAGAAATCGCTCAGAATAGGAGTAGTATAATGAAGCTTTTTGTATACAGTATGAGAGAATATGATGAACTGGCCTTTTTTGAGAAGTTCTGTGGGGAATACGGTGTGGAATTCGGGTATACGACACAGACACCGTGCCTTGAAAATGTAGAGCTTGCAAAGGGCTATGATGTTGTGGATATTATCACGACAATTATGGATAAGCCGATGATTGATGCGTTTCATGCGGCGGGAATCCGCTGTATTTCATCGAGAACGATTGGGTATGACCATATAGATACGGAATATGCCCATACGCTTGGCATGGGTGTGACTCATGTAACTTACAATCCGGCGAGTGTAGCGGATTATACCATTATGTTAATGCTGATGGGGTGCCGTAAGGCAAAGCACATTATGGAACGTGCCGCGATTCAGGATTATACGCTCAAAGGAAAAATCGGCAGGGAGTTCAGCGACTGTACGGTTGGTGTAATTGGTACGGGACGCATCGGAAAAACGGTGATTGACCATCTTGGCGGTTTTGGCTGTAAAATGCTTGCTTATGATATTTACGAGCAGGAAGCAGTAAGGGAAAAGGCAGAATATGTAAGCCTTGACAGACTGATTCGGGAAAGTGATATTATTACACTGCACGCACCGGCAACAGATGATAATTATCACATGATTGATACGCAGGCAATTCAGAAAATGAAGGACGGTGTCATTATAATCAATTGTGCGAGAGGTGCGCTGATTGACACGGATGCTTTAATTGAAGGCATTGAAAATGGAAAAGTTGGTTTTGCGGGGTTAGATGTTGTGGAACATGAGAGCGGACTGTATTATTTTAACCGTATGGGTGAACCGCTTGGCAATCCAAAGCTAGCAATACTACGTTCCTATTCCAATGTCGTTGTAACACCGCATACCGCATTTTACACGGATGAAGCCGTATCCAATATGGCAGAAAATTCGATTATCGGAGCAATGAAATTTATCAGCGGGGAACACAGCAGTTTTGAAGTCAGGTGATGGCAGATGAGAAATTGCCTGCGCTTGGCATATTTTCATAAAATACGGCTTGAGTACCGGTGTCGAATATTGTATACTAAAGTAAATTGTAAAAAATGGAGGATATAAAGAAAATGCAGGAATTTAAACCATTCAAAGA
Organism: uncultured Lachnospiraceae bacterium; assembly: GCA_937950565.1. GTDB lineage: Bacteria > Bacillota > Clostridia > Lachnospirales > Lachnospiraceae > UBA7109. Next base: position 7,166 of record CALFCS010000144.1, read on the forward strand.
AGGAAAAGTAAGAGAAGTTTACGATATCGGAGAGAATCTTATTCTTGTGGCAACAGACAGAATATCAGCATTCGACCACATTTTAAAGAATAAGATTACAGATAAGGGTGCAATCTTAACACAGATGTCAAAGTTCTGGTTTGATTACACAAAGGATATTGTAAAGAATCATATGGTTTCTGTAGATGTAAAAGATATGCCGGAATTTTTCCAGTCAGAAAAATACGACGGAAACAGCATGCTGTGCAAGAAGCTGGAAATGCTCCCGATTGAATGTATCGTGCGTGGATACATTACAGGCAGTGGTTGGGAAAGCTACAAGAAGAACGGTACTGTTTGTGGCATCAGCCTTCCGGAAGGTTTAAAGGAATCAGAAAAACTGCCTGAACCGATTTATACTCCAAGTACAAAGGCTGAATTAGGCGATCATGATGAAAATATTTCTTTCGAGCAGAGCGTAGAAGTGTTAGAAAAGCTTTATCCGGGCAAGGGCAGAGATTATGCAACACAGATTAAGGACTGTACAATCAAGCTTTACAAGAAGTGCGCAGAATACGCATTAAGCAAGGGAATTATCATTGCAGATACAAAGTTTGAATTTGGTCTGGATGAGAACGGCAACGTTGTTATCGGTGATGAAATGCTCACACCGGACAGCTCAAGATTCTGGCCGTTAGAAGGATACGAAGCAGGAAAGTCACAGCCGTCATATGACAAGCAGTTCGTAAGAGACTGGTTAAAAGCAAATCCGGACAGCGACTACCTCCTCCCGGACGATGTAATCGATAAGACAATTGCAAAATATAAAGAAGCATTTGAATTATTAACAGGCAGAAAATTCGCTTAACTGTAAATGATGGAGCCAAAGCGTAAATAAAAGCAGGGAAGAACCCAAATAAGCCGAAGTCAAGTAACACGGTAAATTTTTGCCTATAATGTTCCGACTGCCATGCTCTCCCCTCATGGAGCCAAAGCGTAAATAAAAGCAGTGCAGTACCAAAATAAGCCGAAGTCAAGTAACACGTTGAGGCGTTTTTGGTACTGCACTGCTTTCTTATTTTTACACTTTATGCGAAATGAAACGTATCCTTCAATCCCTTCCACAGCTGATCCTTATCGCTGAGTAACAGCTTCGTGCCGTCATCAAGGCTATAGCCGTCTCCGGACGGGGTGCCGTTATAGGAGCCGGTAAGCTTGGGCCATACAATTCCGATTTCCGGGTCATTCCATGCGAGACCGCCCTCGTCATTCGGGTGGTAGAAGTCCGTACATTTATAGCAGAATTCTGCGGTATCGCTTAATACTAAAAATCCGTGTGCAAAGCCTTCCGGGATATAAAACTGCTTTTTATTTTCTTCTGAAAGCTCCACACCGAACCACTTGCCGTATGTTTGGCTGTTTTCACGTAAATCCACGGCAACATCAAAAACGCAGCCTTTGATGACACGTACCAGTTTGCCCTGTGGGTACTGCTTCTGAAAATGTAAACCGCGCAGAACACCCTTTGAAGAAGCAGACTGGTTGTCCTGTACGAACTGCATTGTAAGTCCGGCTTCCTCCATATCCTTTTGATTGTAAGTTTCCATAAAATATCCGCGTGAATCGCCGTGAACGGTTGGTGTAATCACGCACAGGCCTTCAATTCCGCCTGCTTTTTTTTCAACCTGAATCTGTCCCATATTATACTCCATTCCGCAGGCATCTTGATGCCGGAGGAATCGCAAGTCAAATGAATATTTGACTTTGCGATAAAAAGCGACTTTGTGACGCCTGCGGCACAAAGTGCTATGCGAAAATCTTTAATATATGGATTTTCGCATTTTCCTCCATTCCTGAGCGACTTTGTCGCGTAGATGCGATGAGAAATTCGCGCAGGCGATTTCTCATCTGCTATCATAACGATTTGTTTTTGTTCGCACTTCTCCATTCCAAGGGCATTTTCATGCCCTTGTTATTACAAAATTTCTTTCAAATATCGTTTTAGTGCATCCTGCCATGTCGGAAGCGGAGTAAATCCGTTTTCAACAAGCTTGTGCTTATCCAGACGGCTGTTAAACGGTCTTGCGGCTTTTGAAATGCCGTATTCCGCCGTAGTAACAGGAGCAACCGTTAAATGTCCGCTGTCATATTCACTGTGTCCTAAAGCCACAGCTTCGGCAAAAATAGCCGTCGCGAAGTCATACCAGCTGATAAAGCCGCCTTCGTTAGTTGCGTGGTAGTAACCGTATTTGTCGGTTTCGATCATATCGACAAGCAGGCGTGCCAAATCAAACGTATAAGTCGGTGTGCCAATCTGGTCATTGACAACCGTCAGTTTATCGTGGTTTGCGCCGACCTTTAACATCGTTTTGATAAAGTTATTGCCGTTTAGACCGAATACCCATGCAATACGGACGATAAAATACTTGGAAAGCAGACCGGAAACGGCGAGTTCCCCGTCTAATTTGCTCTGCCCGTACACATTTAACGGTGCATAGTCCTTACAGTCCGGTTTCCAGCTGTCAGTTCCCTGACCGTTAAATACATAGTCGGTTGAAATATACATGCAGGCAATATCCAGATGTTTACACATTTTAGCGATATTTTCCGTGCCGACAGCGTTGACAAGATGGACTTTTTCCTGATTTTCGGCATCTTCTGCGGCATCGACAGCCGTCCATGCGGCACAGTGAATGACCGCTTCCGGAGAAACCGCTGTCAGTGTCTTTTCAACACTGGCAAAGTCCGTAATGTCCATTTCTTTAATATCAACACCGACAGCAGTGTGTCCGCGTTTTTCAAGTTCATTTACAACGTCATGTCCGAGCTGTCCTTTGACACCGGTAACAAGCACTTTCATAAATTTATGTCCTTTCTATTAGCGGTTTTTATACATTTTTTCATAGTAATCCTGATATTCGCCGGAAATAATGGTTTTCCACCAGTCCTGATTGTCCAGATACCACCGGATGGTTTTCTTAATGCCGTCTGCGAACTTTGTTTCAGGAAGCCAGCCCAGTTCATTGTGAATCTTTGTCGGGTCAATGGCATAACGCATATCGTGTCCCTTGCGGTCGGTTACATAAGTAATCAGGCTTTCCGGTTTGCCAAGCTCCTTGCAGATCAGTTTTACGATATCGATGTTTTTCATCTCGTTATGTCCGCCTACATTGTAAACCTCGCCTACACGTCCTTTGTGGATGATCAGGTCAATGGCACGGCAGTGATCCTCAACATAGAGCCAGTCGCGGACGTTTTCGCCTTTTCCGTAAACCGGGAGCGGTTTGTCATTGAGAGCGTTGGCGATCATCAGAGGAATCAGCTTTTCCGGGAAGTGATACGGGCCGTAGTTGTTGGAGCAGCGGCTGATGGTCACAGGCAGGCCGTAGGTTCTGTGGTATGCGAGAACAAGAAGGTCAGCACCTGCTTTGGAGGAGCTGTACGGGCTGCTTGTGTGGATCGGAGTTTCCTCTGTGAAGAAGAGGTCCGGTCTGTCAAGAGGAAGATCTCCGTAAACCTCATCTGTGGAAACCTGATGATAACGCTGGATTCCGTATTTACGGCAGGCATCCATGAGAACAGCAGTACCCTTGATGTTGGTGTCAAGGAATACCTCCGGGTTTTCGATGGAACGGTCAACGTGGCTCTCAGCCGCGAAGTTTACCACGATGTCCGGATGCTCTTCCTCGAAAAGCTT
>CALFCS010000145.1 GCA_937950565.1 uncultured Lachnospiraceae bacterium
AGATGAGTAAATCTAAGGGAAATGTTGTATCACCGGATGATCTTGTAAGAGATTACGGATGTGACTCCTTAAGAATGTACGAACTCTTTGTTGGACCGCCGGAGTTAGATGCAGAGTGGGATGACCGCGGAATCGACGGAGTAAACAGATTCCTTAAGAGATTCTGGAACCTTGTGATGGATAGCAAAGAGGCAGGCGTGACGGCCACAAAAGAAATGATAAAAGAACGCCATAAGCTGATAAAAGATATTACGACCCGTCTTGAAAGCTTCAGCCTGAATACCGCAATTTCCGGATTCATGGAGCATAATAATAAGCTGATTGAGATTGCCAAGAAAGAAGGCGGAATCGATCTTGAGACCTTATCCGACATGGCAGTTCTCCTGTCACCATTTGCACCACATATTGCAGAAGAAGTATGGGAGCAGTTGGGACACGAAGGCAGTGTATTCAAAGCAGGATGGCCGACCTATGATGAAGAAGCCATGAAAGACGATGCAATCGAAGTGCCGGTACAGATTAACGGAAAAACAAGGGCAGTCATCTCCATTCCGGTAGATATAACCAAAGAAGAAGCAATCAAAGCCGGAAAAGAAGCAGTAGCAGATAAACTAACCGGAACAATTATAAAAGAAATCTATGTACCGAAAAAAATCATAAACATTGTACAAAAATAGGCAGTGCGAATAAAATAATAGCCTGCACTCCGTATGCTTGCATACAGGGAGCGCAGGCTATTATTTTATTCATAGGGCGAATGCCCTTCAAGCGAGATGAAGCGAAGCAAAATGGAGCTTGGAGCACTGCCGTAGGTGGAGAAAAGGCGAATGCCCTTCAAGCGAGATGAAGCGAAGCAAAATGGAGCTTGGAGCACTGCCGTAGGTAGTGGATACAGTACTGGAAGAAGTTTTGAGGGGGACAAGAAGCATTATTACTGCATTGTTACTCATATGATTTTTGTTGAGAATATAAGAAGAATGTAGTACAATATATTTCAAAAGATAAGATGCTATAAGGGAAAAGTGAAAAATATATAGATGTTGATAGGTTGGAAAGCCCGTAAATACTGGAAAGTTGAGAAAATATTCGAGAAATTTGAAGTTGAGGGGGGATAAAATGCTGGAATTTAAGTATGATACACAGTTGTTAATTGAGGGCAATAATCTTGATGAAGATGTTATCAGTGAATATTTTATTGCCAATTTTAAAGGAGATTGTCTTTTAGCTGTTGGTGATGAAGAATTGATTAAAATACATTTTCACACAAATGAACCATGGAAAGTCCTTGAATACTGTTCATCATTAGGAGAAATATACGATATTGTTGTAGAAGATATGGATAGGCAGGCAAGAGGGCTGAAAGGATAAATTACAAGGAGATTGTTTCTACATTGATTCGCTTTTTTATGGATACAAGAATGAATAAAAATGGCGGTACATTGATTTTTGCGACTCACTATCCAGAGCTTTTTGATGAATACGACAGAAATGATAGTATTCATATTATTCGAAATAAGAATGGTATTGTGGTGCAGAATCTTGCTAACATATTGAAGCGTAATGACATTAAGAAAAGTGAGGCATATCAAAGTGGATTCCTGGAAGGAACCACACCGATGTATGAGTCATATATGCGATTGAAAAAGAGTATCGCAGATTTTATTTAAGATAAAGGAGATTATATAAGTATGGCAAATTCGAATATAAAAGTTGTTTTGGAGTGTGATATCCAAAGAGTATGGGACATAGTTACATCTCTTGAAAACTACGCATGGCGCAGTGATTTAAGTAAAATTGAAATTATAAATGAAAAGCAGTTTGTGGAGTATACAAAGGAAGGATACCCTACTACTTTTACGATTACGGTTATGAAACCCTATGAACGTTGGGAGTTTAATATGGAAAATGATAATATGAAAGGTCATTGGACCGGCATATTTACCAGACAGGACGGACGGACAGAAATTGATTTTACAGAGGATGTGACTGCAAAGAAGTGGTTTATGAAACCATTTGTGAAAGCATTTATAAAAAAGCAGCAGGCACAGTATGTTTCGGATTTGAAGAGAGCGTTATCATCCGTAAAATAGTTATGGTGATACAGAGAGGAAAAATGTCTTATAAAAAAATCTGAAAAGCAAAAACGCGATTGACAAAGCAGGTTTCCCATGTTAGATTATAGGTAATGAAAAGCTTTGGTGCTTTTGCGGCGATAGAGAGGAGCTACCCGTCCCGACTTTGCGGGCAATAGAAATACAAAGAAGCTCTCTGCCTATGGAATTATCATAGGACTGCTCCCAGAATTGCAATTCAAAAAGAAAAGAAATTAATGCCTGGGCCTAACAGCTCAGGCAATTTTCTTTTCGCGAAGGAGGAATAAAACCGCTATGAAAGATACGCGGCTTTTAAACAAATTTAATGAAATTAAGAAGATTTTGTGTAAATATGATTATTATATCCATACACCGAAGAAAATCATGCATTTAACAAATGGAGAATTAAAAATACCACATCTGATGGGACTGCAATATATTGCCAAACCAGGTATGTTTGAGGGTGACCGTGGAGTTTATATGATCAAGTCAGGGAGACTTCAGTATGATTCTATTGATAAATTGATACGCAAATATTATAAGCGTAAGGAAAAGCAGGAGTCTGTAATTGCAATGGTTCATGGAAAAATTGATAATCTTCCACGAGTTAACGATATGTTTTCAACAGAGTCGGTTTTGTATTTGTATGATATTACGGAGAATCCTGATTCAGAATTAAAAACAGATTATTTGCTTGTTAATCATCAGCAAGATGTTGTATTGCAACTAGGGATTATTAAAGCGGTGAATTCCAAAGGAAAGGTGTATCATTGTAATTCTTTTATGGTGGATTATAAGAAAAACAATGACTATGACTTGCATTATAGGAATCTTTCACACTGTTATGAAATTAATAAGATAGTACAGGAAGAAAAAGCGAGTAAGCGGTCGGAAGTAATATATCAGAGTGAAAATACAGAAAGGAGAGAGCGGTCTGGTATTGAAAAAATGCTCACGGCAATGAATAAAAAGGCGGATGAAAAATTGATTAAAGCGATTATGCGTTTAAACAAAAAATTCGGTGTATTTCATACAATGGATATGCTGGGTGATAGGGAAGCATTGTTTCGAAAATGTACGGATAAAAGGGAAATGGCATTAGTATCTGATTTTCTTTCTTTATGGGAGACAGAAAAGTAATGATATGTGAGTTTTATGTAATTGGCGGCTTAAAGTTTTAAGCCGCCAACCTTTTTCAATTAATTATTATTAATTTCTTTAAAAACGCCTACCGTATATAATACCGGAAGAATAAGTCCGATTACTGAGCTGGCAATACCTTCTCCATTGCCCAGGTTGCTGATGAAAGAGATTGCTGCCAAAACAACAAGAATAATAGCCAGTGTCTTACACAGCTTGAGGTTCTGAGCCTTCAGGCCATTGATACCTGCCAAAAGACCTAAAATAACACTGGCCAGACTGAGAACTGCAAGGACCAGAGCGATAGCCACACCAGCGCCTGCATTTCCTGCCACGCCACCCAGGATTGCGCCGATTCCGGCAAAGCCAATGATAATGACAATACCGCTGATAACGCTAAAAATGATGTAAAGAATACTTACAACTTTTAAAAGTGTATTTGGTTTTTTCATAAAAATAATCTCCTTTTAATTTTAAATTGATGAACTGTTTCTCATAGCCGCTTCTCTGTCTCTGTGAATTAAGGACAATGTGATAAGTACGGCCAAAATCTTGGTGGTCTGTGAAGAGTCGTACACATCCACCGTGAATAAATCGCCGATAGAAATCCATGCTTCTTTCGACTCTGCAATTACATGACTATTGTGATCCAATATCCGGAATTCATGTCCCCAGATATCTCCTTCTATCTGCCATCCAAAACCATCAACCTGGTAATTATCGTGTAACTGCAAAAATTTTTTTTCACTAATTTCCCCCTGTGTTCCATCGGACATCTCAAGATAATGAACCGCATGCATAGAAATCACTTTTTTATGTATAAGGGCAATTTCTTTTTCGTTCATATCATAAAGGTGTGTTTTGTTTGTTATGGAAACTGCATTTTGCTTCACGTGATAACATTCGTTATCATTTTCGTCAAAAATCAGATATGCACCGTGAAGGCTTAATACTTTTTCCTTTATCCGATATCTCATTCCAACCCTCCTTTCCTTTTCTGATTATAGTATACTGATATATATAAAACATTGTCAAGAAAGTTTATTATTGTATTTATTTCATTCATATGTTAAAGTGTAGTTACGAAATTTAATGAATTATTTGAATTGAAGTGAAAATTATTTTATATGTGTCCGGAGGAAAGATATGGATTACGATATGGAATTAAAAATCAGGAATGTTGTTTCAAAATATAGAAAACGTAAGGCCGTTGGCTGCATAATTGTTATATTGGCTATTTTATATCTGGTATATCTTGGAATCTTTAAAATGGATTACCGTGTTGAGCTGGTACTTGGCGGCTGGGCTTCGTTTCTTCTATATTTAAGCGTATTTGCCGTATATCTTGTTTTGGCTTTTGCCGGTCTGCTGGCAATGGTGAAGGCGGGAGAGGTGATTGCTGATGTATTAGCAGATGACTGCGATCCGTATCTTTATGAGGCCTGCCTCGGCCGTGTGTCAGGAGCATTTTACAGGGACCGTACGGACTGTAACCGTGCGATGGCTATATTTTATCAGGGCGGATTCGACCGTGCGTTTGAAATACTGCAGAGAATCAATGTTTATAAATTAAAAGGTGGATTTCGGTATAACTATTATTCTTTAATGTCTTCTATTTATTTCAAAAGAGGACTGGGGATGCGTGTTACGGAGCTTGAGCAGGCATACCGGACAGGAATGAAAAAGAATAAAAGGGACCAGAGATATTTCCAGATGTTATGTCTGAATAATAATGTTTTGCGGGCAATCGAGAATAAAGATTATAAAAAGGCATTTGAGTTTTTGAGTGAGCTGGAAAAAACGGGAATCCGGACAGCAAGACTATGGAATAAAGTGGGAGTCAGTATTACTGAGGCAAAGATTTATGATGCACTTGGGGAGAAAGAGAGTGCAGCGCTGAAGCTCGAGTATGTAATAAAGAATGGCGGAAGGCTTTATTATGTCGGGCAGGCACAGGAGATGTTAAAAAATTATAATGAAATAAAGGAGGAATCTACAAATGAAGAAATTTATGGAGGAGTTTAAGACATTCATCAGCCGTGGTAATGTGATGGACATGGCAGTAGGTATCATTATTGGTGGTGCATTTACTGCGATTGTAACATCGTTGGTAGAGGATATTATTAATCCGATTCTTGGTTTGTTTGGCGGCATGAATTTTGATAAGCTTCACGTAAAACTGCTTGGAGAAGTGACTCTGAATTATGGAAAGTTCATCAGTGCAATCATTAACTTTGTTCTCATGGCATTGATCGTATTTCTGATTATGAAAGCTGTAAATGGTATGAGCGGAAAGTTAAAGAAAAAAGAAGAGCCAGAAGCGCCGACAACGAAGGTGTGTCCTTTCTGTAAGAGTGAGATTGCGCTCGAAGCTACAAGATGTCCGCATTGTACATCTGTAATTGAAGAAGTAAAATAAGAAATGTTTTATATAACAGACCGGCTATGGCAGCAGAAATCAGCGGCTGTCCAGTTTCCAGCCGGTCTGTTATTTGTTTTATGGATCGATATTTTTGGCATGTGCATTTGGCGGGAGAAAATGAAATAAATCTTCATATGATTCTAATTCTTCCACAGAGACAGGTTCGGATGGAATAAGCCCGGTCATATCCTGTTTGGATGCGGCATTTGCAAGATAATCATAAGAATCAATCAGTTCCTGATTCGTCTTCCCGCTTTTTGGTCTGTTTTCTTCGTTATTCATATAGAGGGACCTCCGTATTTCAAATATTTTCGGTTTAGTTTTTGTGGGAAAATAAGTTTTTATTCATAAAAAGGCAGAGTAGTATTTGGCAGGTTGAAAAACAGGTGGACTTTACAAATTTACTATGCTAAAATGTAAACGTGTTAGATTTTGATACGGAGGCGTTTGGATATATGAATAAAAAAATTAGGACAGAAGAGGTGGATCATTTATTTGATGCAATACTGTGTCTGGAAAATAAAGAAGAATGTTACACATTTTTTGAAGATGTCTGCACAGTGAATGAGTTGTTGTCGCTGTCACAGAGATTTGAAGTGGCAAAAATGTTAAGAGAACATAAGACATATTTGGAGATTGCTGAGAAGACCGGGGCATCGACAGCAACGATCAGCAGAGTGAACCGTTCGCTGAATTATGGGAATGACGGCTATGACCTGGTTTTTGAAAGACTGAAGGACGAATAAGAGTACAAAAAAAGAAATAAGGTCAGCCTTATTTCTTTTTTTTGTGCTCCGGCTCAGGGAGTTCGTCAATTAGTTTTTCAATCAGTTGTTTTTTAATATAGACATCAAAGCTTAAAGAACAGATGAAGGAGAAAAGCTGCAAATATTCTCTTTCCTCTTCTTCAGATTCTGGAAAGCTTCCCATTGCCTGGTTATAAATTCTTGTCACGTCTTTCATCAGGCCTTCGATACGAGATTTTTCCATTTCGCAGATTTCTTCATATACAGAAGTGATATCAAATTCCTGCTCACTTTGAAAATACTTTTCCGTAAGGGGTGCGAGCAGCGTTTCAATATCCTTGATAGACAGGATATTTTTAAAATAATAAATAAATATCATAATCAGAACATGCTCTTTGGAATATTTCTTCTTCTCCGGCGGAGGCAGCAGATTGTTCTTCGCATAATTGTTAATCATTGTTTTGGTCAGAATCTTGTCATCTTCGTATCTTTTAGTGGAAGAGAACTGATTGTCCATAAATGTAGTTACCTGATCCATATATAAAGGTATATTTGGAATTTCATCTGGTTTTACATAATCAATTTTTGAAATGCTTTTCAAAATGCTGGCAAGCATATCTTTTGTGTCAATGGTCATATTTTTCACCTCGATATAGACATTATATAGTAATAAAAACTATATAGCAAGCGCAAAAATGAATTAATTTCGGAATATTCTTTCCTGGGATTGACAGAATAAAGAAATAGAAGTAAAATATAGTTCGTATCCGAACAATTCGAAAATGAACAATATAGGTGGGTGAAGAAATGAAAGAAAAAAGAGATACAATCGGGCAGGAGATTCATAGAATTAATCATATGATCGACAGGTATTTGTCGCTTCGCATACAGGATTCGGGAATGGATGAAAGCACATTAATGCATGGCTGGATTATGCGTTACCTGTATGAAAACAGGGACAGGGATATTTTCCAGAAGGATATTGAAAAAGCATTTTCAATTGGAAGGTCTACTGTGACAGGTATTATACAACTTCTGGAAAGAAAAGGTTATGTCTGCAGAGAATCTGTGGCTTGTGATGCAAGGCTTAAAAAAGTGATGCTGACGGATGTTGGAATTAAGAATAATGAAAGTATCAGAAGTATGATCAGTGCATTGGATCAAATGTTGGAGGAAGGTATAGAGGAAGAAGAGTTCCGGGTGTTTTACCAGGTTCTGGATAAAATTAAGGAGAATTTGAAAAAGAATAATCTTGATAAAAAAAAGGAGGAATTGTATGCTGCGGACAATTTTGCAACAAGTAAAAGAATTTAAAAAAGCATCGATAGCGACACCGTTTTTTATGATTCTGGAAGTGGCGATGGAAATGATTATCCCATTTCTTATGGCGTCCATTATTGATGATGGTGTAAATGCGGGCAATATGAGCCATATTTACAAGGTTGGAGGAATTATGCTGGCAGTTGCCTTCATCGGATTGCTTGCAGGTATGGCAGGAGGCCGCTTTGGCGCCAAAGCATCGGCGGGTCTTGCAAAGAATCTGAGGGAGGAAATGTTTAATCATATTCAGACATTTTCGTTTGCAAATATTGATAAATTTAGTACGGCAGGTCTTGTTACAAGGCTTACAACGGATGTGACCAATGTGCAGATGGCTTATCAAATGATGCTGCGTATGTTTATGCGTGCGCCTGCAAGCCTTTTATGTGCAATGGCGATTGCATTTACGATTAATGCAAGACTGGCAAGTATTTATCTTGTAGCTGTCGTAATATTAGGAGTGATTCTTTTCTTTATTGTTAATCATGCCACCAGATATTTTATGATGGCATTTCCGAAGTATGATGCCCTGAATGCATCTGTCCAGGAAAATGTATCGGCAATCCGGGTGGTAAAGGCTTATGTAAGAGAGGAGCAGGAAACAAGTAAATTTAAAAGGGCGAGCCGGAACCTGTATGATATTTTTGTGAGGGCAGAAAAAAATGTAATTATGAATGCACCTCTTATGCAGTTCACATCTTACTCCTGTATTTTACTGATTAGCTGGTTTGGGGCGAAAATGATTGTGGCAGGTGATTTGACAACTGGGGAAATGATGAGTCTTTTGACGTACTGTATGAATATTTTGATGAACCTTATGATGCTTTCTATGGTGTTTGTCATGATTTCTATGTGTACAGCTAGCGTCAGACGTATTGCAGAGGTTTTAAATGAGGCGCCGAGCCTTAAAAATCCGGAAAATCCTGTAATGGAGGTTACAGATGGGCGCGTGGAGTTCCGGCATGTGGATTTTGCATATCAGAAGGACAGTTCTGAGCCGGTGCTGAAAGATATCAATCTTAAGGTGAAGGCTGGTGAAACCATCGGGGTTATCGGAGGAACGGGAAGTGCGAAGACAAGCCTTGTGAATCTGATCAGCCGTCTGTATGATGTTACGGAAGGTGAAGTACTGGTTGGAGGCCGGAATGTAAGGGAATATGATATGGAAGCACTCAGAAATCAGGTATCAGTGGTGCTTCAGAACAATGTGCTATTCTCGGGAACGATTCTTGATAATCTTCGCTGGGGTGACAAGGATGCGACAGAGGAAGAATGTATAGAAGCCTGCAGGCTGGCATGTGCGGATGATTTTATTCAGAGTCTTCCAGATGGATATCATACATATATTGAACAGGGTGGAACGAATGTTTCCGGCGGTCAGAAGCAGAGGCTGTGTATTGCAAGAGCGCTTCTGAAGAAACCGAAAGTGCTCATCCTTGATGACAGTACCAGTGCGGTTGACACAGCTACAGATGCAAGAATCAGAAGAGCTTTTCGGGAAGAAATTCCGAATACGACCAAATTTATTATTGCACAGCGTATTTCCAGCGTGCAGTCTGCGGACCGCATTATTGTAATGGAAGAGGGACGTGTGGATGGATTTGGGACACATGAGGAGTTGCTGGAAGGAAATGAGATTTACCGCGAAGTATATGAATCCCAGACACAGGGGAGCGGTGATTTTGATGAAAAGGCGGGTGAATAGAGTATGGCAGAAAATATAAATAAACAGGCACAGGCCGGGAGGATGCCGGGAAGAAAAGTCCCGAGAGGTATGAAGGTACATGTACAGAATCCGGGTGCGATATTTAAGCGTTTGATGGCATATGTATTCAGACGGTATGGTATTTTGTGTATTATAGTCCTGATTTTGATTTTTGCAGGTGTCCTTGCAAATGTACAGGGAACGATGTTCATGAAAAATCTGATCGATGATTACATCACACCATTTCTTTTGTCAGATACACCGGATTTTTCTCCGCTTGCACGTGCAATCGGGAGGGTTGCGATATTTTATCTGATAGGGGTTGTATCTGTATATGGATATAACAGGATTATGATTTATGTAACACAAGGGACACAGAAGGATTTAAGAGATGAGCTTTTTGCACATATGCAGAAGCTGCCGGTTAAATATTTTGACACGCACCAGCACGGGGATATTATGTCTGTATATACAAATGATATTGATACACTCCGCCAGATGATAAGTCAAAGTATTCCACAAATCATTAACAGTATGGTAACGATTGTGAGTGTATTTGTAAGTATGCTTATTTTAAATATACCGCTTACAATTGTAACCCTGGTCATGGTAGGAATCATGCTGGTATGTACGATGAAAGCAACTGGAAAGAGTGGAAAATATTTTGCAGAGCAGCAGAAGAATCTCGGCGCGGTAAATGCACATATTGAAGAGATGATGAATGGGCAGAAGGTTGTAAAAGTGTTCTGTCATGAGGAAGAAAGCAAGAGAGAATTCAGAGAGTTGAATGACCGGCTTTATGTAAGCGCAGACCGGGCGCATACATTTGCAAATATTTTAGGACCGATTAATGCGCAGCTTGGAAATGTAAGCTATGTAGTCTGTGCGATTGTCGGCGGGGCGCTGGCTTTGAACCAGATTGGAGGTTTCACGCTGGGAGGACTTGCAAGCTTTCTGACATTTAACAAGAGTTTTAATATGCCGATCAATCAGGTAAGCCAGCAGCTAAATGCGATTATCATGGCGATGGCAGGTGCAGACCGTATTTTTAAACTTCTGGATGAAGAGCCGGAGGTTGACAATGGATATGTAACTCTTGTAAATGGAAAGGAGGAGAACGGGAGACTGATTGAATGTAAGGAGCGCACCGGACGCTGGGCATGGAAGCATGTCCATCAGGCAGATAAGAGTGTGGATTATATAGAAGTGAAGGGGGAAGTGATCTTTGATGGCGTTGATTTTGGCTATAATGATAAAAAGATGATTCTTCATGATATAAAGCTTTTGGCAGAGCCAGGACAGAAGGTTGCATTTGTCGGTTCTACCGGTGCAGGTAAGACTACCATTACAAATTTGATTAATCGTTTTTATGATATCCAGGATGGAAAGATTCGTTATGATGGGATTAATATTAATAAGATTCAGAAGGCGGACCTCAGGAGGTCGCTTGGAATTGTCCTTCAGGACACGCATCTCTTTACAGGTACAGTGAAGGAAAATATCCGTTTCGGAAAGCTTACGGCTACGGATGAAGAGGTAGTGGCAGCGGCAAAGCTTGCAAATGCAGATGGATTTATCAGAAGGCTTCCGAAAGGCTATGATACGATGCTTACCGGGGACGGCGCCAACTTAAGTCAGGGGCAGAGACAGCTCCTTGCAATTGCAAGGGCGGCGATTGCGGACCCTCCGGTTTTGATTCTTGATGAAGCGACCAGCTCCATTGATACAAGGACAGAACGTATTGTACAGGAGGGGATGGATAAGCTGATGAAGGGAAGGACAACATTTGTAATTGCACACAGACTCTCTACTGTACGCAATTCGGACTGTATCGTGGTTCTGGAGCAGGGACGGATTATTGAACGGGGAAATCATGACCAGCTGATAGAGAAAAAAGGAAAGTATTATCAGTTGTATACGGGAAGCGCCATTCGCGCATAAATAAAAGTAACGGTTCGGGCATGCCCATTCGCAGAGACGAATAAAATAAGATTTTGGAAAAAGATAGTAGCACAGACGTTCGGTTTGTGTTAAAATGAGTCTGATGAAAAGAGATACCTTTATGGCGTAGTTTTCAGAGGTTTTTAGTAGGAGAAAATAGGATGAAATCAACAGTATTGTGTTACAATCTGAAAGGGACAAAAAAAGGGCAGAAGATTGCCATGATATTTGGATATCTGGGCTATAAGGTGAGGCATGTGGAAAAAACGCAGTATTTACAGCAGATTGGAGTTCTTGCAGGAGTGATGGAGGGCGAAGAATCCCTGCCGGTTTATGAAGGAGAAGGATTTGAAGATGAGATGCTGGTTATGAATCCTGCTTCCGGAGCGATGCTGGATAAAGCGCTTTTTCTTATGAGGAAGGAAAAGCTCCGGGTAAATCTTAAAGCTATGGTAACAGAGCATAATATGTCATGGACATCTCTTGCGCTTTATGAAGAGATTAAAAAGGAACATGAGTATATGAGCGGAAGGGCAGAGGAAAGGAAACAGTAATTTTGAGTATATATGATACATTAAATGACAGGCAGCAGGAGGCAGTATATTACACGGAAGGTCCGCTTTTGATTCTCGCAGGCGCGGGGTCAGGAAAGACGAGAGTGCTGACGCACAGAATCGCGTATCTGATTGATGAAAGAGGAGTGAATCCATGGAATATCCTTGCTATCACATTTACGAATAAAGCAGCGGGTGAGATGCGGGAGAGGGTAGATAAACTGGTTGGTTTTGGTTCAGAGAGCATCTGGGTCAGCACCTTTCACTCGATGTGTGCGCGTATATTACGGAGACACATCGGCCTTCTCGGGTACGACACGAATTTTACGATTTATGACAGCGACGATCAGAAGACACTTATGAAAGAAATCTGCAGGATGCTTCAGATTGATACAAAGATTTATAGAGAGAGAGTTCTTCTGTCGGCGATTTCACATGCAAAGGATGAAGTGATATCACCTGAAGAATACAGGCTTCAGGCCGGTGGTGATTTTAGAAGGCTGAAAATTGCAGAAGCGTATGAAGAGTATGAAAAGCAGCTCCGGGCAAATAATGCATTGGACTTTGACGACTTACTTTTAAAAACAGTGCAGTTGTTCCAGACGCAGAAGGATGTGCTGGAGCATTATCAGGAACGTTTTCGATATATTATGGTGGATGAATATCAGGATACGAATACAGTACAGTTTGAACTGGTTCGTCTCCTGTCCTCCAAATACCGGAACCTGTGTGTGGTTGGAGATGATGACCAGTCGATTTATAAATTCCGCGGCGCTAATATCAAGAACATTTTGAGTTTTGAAAAAGTATTTGAAGATGCCAAAGTGGTAAAGCTGGAACAAAATTATCGCTCTACGGGCAATATCCTGAATGCGGCGAATGCGGTAATCGGAAACAATAAAGGAAGAAAGAAAAAGGTGCTTTGGACTGATAATGGAGAAGGAAATAAAATCCAGTTTCGTCAGTTTGATACAGCATATGATGAAGCAGAGTATATTGTAGATGATATCAGAAGGCAGGTAGAAAAAGGGGAATGTTCTTATCAGGACCATGCGATTTTATATCGGACAAATGCACAGTCCCGTGTGTTTGAAGAAAAATTTGTGACAGCAAATATTCCATATAAAATTGTGGGTGGCATTAACTTTTATGCAAGAAAGGAGATTAAAGATCTTCTTGCTTATCTGAAAACCGTAGATAATGGCCGGGATGACCTTGCTGTGCGGAGAATTGTGAATGTGCCCAAAAGAGGGATAGGTCTTACGAGCGTAAACCGGGTGCAGGAATATGCGGCGGAAAAGGAGATTGGATTTTACAGTGCGCTCCGAAGCGTGGACCTGATTCCGGGAATCGGAAGAGGAGCAGCGAAGCTGGAATCCTTTGTTGCATTGATTGAGCATTTTAAGACAGATGCGAAAGATATGAAAGTATCTGATTTGATGCATGAGATTATAGAAGAGACAGGATATATTGAAAGTCTGGACGCGAAAGATTCGGAGGAAGCACAGTCCCGCATTGATAATATAGATGAATTGGTGAGTAAAATTGTCACATATGAAGAAATGTGCGAAGAGCAAAATGAACCGGCAACTTTAAGTGGATTCTTGGAAGAGGTTGCTCTTGTGGCAGATATCGACAGCCTGGATGAGTCAAGTGATTATGTGGTGCTTATGACCTTACATAGTGCAAAGGGACTGGAATTCCCGCATGTTTATCTGGCAGGGATGGAGGATGGAATCTTCCCAAGCTATATGACAATTACAGCAGATGATCCGGATGAAGTGGAAGAAGAAAGACGGCTCTGCTATGTAGGAATTACCCGGGCGGAGAAAGAACTTACACTTACTTGTGCCAGAAGACGTATGATTCGGGGAGAAACGCAGTATAATAAGATGTCGAGGTTTTTAAAAGAAATTCCGATGGAACTTATTTCAACAGGAGAGGTGTTTAAGAAAAATATAGAAAAAGAAGACAGATTACCTGCACAATCTGCAGGACGTGCGGCTTATATGCATTCAAAGCAGGCCTTTCATTCACAGGCATTTGCTATACCAAAGCCGGTAAAACAGTTTGGAAAAGCATCCGGGGAAGGTCCGGGATACAGCATAGGAGACAGGGTACGTCATGTGAAGTTTGGGGAAGGTACCGTACAGAATATCATATCCGGGGGCAGAGATTACGAGGTAACGGTAGAATTTGATACTGCAGGTATCAAAAAAATGTTTGCAGCCTTTGCAAAACTAGAAAAATGCTAAAGAAAGACCTGTTTTTGGAATAAATAGGTAGTAATCACGGCCTTAAAGTGATATAATGAACGCATAGCAACGAGCGCGGGCTCGAAAGAAAGGGGCGGAAATATGAGTAAGGTAGAAGATTTGCTTGCGGCAACAAGACTGAATGATTTGGTGAATAAAAAGGAAGAGGATAAAAACGGCAAGACAGTCCTCTGGATACTGGCTGCTGTAGGTGCAATAGCGGCGGTAGCAGCAATTGCCTATGCGGTATATTGTTTCTTTACACCAGATTATCTGGAAGATTTTGAAGATGACTTTGAAGACGATTTCGACGATGATTTCTTTAATGAAGGAGATCAGGTATAGGTAGTCTTACGTTGTTGAAAGATTGAAAAGCAGGTAGAAGCCTATTGGTGAAAACGGGCATTTACCTGCTTTTATCGTGATATAGGAAAATATCATAATAAAGGAGGGAGAAGAATGGAAGGACAATGTTACGCATTATTGATTGATGCAGATAATGTATCTGCGAAATACATTAAACCGATACTGACAGAGCTGTCAAAATACGGAAATATCACATATAAAAGAATTTACGGTGACTGGACAAGTACCCAGAATGCAAGCTGGAAGGAGGAACTTTTGAAGAATTCGATTACTCCGATTCAGCAGTTTGCTTACACACAAGGAAAAAATGCTACAGATTCAGCTATGATTATTGACGCCATGGATATTTTATATACGAAAGAGCTGGATGGATTTTGTATTGTGTCCAGTGACAGTGATTTCACAAGGCTGGTGAGCCGGTTAAGAGAGAGCGGAAAAACGGTAATTGGAATGGGAGAGAATAAGACACCGGAGCCATTTCGTAAAGCGTGTGATAAGTTTACGATATTAGAAAACCTGTTAAATGAGAATGCACCGGGTGAGATAGAAGGCAGTCATGAGACATTTAGCCGTGAAAAGATAGAGGATGCAGTTATCAAGATGATTATTGAGAATCAAGACAGCAATAAACCGACAGGACTTGGAGAAGTGGGGAGCCGCCTGGTAAGTCTTTATCCTGATTTTGATGTGCGTAGTTATGGCTATAATATGCTTTCCAAGTTTTTAGAGGAATTTCAGCGGATTGCACTTGTAAAACAGGGGAGCTTTGTATCTGTTGTATTAAGAGAGGACCGGGCAAAAAAGGCGGATATTGACCAGTATGTGTTGGCGCTTGTAAGGGAGTCCGGAAAAAACGGGATTGAGCTTGGCGTTCTTGGAAGCCGGGTATATGAGAAATACAAAGATTTTAAAATCAATGATTATGGCTATTCCCGATTTAACCAGTATGTGAAAAGCATTCCGGGTATTTGTCTTGAAAAGGCTGGAACAGTAATGAATGCAAAATATGGGAAATAGAAGAAGGAGCATTGGAAGAGATGAAGAAAGGACAGATATACGAAGGCATTGTAGATACAGTAGAATTTCCGAATAAGGCGAAGATATTTTTACCGGGAGAAGAGAAGGCAGTAGTTGTAAAAAATGGAATTCCCGGGCAGAAAATTCGTTTTTCTGTGAATAAGATACGTCAGGGAAGGGCAGAGGGAAGGCTTCTTGAAGTGTTAGAAAAATCACCAATAGAGATAGAGTCTTCCTGTCCACATTTCGGGCAGTGCGGAGGCTGTACCTACCAGAATCTTCCTTATGAGGAGCAGTTAAAAATAAAAGAAATGCAAATTAAAAATATGATGGAAAATGCTGTGGACACGGATTATGTATGGGACGGAATCAAGCCAAGTCCTGCCAGGTCAGCTTACCGCAATAAGATGGAATTTTCCTTTGGAGATGAGTATAAGGATGGTCCATTGGCTCTTGGCATGCATAAAAGAGGGAGCTTCCATGATATTGTAAACGTAAAAGATTGTCAGATCGTGGATGAAGATTACCGGAAAATACTGGCTTGTACATTAGAATATGCGAGAAAAACCGGGCTTCCATATTATCACAGGATGCGTCATACCGGTTATTTCAGACATTTGCTTGTGAGAAAAGCAGTAAAAACCGGACAAATCTTAATTGATCTTGTGACGACAACAGAGGCGGATGCCGAGAAGGATTTTTGTGAAAAGGGTTGGGTGAACGAATTGTTATCCCTATCTCTGGATGGCGATATTGCAGGAATTCTTCATACAAAAAATGACAGTTTGGCTGATGTTGTGAAAGATGAAGGAACAGCGATTTTGTACGGACAGGATTATTTTTATGAAGAATTATTAGGGCTTCAGTTTAAGATTACACCTTTTTCCTTTTTCCAGACGAATTCTCTTGGGGCAGAAGTTTTGTACGAAACAGCCAGAGAATATATTGGGGATACAAAAGACAAAGTGATTTTTGATTTGTATAGCGGGACCGGAACGATAGCACAGATACTGGCGCCTGTGGCAAAGAAGGTAGTAGGTGTCGAAATTGTAGAGGAGGCAGTGGAGGCGGCAAAGGAAAATGCCAAGCAAAACGGGCTTAGCAACTGTACTTTCTGGGCAGGAGATGTCTTAAAAGTAATTGACGAACTCGGAGAAGTACCGGATTTGATTATGCTGGACCCGCCAAGAGATGGTGTGCACCCGAAGGCATTAGAGAAAATAACAAACTTTGGGGTAGAAAGGATTGTGTATATTGCCTGTAAGCCGACGAGTCTCGCAAGAGATCTGGAGATGCTGCAGGGGAGAGGGTATAAAGTGGAACGGATGGCATGTATAGATTTATTCCCAGGCACATACCATACAGAATGTATCGCATTACTTCAGAGGAGCAACTGAAAATGCGCGAGCAATGAGCCAAAGTGTTGAGAATATCAGGCTAACAGTGGCGGATATACTGTCATCTTCTGCATTGACATTGCATCAAGCGGTGATTATAATGAATGTATATTTGGGGGCATGCCTGGTGAAAAGGATTGGGAGGCTGGCAGATGAATATAAATTATGAGAACAATATCTATATCATAGATCGAAATTTTCGTCTTGTAGAATTTGACAAGGCAGTGGCGGATCGCTATCCGGGAATTCAGGTGGGCAATCTGTGCTACCAGGCCATTATGAACCGGGATACACCGTGTACGCATTGTCCAATTGCGGATTGCTCTGACAGTTCTTCTGTGGTGTATTATGATTCCTTTTACGATGGGTTTGTGGAGGCGGCTTTCTGCGAGCTGACCGGGGGAAAATATTGTGTGACGCGCCACAAGGTAGGCGTGGAGAGCGAACACATGAAAAGGCAGATAGAGCGTTCAGTCGGTTTTTTTGATGCGTACAGCCATGTTTTTTTATCTGCCTATTATGTAGAATTTTCTTCAGGTACCTATTCTGTGTTTATCCGCGAAAAGATTTTTGATGAACGGTTCGGCCGGGACAATCATTGGGAGAGCTTTGATGATTATATTTGTAGCTATATTCATAAGGACGACCAGGAAAAGCTCTTTCAGGCCAGCCGGATTGAGACTATGCGAAAGCGGCTTCAAAAAGAGGCTCGGTATGCAGTGGTGGTTCGGGAGCTTTTAGCGGAGGATGAAAGGTGGATTCGCGTTGAGGTGAATCGTGGCATAGATGCTGACCATGCGGTGGTTAGTTTTATGGATGTTTCTGAGGAAAGAGAAACACAGATTAAGCTGGAGCAGATGGACATCGTCAAGGCGCTCAGCCGTGATTTTACGGAAATTGCCCGAATCAATTTAAAAGAAAATACGTCTGTCGCTTTCAAGATGCGTGGCGCGATGGTTGAGTATGATGAGCGGACTGCCCGTAAATATGATGAAACATGGGCAGATTTTATTCAAAGATATGTCTATCCGGGGGATAGAGAGAAGCTTTTGGAGAGAATTTCCGCTCCGGCGCTTGAATGTGCAATGAAAGAGGAGGACACGCTGGTGATTCCTTTCCGGGTGGTACTGGACGACGAGATTCTTCACTGCCAGGTGAAGTATGTTATAGCGAGCGGCGACAGGCGTTATCTGATTATGGGAATTCGTAATGCTGACGCGGAAGTCAAGGCAGAGGAAGAAAGAAGAAAGGTTCTTCAGGATGCACTGGCTGCGGCGGAACATGCGAACAGGGCAAAGACTACTTTCCTTAACAATATGTCCCACGACATCAGAACCCCGATGAACGCCATTATTGGTTTTACTGCCCTTGCGGCAGCGCATATTGATAATAAAAAGCAGGTTGCGGACTATCTCGGGAAGATATCTGTGTCCAGCGAGCACCTGCTATCTCTTATAAATGACGTGCTGGATATGAGCAGGATTGAAAGTGGCAAGGTCAAGATTGAGGAAAAGGAAGTGCACCTGCCGGATGTACTCCATGATCTCAAGACGATTATCCAGTCCAATATACATGCAAAGCAGCTTGAGCTATTCATAGATACTGTCGATGTGGTTCACGAGGATATTATTTGCGACAAGCTAAGACTTAATCAGATACTGCTCAATCTTATCAGCAACGCCATGAAGTTCACAAAGCCGGGCGGTATGATCAGCGTCCGTGTTATTGAGAAGGAAGACGCGCCCAATGGGTATGCAAGCTATGTTTTTCGGGTGAAGGATTCCGGGATAGGCATGAGTACGGAGTTTCAGAAGCATATCTTCGAGGCATTCACGCGGGAGCAGAGTTCAACCGTCAGTGGAATTCAGGGTACCGGCCTTGGCATGGCGATTACAAAGAATATTGTCGACATGATGGGTGGAACCATCTCAGTGGAGAGTGAAATCGGCAAGGGGACGGAGTTTACGGTCTGCCTGCAGTTTCGTATCAGTGGAAACCCTCCACACTATGGGCATATACCCAGGCTTGCCGGGCTGCACGCGCTTGTCGCTGATGATGATTTCAACACTTGTGCAAGCGTTACGCGGATGCTCGGAAAGATTGGTATGCGTGCGGAATGGACCACATCCGGGAAGGAGGCTGTCCTTCGTGCACAGCTTGCCCTTGAAAATAATGATGAATTCAGCGTGTACATAATTGACTGGATAATGCCGGATATGAACGGGATTGAGACTGTCCGGCGTATTCGGGCGATAATCGGGGACAGCAAGCCTATTATTATCCTGACTGCTTATGACTGGACGGAGATTGAAGAGGAGGCGAGGGCGGCGGGTGTCACAGCCTTTTGCTCAAAGCCGCTGTTCATGTCAGAACTCCGTGAGATTCTTTTGAAGCCCATCGAGGAGGAAGAAGCGGCGGAGACGGCAGCGGAAGCGCCTGATGAAATCTTTGCGGGCAAAAGAATCCTTCTGGTGGAGGACAACGAGCTGAATCAGGAGATTGCGGCGACTATTTTGGAGGAGCAAGGCTTCAAGGTCGAGCTGGTTGGGGACGGGACTGTGGCTGTTGAGAAGATGGAAATAGCGGACGCAGGCTATTACGATATAATCCTTATGGATATACAGATGCCGCGCATGGATGGCTACGAGGCAACGCGGCGTATCCGCGCGCTGGAGGACAGAGACAAAGCGGATATACCGATTTACGCGATGACTGCGAACGCCTTTGAAGAGGATCGGCAGAAGGCGCTGGACGCTGGGTTGAATGGTCATATTGCGAAACCGATTGACATCGAAAATCTTATGATGGTTTTGAAAGGAGCATTAAAATGAAGAAAATTTTCAGGGGAGGAGCAAAATGATAAAGTACAAAATAAAACATTTTCTGGTTGGTAGTCTGGCCGGTGTGTGCGTTGTGTGCATCGTGGCTTTTGCGGCGCTGGCGGCTTATCTGAGCCGTCAAAATGAACAGGCTGTTACACAACTGGGTAACATATATATGTCTAACATCAACGACCGTATCTCCAAGCATTTTGGTGCTATCAGTGATCAATGTCTGGTTCCGATGACAACATTTGCCGAAAACATTCCTCCCATGTGCGAGAGCAGCAAGGAGGAATATTTCAAGTGGATGACCTACTATGGACATAGCCGGGACTACGAGTCCGTAAGCTGGTGTGACAACGAGGGGAACATCGAGACAATATACGGAAACCCGATTCAGGACTCCGGGTCTGCAATATTTCTGGAAGCGGTGAAAAACGGAGAAAGCCGGGTTGTTGTCGGCTACAACGGCGCCGGGGAACAGGTGGTGCTTATGTGCGCACCCGTCAGGCTCAGTATCCCGGGTATGGAGAACTGCGTCGCTATGGTGGGCGAGCTGCCTATCAGCTATTTGTCTGATATACTCTCTCTGGAGGAAGAGAATGCCCTTGTCTATTCCTTTGTCATCCGTAAGGATGGCACTTTTGTGGTGCGTAATTCTGCCGCAGTGCGGGACAATTATTTCGACCGGGTCTCCGCAGTATACGAGGAGACGAATGGTCAGACCCCGGAGGAGTACATTGCCGAGTTCGAGGCTGCTATGAAAACTGGCAGCGATTACTCTACTATGGTCCAGGTTGAGGGCGTGCGTCAGCATATGTACGCATCCAGCCTGCCAAACAGTGTTTGGTATCTGGTGACGCTTATGCCTTACGGTGCGCTGAATGAATCAGTGGAGGGTCTGGGAACGCGCTCCCTTGCCGCTTCAACGGTAGTCTGCGCGGTCATTCTGTTGTCCCTGATTATCATGTTTTTGCGGTATTTCAACCTGAACCGGGCGCAAGTGAAGGAATTGGAGGAGGCCAGGCATTTGGCAGAGGAGGCCAGACAGGAGGCTGAAAATGCCAGCAAGTCCAAGGGAGAGTTCCTCTCCAACATGAGCCACGATATCCGTACGCCTATGAACGCCATTGTGGGCATGACGGCTATCGCCACAGCCCACATAGACGATCCGCAACAGGTGCAGAACTGCCTGAAGAAGATTACCATGTCCAGCAGACATCTGCTGGGACTGATCAATGATGTACTGGATATGTCCAAGATTGAGAGTGGAAAGATGACGCTCAACGAGGAGCTGGTATCCTTGCAGGAGATTATGGAGAGCATTGTGAGCATCGTGCAGCCGCAGATAAAAGCGAAGCATCAGAAGTTCAACATCTCCATTTTCAATATACTCTCGGAGAATGTGCATTGCGACAGTGTGCGTCTCAACCAGGTGCTGCTGAACCTGCTTTCTAACGCCATTAAGTTCACACCGGAGAACGGCTCCATTGAAGTATCCCTTCACGAGGAGACATCACCCAGAGGAGAGGAGTATGTCCGCATCCGCATTCACGTGAAGGATAACGGCATTGGAATGTCGGAGGAATTCCGCCAGCACATCTTTGAATCCTTTGCAAGAGAGGACAACAAGCGAATTCACCGCACTGAGGGCACCGGCCTGGGAATGGCTATTACCAAGTATATTGTGGATGCCATGCAGGGTAAGATTACGGTGAAAAGCCAGCAGGGCGTAGGAACAGAGTTCCAGGTGGTTTTGGATTTGATGCGTGCGGAGGAGCGAGTAGAGGATATGA
Source organism: uncultured Lachnospiraceae bacterium (assembly GCA_937950565.1). Classification (GTDB taxonomy): domain Bacteria; phylum Bacillota; class Clostridia; order Lachnospirales; family Lachnospiraceae; genus UBA7109. The sequence goes on from CALFCS010000145.1 coordinate 21,575, forward strand.
TTCTTCCTGACTGGATCATGCTGGTGGTGGACGATGATCGTCAGCTCTGCGAGAGTACTGTTGAATCCTTGCGCTCTATTGGTATTAGGGCAGAATGGGTGCTGGACGGAGAAGACGCAGTTCAGATGGCTGCTCAGCATCATAAAGAGCACAAGGATTATCATGTCATCCTGCTCGACTGGAAGCTGCCGGATATGGACGGGATTGAAACTGCACGGGAACTGCGCAGACAGTTGGGCGACGATGTACCCATCTTGCTTATGTCTGCCTATGACTGGAGTGAGATTGAGGATGAGGCCCGGGCGGCGGGTATCAGTGGCTTTTTGATGAAACCACTGTTCCGCTCCACGTTGTTCTATGGCTTGAAGCCTTATGTAGATACGGAGGATGACCAGCCTGTTGAGGAGGAAAGTAAACTTCAATTCTCCAACAGACGCATCCTTGTTGCGGAGGACAATGAGCTGAACTGGGAGATCGCCTATGAACTGCTTCACGATCTTGGCCTTGAGCTGGAGTGGGCAGAAAACGGCGAGGCATGTACTGAGATGTTCCAGAACTCTGAGCCCGGATATTATGACGCCATCCTGATGGATATTCGTATGCCTATTATGGACGGCTATGGAGCGACCGATACAATCCGTGCTATGAAACGGCCGGATGCTTCGCTGCCAATCATCGCTATGACAGCGGATGCATACTCCGAGGATATTCAAAGATGTCTGAGCCACGGTATGAACGCTCATGTGGCAAAGCCTATTGACATTAATGAGGTTGCCCGCATCCTGAAAAAGTACTTGAATGATTAAGGAAGGTTTATTATTAGGGGAGTGTTTCAGAGTTTCCTTTAATAAGATTGCTGGCGTAAGATTTTGATTCGTTGACTTGGAATTTGGTTGAGGGTATAATATATTTGTAATTTATATAGTTCAGAACGAGGAGGAAATTTATGGAAATGGAAATGAAAACTTGTCCGCTTTGCCCAAATCACTGTCCGGAGACGGAACTTGGCTGCAAAAGAGGACAGTCTTATTTTAATGGCGAGGACAGTGGTGAAGCTCCGGATGCTCATTCTCATGGATTCGAAGGGCATGATGGGCATGGAAGACGCGGTGGACATGAAAGACATGGTGGATATGGAAGACATGGTGGACATGGAAGACACGGCGAATATGGGAGACATGGCCACGGGCAGCATCATGGAATGCGTCAGGACGATTTAGAAATGTAGATGAAGCGCAGGGCTTATATCATAAGTGAATGTGAGGAGGAAAACTCAGATGTCATTCGATTATAAGAAAGAATACAAAGAATTTTATATGCCCAAAAATAAACCAGAGATTGTGGATGTTCCAGAGATGAATTTTATTGCAGTACGTGGGAAAGGCAATCCAAATGAAGAAGATGGAGATTATAAGGCAGCTATTGGCCTGCTTTATGGGATTGCATTTACTATTAAGATGAGTAAAAAGGGCAGCCACAAAATAGAAGGATATTTTGATTATGTAGTGCCGCCGCTGGAGGGATTCTGGTGGCAGGAAAACGGTACAGGAATCGATTACAGCAGAAAAGAAGATTTCTGTTGGATATCGGTAATCAGACTGCCGGACTTTGTGACAGAAGAAGACTTTCGATGGGCAATAGAGGAAGCAGAACAGAAGAAGCATCAGGATTATTCTAAGGTAGAATTTTTAACCATAAAAGAAGGGCTGTGCGTTCAGTGCATGCATATTGGAGGTTATGATGATGAGCCAGCTACAGTGGCTCTGATGGATCAGTTCCTTCAGGAAAATGGATATGAGAATGATTTTTCAGAAGAAAGACTGCATCATGAAATTTATCTGTCAGATGCCAGACGTGTGGCTCCCGAAAGATTAAGAACTGTAATCCGGCATCCGATTAAGAAGGCAGTACGGAGCTTGTGACAATTTACTGCTTATTGGGAGGATAAATATGTCTATCGAAAGAGTAAGAGAATATTTCAAATCAAAGGGAATAGATGATCGAATACAGGAATTTGAGATTTCAAGTGCAACGGTAGCTCTTGCTGCAAAGGCTTTACATTGCGAGGAAAGTCGTATTGCAAAAACACTATCATTTCATATAGGTGAAAAGGTCGTGTTAATTGTTGCCGCGGGCGATGCCAAGATTGATAATGCAAAGTACAAGGCTCAATTTGGAACAAAAGCTAAAATGCTGTCCTTTGATGAAGCAGAGCCTTTAATCGGACAGGCTGTTGGAGGTATTTGTCCCTTTGCTGTAAATGCAGGAGTGGAAATTTATTTAGATGTATCACTTAAACGCTTTCATACCGTTTTCCCTGCGTGTGGCAGTTCTAATAGTGCGATAGAACTTTCTTTGAGGGAGTTGGAAGAATACTCTGGTTATATAAGTTGGGTTGATGTTTGCAAAATATTATGATAAAAGTGCAGGCAGAGGGATTTTCCCTCTGCTTCTTTTTTACTTTGCTCAAAAGGAAAAATATTATTCCGATAGTGTTGATATCGTTCCGATAATAGGGTACCCTATTGAGGGAGAACAGAGCATGTTATCCCTCGGCTTGCACGGTTTCATATAGAGTTTGAGGGCATCCACCCTTTTATCGATGCTCATGTTATAATTGGGACAAGGTTAGAGAAACCCAGTAAAATCAACGGGTTTGCACTCCTTAGTCCCAATTTTTTTATGCCCGAAAGGGGAGAACGGAATCACCACACTTCTACATATATTGCTGGCCAGCAGTATGAAAGTCTGATAGCGATTAAAGCAACCATACCATCCTTTGGAGATGGATTTGAAGGTCCGAAGTCCTTATAAATGCTGACGGGTTGCAACGGGGCGTTGTAATGATGTTTGACAGGTTCCGGCCGGGTTTAATGTGAACCGGGCGCCATGGGAGGGTTAAACCTGCGTTTCTGTACCATGGGAACAAATGGGATTTACTTACGGAAAGCCAGGGAACTTACAGCGCCCATATTGTTGTGATGATTTTTTATAGAGTAGCTTATCGTTTCGTTCGGAAACAAATAGTTCTTTTTTACAGGAAATGGCACAGGCCGGTGCGCCTGGCAGCGATTCCTGTAGAATCCCCAAAGGAAGACATATCATAGGAGCAGGTCTGGTCTGCGGACCGGTGAAAGGACGGGAATAGATGAAAAAGGATGTCAGAAAAATTAAGGTATATGAGCAGAGCGGCTATAAATACAAGCCTACTCCGACAATTACATTAAAAGGCCAGTGGCTGGAAGCGCTGGGGTTTGGGGCAGGGACGCTCCTGACAGTTCAGTGTGAGGAAGGGAAGCTGGTCATTGTTCCGAGGGAATCGGCGGATTACATTGACGCGTTTGAGGAAATGCAGTTAAGCATGGTAGCAGAAAAGAAAGCGGGGTATTGATATATGGGAAAGGTTTACATGATTGGTTCACAGAAAGGGGGTACGGCCAAGACAACAACGGCTTTTAATCTGGCGTACTGCCTGCAGAAGATGGGGAAGAAGGTGCTGGCTGTTGATTTTGACAGCCAGGCGAACCTGACAACCTGTTTTGGCGTGGAGGATACCGGAGTGCTGGATGACACCATTGGGCATCTGATGATGGCGCAGATTGAGGATATGAAGCTGCCGTCCCCGAAGAAATACATACGGACAAAGGACGGGGTGGATTTCATACCATCTTCCATCTATCTGTCAGTGGTGGATGCAAAATTGAGACTGGAAATGGGGGCGGAGAAGATGCTGTCCGGAATATTGGAACCATTGCGTGAGAAGTATGATTACATTCTTCTGGATACATGCCCGTCTCTTGGGACACTGACGATAAATGCGCTGGCGGCGGCTGACGAAGTCATCATCACGGTAAATCCGCAGCTTCTGGCAATGATGGGGATGCAGGATTTTCTCCGGACGGTGGTAAAAATCCGGAAGCGGATCAATCCGAAGCTGGGCATTGCGGGCATCCTGATGACCATGTGTGAGTCCAGGACGAAGCTGTGCAGGATATTGACGGAGGAAGTGGCGGAGAATTTCCAGGAGCAGATACGGGTGTTTGACACGAAGATTCCAAATACGGTGAAAGTTGGTGAGAGTATTTATTACAGCCTGCCGGTGGTGCAGTACAGCCCGAAGGCAAGCGCGGGAGTGGCTTACAGGAAATTTGCAAAGGAGTTGATTTCGTATGAAGGCTAACGGGGCAAAGAGGAAGATTTTCAATGACGCGGTGGACCTGCTGGCAGGGACGGAAGAGGTATCCGCCCCGGAGGACGGGATAAGGATGCTGCTAATTGACAGCATCCGTCCGTTCCGGAAGCATCCCTTCCGGTTATATGAGGGGGAGCGTCTGGATGACATGGTGGAGAGCATTAAGGAACACGGCATACTGAACCCGGTAATTGTGTGGCAGGATGGGGACGGCTATGAAATGCTTGCCGGACATAACCGGCAGATGGCGGGGAAGATGGCAGGACTGGCAGAGATTCCTGCCATCGTGAAGACGGACCTGACGGAAGAGGAAGCCTATGTGTATGTGATTGAGACCAACGTGATACAGAGGGGATTTGCGGAGCTTCTGCCGTCTGAAAAGGCGGCAGTGCTGGCGGAGCGGTATGAGAAGGTCAGCAATCAGGGAAAACGCAATGACATTCTGGAAGAGATCGCAAGGCTGAACGGTTCGGACATGCCGGAGACTTGTGGACATGATGTCCACAAGTTGAAAAGCCGGGATACCATCGGGGAAGAGTATGGTATGACCGGAAGGAACATTGCCAGATATATGAGAGTCCAGCAATTGGAAGAGCCTTTGAAGGAACGGCTGGATGGTGGGACGCTTCCACTGGTGGCAGCAGTGGATTTATCCTATCTGTCGGATAAAGAGCAGAAAACGGTGTCCGGGCTGGCTGAACAGGGGAAGATCAGGCTGGATGCGAAGACGGCAAAATGTATCCGGGGCATGGCAGGGAAGGTGACGGAAGAAGCTGTGCTGGAAGCGTTGGACAGCGGGAAAGGGAAGAAGGCTTCTGCCGGGAAGAGTATCAAGCTGTCAGCAGATGTGTATGAGAGGTATTTTGGCGGTGTGAAATCTGCGGATGTGGCAGGGATTGTGGAGGAAGCGCTGGCGGCGTGGTTCGGGAAAGGAGGGGAGGCTGGTGTTCCGGGCGGAAGAGATAGAGAAACTGGATAAGTCTTACTTCAACATTATCCTAGCGGAGAATTACGATGTGACGATCCAGTCAAAGAATACAGGGCATATCTGGTATATCCATAACCCGGAGTATCTGGGAGAAGGGGAGTGTATTATTTTCCACAAGCATAAAGCATCCCACCCGTACCATCAGCATGGCAGAGCCAGGAATCTGCGGCAGGCGGTGAAGAGTATCAAGGGGCATGATGTGTTCCAGATGAATGGGAGAAAGTGTTTGCAATATAAGGCTTAAGATTACATCGGAGAGACTCTGGCATAATGATATATGTCGGAGTTTTTCTATGAAAAATATATTGTGATTATGAATCGTAAGGTTTTTTGATAAGTTCTTAGAAAGTCAGTTTCATAAGTTGGATAAATGCTGTATAATAAAGTCTGTTATTGAAGAAGGCTTATCGAGGAGGCAGGGAAATGATCTGCAAAATAAGAAAATGGGATTTAACAGATGCGGCAGATTTGGCAGCGGCGCTTTCCAATAAAAAAGTACAGGATAATCTTAGGGATGGATTGCCATATCCTTATACAAAACAGGATGGAGCGGACTATATTTCTGCTATGTTGTCTGCGGATGAAAATGAAACTTTTGCCTTTGCTATAACAGCAGATGGCCGGGTGGTTGGAAGTATTGGTGTTTTTCGTCAGGGAAACATACACAGGCAGACAGCCGAACTGGGATATTATGTTGCCGAAGAGTATTGGGGCAAAGGGATTATGACTGAGGCTGTAAAACAGATTTGCAAATATGTTTTTGGTAAGAGTGATATTATCCGTATTTATGCAGAACCATTTGCGTATAATAAGGCATCCTGCCGTGTGCTTGAAAAAGCGGGCTTTCAATATGAAGGCATACTAAGACACAATGCTGTAAAAAATGGGAAAGTTATCGATATGAAAATGTATTCATTGCTGAAAGAAGAATTATAAATTTTGATTTTCCAGATTGGAAGTTGTAAAGGAGGCAGCCCTATGAAGAATTTGAGTAAAGAAGCTGAAAAAATAATGACAGAACGTTTTGGAAAAGATACGGTTATTGCGTTGGCAACAGTAGAAAACGAAGTGCCTTATGTGCGGTATGTAAATGCCTATTATGAGAATGGTGCATTTTATATTATTACATATGCGCTTTCAAATAAAATAAAACATGTGGAAAACAATTCTTCTGTTGCAATAGCTGGAGAGTGGTTCACAGCACATGGAAAAGGTATCAATTTGGGTTATTTTGGGAAAGAAAAAAATCATAAGATTGCCGAGAGGCTGAAAAATGTGTTTTCTGAATGGATTGATAACGGACATAATAATTTTGATGATGAAAACACGGTCATTTTATGTGTGGAATTAACAGATGGACTTTTGCTTTCGCATGGGACAAGGTACGATTTTTAAACTTTAAATTTTCGGGGGCTCTTTTATGGAATTTCATAGAACAAATGGTACGGATAAGGATTTTATAGAAAATTGCAGGCTTCTTGATATGGATCTGGACAGGCGTGTTGGGAAGAAGATAAAAAGGGATAAATACAAAAAATATAACCAGCTAGATGAAATAAAAGAAGCGATAGTTGTTTATGAAGATGATAAGGTAATTGGTGGCGGCGCTATAAGAAGATATGATGATGAAAATATAGAGTTAAAGCGCGTGTTTGTGCATGCCGAATATCAGGGACAGGGCATAGGAAGCAGGCTTGTTTCTTTGTTGATTGAATGGGCTGTGGAATTGGGATATAAAAGAATGATTCTTGAGACCGGGGAGCTATTAGCTGAATCTTGTGCCATGTATAAAAATTGGGGTTTAAAGTGATTCCCAATTACGGCCCATATGTGGATATGCCGGAATCATTGTGTATGGCAAAGAATTTATAAAAGTCGGGCGGCCTATGTGAAAGATTAGCCGGAGAGCAAGGCAGATGAGCGGAAGTTTGTGTTGAGATTGCGAAAGAAGAGGTAGACAAATGCAGGCGGCAAATTTTGATATGCGGTTAAAGCGGGCAGAATGTCCGGCAAAAGTGGCGGAGATTGTGGAAAAAACGATAAAGGCCATATATCCCCATTATTATCCTTCCGGTGCGGTACAGTTCTTTCTTGGTTTGCATAATGAGGACGGAATCCGGAGAGCAGCGGAAAGGGAGGAAATCTATTTTGCAGTAGTGCAGGGGGAAATCGTGGGAACCGGGAGCGTCCGGGGAAATGAAATCTGCAGATTGTTTATTTTGCCGGAATATCAGGCAAAAGGGTACGGCAGCAGGCTGATGGATTTATTGGAAGACCGGGTTTTACAAAAATATCAGGCGGTACATATAGATGCGTCTTTCCCGGCAGAAAGCATGTATTTGAAGAGAGGTTATCGGATAAAAACTTATGAGATCATTGAGGCGGAGGGCGGAGATTACCTCTGCTATCATACGATGGAAAAAGAGGCAGACAGGACAAGATAAAGATTTTCAGGGAGAAAACAAATGGATAAATGGTTTACGGTTGATCAGGTAGATGAGGATACTTATATTATCAGTGAGTACCGTCACTGGGAAGAAACACACTGCTATCTGTTGAATGGTTCCGAACGCAGTCTGTTGATTGATTCGGGGCTTGGAATCTGCAATATTTATGATGAGGTTGTGATGCTGACAGACAAACCAGTCACGGCTGTTGCTACCCATATCCATTGGGATCATATCGGAGGGCATAAATATTTTCCGGATTTCTATGCCCATGAAGAGGAACTGGACTGGCTGGCGGGTAAATTCCCTCTATCTATGGAAACAGTCAGGAATATGGTGGTGGACCGCTGTGAACTTCCGAAAAGCTATGATGTCAGCAGATATGAGATGTTCCAGGGAAAGCCGTCAAGGGTTCTGTATGGTGGGGAGGGGATTGATATTGGCGGGCGTGTAATAGAGGTGTGCCATACACCGGGACATTCACCTGGGCATATGTGTTTTTGGGAACCGGAGCGGGGATATCTTTTTACAGGAGATTTGATTTACAAGGATACTTTGTTCGCTTATTATCCTTCCACAGACCCAGAAGCCTATCTTTCTTCCCTTGAAAAGATGGCACTGCTTTCTGTAGAAAGAGTGTTTCCAGGGCATCATTCTTTGGATGTCCAGCCGGAGATTATTAGCCGGATGAGGGACAATTTCCGGGAATTGAAAGAAAGCGGGAAGTTGCATCATGGGAGCGGAACTTATGATTATGGAGACTGGGCAGTCTGGCTGTAAGGAAGGAACCATATAAGGAGCAGGTGGAGCAGGATGGTGATGGAGACAGGGAGCCTTATTTTGGGAAAAGCAAAATATGAGGACTGGGAATCTATGTACCGTAATGTCTGGTCAAGGTCGGAGACAGCGGAATATATGGCTTGGACGGTGGCTGCTGACGAGGAAGCGGCCAGGGAGCGGATGTGCAGGACGATTACATGGCAGGAAAACCATGCTTCCTGGCTGATCTATGAAAAGGACAGCGGACAGGCAGTCGGCTTTGTGGGGATAGAGGAATTACAGCCGAATATCTATCAGGATACAGGTATTGCCCTTGGACCGGAATATGTGGGCAGGGGATATGGGAAACAGATTCTGTGGCTATTGATGAAATATTGCACCTCTTTGGGCGGGGTTGAATTTTATTATTCTACACGGTCAGGCAATTCAGCCGCAAAAGCGTTGGCGTTATCCTGTGGATTCCTTTACCAGTATACGGAGCAGAAAATGGATTTGCGAAGTGGGAAACCGTATGAATTGGAGATCTACAGAAAAGATTTGAGAGGTAAAGGAGACGGAACATGAAGCCAGATGAGATTTTGGAGTATTGCCTGAAAAATTTAGAGGGTAGCATCCTTGTGGAGAGTTGGGGAGAAAAAAGGGATTTTTTATAATCCTGTCCATGTGTTGAAGCGGGATGTATGCATGGATGGGCTGGATCAGTGTCCTGAATCCATCAGAAAATACATTTGAGGCATTGAAGCCCTATATCCAGGAAGCCTGTGAATATGCGAAAGAGAAATTTGCCAGGCGTACATAAACAGAAAGTGCAGGAGGCTTGTTATGGAACATACAGCATTTAGTGCAAAGGAATATGATTTCAAAATACAGCAGACACTTCCGTTTTATGAAGAGCTTTATGAACAGGTTGTGGATGTATTGGATATATCAGGAAAGAAGAGTGTATCATGGCTGGACGTTGGCTGTGGAACGGGGAAAATGTATGAAGCGGCCAGAAAAAGAATATCCATACAGGAATTTATTTTTACAGATATATCGGAAAAAATGCTTGCTGTTGCAAAGGAGAGATTTCAGGCAGAGAAAAACAGGTTTAAGCAGATGTCAGTTTTGGAACTGGAAGACATAGAAAAATATGATGTGGTCACTGCAATCCAGGTCCATCATTATCTGTCAGAAAAAGACAGGAGACTGGCGGTAGAGAAATGCTGCCGGGCGTTAAAGGCCGGGGGATTGTTTTTTACTTTTGAAAATATTGCCCCAGACAGTGGGATTGGCAGACAGCTTTTTTTGGACAGATGGAAGTCATATCAGATCAGGAATGGAAAGGGCAGGGAAGAGGCAGAAAACCATATGAAAAGGTATGGGGTGGACTATTTCCCGCTGACTGTAGAGACGCATCTTGAGCTTATGCGAAAATGCGGATTCCAGGCGGTGGAATTGATATGGATGTCTTATATGCAGGCTGGGTTTATGGGGGTTAAGCTGTAAAGTTTGTGATTACATATAACAATAGTATGGAATAAACAGGAGAATCTAAAATGAATACTTATCAGGTGATAGATGAAAAAAATTGGGAAAGGGCCATGCACTGTATGGTTTTCAGGGAAAGCGTGGAGCCTGCATTCTGTGTGACATTTGAGGCTGATATTACAAATTTCCGTCGAAAAGTGAAGGAACAGAATCTTTCTTTTACGCTTGCGTTTGTGTATGCGGTATGTAAATGTGCAAATGGGATTGAAGCGTTCCGGTATCGTTTTTTGGACGGGAAAGTGGTTCTTTTTGACCATATTGATTCGGCATTTACTTATCTGAACCAGGATACGGGGTTATTCAAAGTAGTAAATGTGCCGTTTTGGGGCAGCATTCAGGAATATGTGGAGACAGCGGGAAAAACTGCCAGGGAACAAAAAGAATATTTTACCGGCCCGCTTGGAAACGATGTATTCCAATGTTCCCCTATGCCCTGGCTTACCTATACGCATATCTCCCATACCAACTCCGGCAAAAAGGATAATGCAACGCCATTGTTTGATTGGGGGAAATATTATGAAAAGGAAGGGCGTATTGTTATGCCGGTATCTGTCCAGGTGCATCATTCCTTTGTAGATGGGATACACATTGGGCAATTTGCGGATATGCTCCAGAAGTATATGGATGAATACTGATGGGGTGGTTTGATAGAGGTGATTATGGAATCGTATAAATTTATTTGAGAAAGATATATAGGAATATCAGTAAGGAGCAGTCAGATTATTCTGGCTGTTTTTCTTTGTGATATTTTGCGTTTCTGACTATGAAATGCTTTTTGGGAAATACTTTATGTACATGGTAGATTATGGAAAGTGGGATTGCATCGTAACAGACAAGCCCAATGGCAGATTGCATTAGTCCATGAGAAGTCATGAATATGTGCGGTACTGCCGGGAAGGAGAGGGACGATGCCTGACCCTGCGCTTTTATCAGGGGAAATATTCCTGATAAGCGGAATGCCAGACACCAATGAAGAATATATCAGCATCAGTAAAAATCAAATAATGCATCCGCCGGGACATGCCCCGTGCGAAGAGGTTTATTTTAGAGACCGTGAAAAGTTGAATGCCAGCTTTTTGCGGTCTTTTTTTGCGTCTGTGGAATCGGCTGTCAGTTTTTCCTGGCTTTACCGCAAGGTAAAGAAAGGAAAGCTGTATGGCAGGTCGAAAAATTAAAATCCGGTCAGGAGAGATGGAAGTCTGGATGGAGGTTACAGAAGAAGAGTATCAGGGCTATTACCGCCCATGGTGGCAGCAGAAGAAACGGGAGCAGAGGAACCGGGAGGCAATGGAGGAACATGGGTATACGGAAGAATCTTTTGAGGCATGGAGGGATAAAGCGGCGGAGGAAATTGGCATCCCGGATGTAGGCTTGCCGGATATGGACGAGCTCCTGGAGAAAAAGATGCTGCTGGGGATATTGGAAGAGGCTATGGAGTCTTTGATGCCGGAAGAGCGGGAACTGGCGGTAAAGGTGTATGGGGAACAGGTTCCGGCCACGGAGCTTGCACGGCAGACAGGGGTGAACAGGAGGACGCTGGCTTTCCGTAAGGATAAGGTGCTGGAAAAACTGCGCCGTTTTTTCAGTGACCGGGGAATAGATGTCTGATTTTTTATTTTCGACATGATCCGCTGTGTCTGTCGAATGGTTTTTGAAAAAGTTTTCATATTTCATTGCCAGATTTCAGGAAAGTGTCATTACGAAAGGTAGGAGGGTAATTTTTAGGCCTTTCAAAATGGACGAAAGGAGGCAGCGGTTTATGGAAAATTCTCAGGAGCTAATCGGTATTTTACAGGCAATCAGCATTGTGGCAAAGAGCCTGGCAGTGAAGCTGATGAAGATTGACCGGGAGATCAGGGAATATGAATCCGCCAGGGCAGGGACCTGGGGCAGAAGGAAAATGAAGAAAGGAAAGTGACGGTATGTCTGAAAGGAAAAAAGTATTTATCTGCAGCCCTTTCCGTGGGGACATGGAGGGGAATGCAGGGAAGGCGGCCGGGTACTGCCGGGCTGCCTGCGAAAACGGGTATCTGCCCATTGCACCGCACCTGCTGTTCCCGCAGTTCCTGAATGAAGGGATTGAAGCGGAGCGGCAGACAGGGCTTGCCATGGGGCTGGAACTGCTCCGTATCTGTGAAGAGGTGTGGGTGTTCGGGGAGCCGACGGAAGGGATGGCTTTGGAGATCGCCTCTGCCATGGGGCAGGGGAAGGAGATACGGTTCATGGAAGGAGGCTGTGCGCATGGAGATGGTGCTGGTGCTGACACATCTGACGGGGAGTGAGGAACTGGACAGGCAGAGGGCGGAGGAATACTGCCGGTATGCTGCCCACAAGGGGAAGATTCCGGTAAGCCCATACCTGTGTTTCCACGGCATTTTCAAGGATGAGCTGGGGAGCGCGGTGGAGGGCATCCTGGTCTCCCGCCTGATGGAGAAAGCGGACGGGATATGGGTGTTCGGCTTTGAAAAGGGCGGGCGGCGCAGGCTGATGGAGGCAGAGGTACGGAAGATGTACGGGGAGAAGGCGCAGTATTTCAGCCGCCCGGAGATCGGGAAGGAGCTGCTGGTGTGCGCCATGTACTCCGAGGAACTGATAGAGAGACTGGAAGATATGGAGGGACTGTAAAATGGGAAATGAATTATTGAAGATTGCGGATGGGTTTTCCATGGTGGCAGAAGGGCTTCGGGGGCTTGCCGGTGTGGAGAAAAATGATACTGCGGATACGGCAGAAAAGAATGTGATTGTAGATGCAGATAAAGCAGGGACGGCGGATGCCGGGGATGTGCAGAAACCAGGGAAAGAGGTTAAGAAGGCAGGCTCCAAAAAGGAGAAGGCTGTCGCTATTGAGGATGTCCGGGCGGTGATGGCGCAGAAGACGCAGGACGGGAAATCAAAGGAGATCAGGGAACTGCTGCAGAAGTATGGCGCGGTGAAGCTGTCTGCGGTGGCGCCGGAGCATTACCCGGAACTTTTGAAGGAAGCGGGGGCGCTCTGATATGGGGAGACATGCGTTATTGTCGGCATCTTCTTCCAGACGGTGGCTGAACTGCACGCCGTCCGCACGGCTGGAAGCGCAGTTTGCGGAAGAAACGGGGAACAGCGTGTATGCGGAGGAAGGGACTGCCGCCCATGCCCTTGCGGAGCATAAGCTGAAACGGTGTCTGAAAAAGCGTTCCAAGCGCCCGGTGTCTGACTACCAGTGTGACGAGATGGAGGAATGCACGGACGGGTATGTGTCTTATGCCATGGAGCAGGTGGAGCTTGCCAGGCAGGAGTGCAGGGACCCGGTGGTGCTGATCGAGCAGAGGCTGGATTATTCCGCTTATGTGCCGGAGGGGTTCGGCACGGGGGATTTACTGATTGTGGCTGACCGGGTGCTGACGGTGGTGGATTTGAAGTATGGGAAGGGCGTTGCCGTGGATGCGGAGTGGAACCCGCAGATGATGTTATACGGCCTGGGGGCTTTGGAGCTGTTCGGGGCTATCTATGACATTGACACGGTGCGTATGACGATATACCAGCCGCGGCTGGAATCGGTGAGCACATGGGAGATTTCCGTGTCTGGCCTGATGGAGTGGGTGGAGACGGAATTGAAGCCGAAGGCGGCGCTTGCCATCAACGGGGAAGGGGATTTCCGGAGCGGTTCCTGGTGCCGGTTCTGCAAGGCGAAGAATACCTGCAGGGCAAGGGCGGAGGAATATTTGAAGCTGGCGCAGATGGAGTTTAAGGCCCCGGCGCTTCTGACGGATGACGAGATTGCGGAGGTGCTGAAAGTGGCGGACGGGCTTGCCAAGTGGTCTGCGGATGTATATGCCTATGCCCAGGATGAAGCTGTGACAAATGGGAAGAAGTGGAACGGGTTCAAGCTGGTGGAGGGCAGGAGCAGCCGGAAGTATACGGACGAGGAAGAAGTGGCGGAGGCGGCTGTTGCTGCCGGGTACACGGATATCTATAAGAAGTCACTGATCGGGATTACGGAGATGGAGAAACTGCTTGGAAAGAAAAAGTTCGCGGAGATTCTTGGGAAGCTGGTGTATAAGCCGCAGGGCAAGATCACGCTGGTGCCGGAATCGGACAAAAGGCAGGAAATAATGGCAGCAACCGCAGAGGCGGATTTTAAGGAGGAAAAATAAATGGGCAAAGAGAATGCGAACCTGACAAAAGTGATCGTACCGTGCAGATTTTCCTATCTGCACTGCTGGGAGCCAAACGCAGTGAATGACGGGGACCCGAAGTATTCGGTGTCTGCTATCATCCCGAAGTCGGATACGGAGACTATCGGGGAGATCAGGAGGGCCATTGAGCAGGCGAAGAAGGATTCCGCTTCCAAATGGGGCGGGAAGATTCCGGCAAATTTGAAGCTGCCCCTGCGTGACGGTGATATTGACCGTCCGGAAGATGAGGCTTATGCGGACAGCTATTTCTTCAATGCGAACAGTAAGCAGGCACCGCAGGTGGTGGATAAGAACGTCCAGCCGATTTTAGACCAGTCGGAGGTGTATTCCGGGTGCTATGGGCGGATCAGCGTGAATTTTTATGGGTTTTCCACGAACGGAAATAAAGGGATTGCCGTGGGGCTTGGGAATATCCAGAAACTGCGTGACGGGGAATCCCTGGGCGGCAGGACGAATGCGGAAGATGATTTTGACGTGGTGGAAGTGGATGACGAGGAAGATTTCCTTGGATAGAAGTATCAGGGCGGCGGGTGACTGCCGCCCGTTACCGGATAAGCGGAAATACAGGAGGAAGGGAGCCATGTAATGGAGTTAAGTATTGACCTGGAGACATTTTCGGATGTGGATTTGATAAAGTGCGGGGTTTACGCATATGCGGACAGCCCTGCTTTTGAAATCCTGCTGTTTGCCTATTCCTTTGACGGTGGGGAGACAAGGATGATAGATCTGGCGCAGGGGGAGGAACTGCCGGAAGAGGTGGCGGATGCCATATTTGATGATTCCGTGGTAAAGACGGCGTTCAATGCGAATTTTGAGCGGACGTGCCTTTCCAGGCATTTCGGTAGATACCTTCCGCCGGATTCCTGGCACTGCAGCGCGGTACAGGCGGCAATGCTGGCGCTGCCCCGGTCTCTGGAAGGTGTGGGCGCGGTGCTTGGGCTGGATGAGCAGAAAATGAAGGAGGGGAAGGAGCTGATCCGGTATTTCTGTATGCCGTGCAGGCCCACGAAGGCAAACGGCGGAAGGAGGCGGAACCTGCCGTGCCATGCGCCGGAGAAGTGGGAGCTGTTCAAGAAATACTGCATGAGGGACGTGGATGTGGAGAAGTCCATACGGCGGAAATTGTATAAGTTCCCGATACCGGAGGGTGAGATGGAACTGTACCGTCTGGACCAGAGGATCAATGACCGGGGCGTGCTGGTGGATATGGGGCTGGCGCGGCAGGCGGTACGGTGTGAGCGTCTGCATAAGGAGGTTGTGACGAAGCGGGCGTATGAGCTGACAGGCCTGGAGAACCCCAACTCCGTGGCGCAGTTGAAGGGCTGGCTGGGGGCGAACGGGGTGGAGGCGGAAAGCCTGTCTAAGAAGGCAGTGGCGGACATGATCGAGGAATCGGACGGGGAAGTGGAAGAGCTCCTGCGGCTCCGGCTTCTGATGGCAAAGACTTCCGTGAAGAAATATGAGGCCATGGAGCGGTCTGTCTGTTCGGACGGGCGGGTGCATGGTTTACTGCAGTTTTACGGGGCAAACCGAACCGGCCGGTGGTGTCTGACGGGAGACCATGAAGTCCTGACTTTTGACGGTTGGAGAAGGCTTGATGAATGGACGGGCGGAGTGATTGCCTGCTGGCAGCCGAACGGGGAGACGGTGAGCTTCCAGAAAGCAGAGCGGGTGGAATTTGATTATGACGGCCCAGTGTATGAGTACAGTGATAAGAGGATCAGCCAGATAAGCACGCCGGATCACAAAATGTATGTCAGGAGAAGGTACGGCGGGGCATGGATAGAGGATACGGTTGAAAATATGCAGGCATACCGTCCGGGTATCCCGTTTACAGGAGTAAGAAGGACAGTATCCGGCATGGAGCATGAAAGACTGCGTGTCATAGTGATGGTGCAGGCAGACGGGCATTATACCGAAGACGG
Source organism: uncultured Lachnospiraceae bacterium (assembly GCA_937950565.1). Lineage (GTDB taxonomy): Bacteria > Bacillota > Clostridia > Lachnospirales > Lachnospiraceae > UBA7109. The sequence continues at coordinate 37,612 of CALFCS010000145.1, forward strand.
CACTATACGCCTGCATTTTAAGAAAAAGCGGAAGGCTGACAGGTGCAAGCATTTATTACGCAGGGCATCCATTCCTTTTGTGATGAAAGACAATGCCCGGACTGGTGTAGGGACGTTTACGGTTGCTTCCCGTGATGTGCCTTTGTGGCTGCGGATTTTTAAGGATAAGGTATTTGGGGCATGGCTTTTTGATGAAAGCCCTGATGTATTCTTTGACGAACTGCCGCATTGGGATGGGTGCCACAGTGCGGCAAACAGTATCCAGTACAGCACATGCTGTAAGCAGAATGCTGATATGGTCCAGGCGTTTGCCCATATCAGCGGCAGGAGTGCCGTTATGAGGGTGAGAAAACGTTCAGGAGAACATCCAAACTGGAAGGATGCTTATGTGGTAGATATCTGGATGACGCCTGGTAACTGCCATGAAATACGGAGCAAGGCGGAAGTATCAGAATATTCCGGGAAGGTTTATTGTGCTGTCACCCGGACAGGGTATTTCCTGGTCAGGAGAAACGGAAGAGTGTGGGTGACGGGAAATTCAGGGCGTTTAGTGCAGGTCCAGAATCTGCCCCAGAACCATATTGGGGATCTGGAACTGGCTAGAAATCTGGTAAAAGAGGGCAGGTTTGGGGATGTGGAGATGTTCTATGATTCCACGCCGAATGTGCTGTCAGAACTGATACGGACGGCGTTTGTGCCGAAAGAGGGATGTAGGTTTGTAGTGGCGGACTTTTCTGCGATAGAAGCCAGGGTACTGGCGTGGCTTGCCGGGGAGAAATGGCGGCTGGACGTGTTTTCTTCCCATGGGAAGATTTATGAGGCGTCGGCATCCGCCATGTTCCATATGCCGGTGGAGGAAGTGACGAAGGGTTCCCCTCTGCGGCAGAAGGGGAAAATAGCGGAGCTTGGCCTGGGATACGGCGGATCGGCAGGTGCGCTGATTTCCATGGGCGCTCTGGACATGGGGCTTTCCGAGGATGAGCTGCCGTCCCTGGTGGCTGCATGGCGCAGGGCAAACCCGCATATCACGCAGTTCTGGTGGGATGTGGATGCGGCGGCTGTGGAAGCCGTGACGGAGAGAAGGAAGACGGAGGCGGGCAGGATCACGTTTGAGTACAGGAGCGGGATTCTGTTTGTCATGCTCCCGTCCGGCAGGAAGCTGGCGTATGTGAAGCCGCGGATGGCGGTAAATAAGTTCGGGCGGGACGGGCTGACCTATGAGGGCATTTCTGAAAATAAGAAGTGGGGCCGGATTGAGACTTACGGGCCGAAGCTGGTGGAGAATATCGTGCAGGGGGCGGCAAGGGACCTGCTGGCGGAGGCCATGCTCCGGGTGGAAAAGAAGGGCTATCCCATTGTGATGCACTGCCATGATGAGATCATAGCGGAGGTGCCGGAAGGCACTGGCTCCGTGGAAGAAATGTGCAGGGTGATGGCGGTTCAGCCTGTATGGGCAGATGGCCTGCCGCTTCGGGCAGACGGGTATGAGTGTGCGTTTTATCAAAAACAGTAGGAGGGCGTTTCCATGGGATACGGGAATGGTGCAGGAGGCAGAAAAGGGGGTTCAGGCGTATGAAGGTTTATATTTCAACGGGCAATTCAAGGATGGAGAAGCGGTGGAACGGCACGGAGATGGAGCTGGCTGAATTTATACAGCGCATCTCCCGGACCATCCGGACGGCGGAGACGGTGGGGCAGTACAGGAAAATGTCAAAGGCGAAGCAGGATTCTATCAAGGATGTGGGCGGCTTTGTGATGGGGAAGCTGAAAGGCGGCAGGCGGAAGAAGGACTGCGTGGTGTTCCGGTCTGCGCTGACGCTGGATATGGACCATGCCACGGCGGATATTCCGGAGCAGGTGGAAATGTTCTTTGATTTCCGGTGCCTGATTTATTCCACCCACAAGCATACGCCGGAGGCTCCCAGGTTCCGGCTGGTCATCCCATTGTCCAGGAATGTGTCGCCGGACGAATATGCGGCGGTGGCAAGGAAGGTGGCGGAGGACATCGGCATGGAGCTGTTTGACGATACCACCTATGAGCCGTCAAGGCTGATGTACTGGCCTTCCACATCTGCGGACGGGGAGTTTGTGTTCCGGGATATCGAAGGGGAGATTCTGGACCCGGACACGGTGCTTTCCAGGTATAAGGACTGGCGGGATTCTTCGGAGTGGCCGGTGAGCGGCAGGCAGCAGGCGGTGGTAGTGCGGGAGATGAAGAAGCAGGCGGACCCGCTTTCTAAAGACGGCGTGGTCGGGGCGTTCTGCAGGACTTATACCGTAGAGGAGGCAATCTCCGTGTTCCTGCCGGACGTGTACCAGCCCAGCGCCATGCAGGGGAGGTATGATTATATCCCTGCGGATTCCCAGGCGGGCGTGGTCATCTATGAGGGGAAGTTTGCCTATTCCCACCATGCCACGGATCCTGCCTGCGGGAAGCTGATGAACGCTTTTGACATGGTGCGGATACACAGGTTCGGGGAGCTGGACGTGAGGGCGGCAGAGGATACGGAGGCTTCAAAGCTGCCTTCTTTCAAGGCTATGGGCGAGTTTGCGGTCAGTGACGAAAAGGTGAAGCTGACGCTGGCGGAGGACAGGGCGCAGTCTGCCCGGAAGGAGTTTTCTGCGGAGGATGACTGGCACAAGGGGCTGGAACTGGACCGGCAGGGGAAGGTGAAGGACACGCTGGATAACCTGGTGCTGGCAATCCGCCATGATACCGGGCTGCAGTCTATCGCCTTTAACCTGCACCGGGACGGGATTGACACCGGGGAAGGGCTGCCGTGGAAGCAGATCAAGCCGGGGTGGAATGATTCTGATTTTGCGTCTTTGAAAGTGTATCTGAACCGGGGGTACGGGGTGTATGCGCCGTCAAAGACGAAGGACGCGCTTCTGGCCGTGGCATCGGAGCGGGCATACCATCCGGTGAAAGAATACCTGGATGCCCTGCCGGAATGGGACGGGATTGGGCGGATTGACACGCTCCTTACGGAGTATCTGGGGGCTGAGGATTCCACATATACAAGGGCAGTCATCAGGAAGACGCTGGCGGCAGCCGTGGCGAGGATTTACCAGCCGGGGACGAAGTTTGACAGCGTGCTGATCTTAAACGGCCCGCAGGGGATTGGGAAATCCACGCTTTTTGCGAGGCTGGCGGGGGCGTGGTTCTCTGACAGCCTTACGCTTACGGACATGCGGGATAAGTCCGGCCCGGAGAAACTGCAGGGGTACTGGATTCTGGAATTAGGGGAGCTTGCCGGGATGAAGAAGACGGACGTGGAGACGGTAAAGTCTTTTCTTTCCAGGGTGGATGACAAATACAGGGCCAGCTATGGGCTGAACGTGGAGAGTCATCCGAGGCAGTGCGTAATCGTGGGCAGCACGAACACGGAGGGCGGCTTCCTGCGTGACATTACCGGGAACCGGCGTTTCTGGCCGGTCCGGGTGAACGGGGAGAGCAGGAAGAAGCCCTGGCAGATTTCCGGGGAGGATGTGCTGCAGATATGGGCGGAGGCGAAGTCTGTCTATAAAAGCGGGGAACGGCTGTACCTGGAAGGGGACGTTGCGGCCATGGCAACGTCCGAGCAGGCGGAAGCCATGGAGACGGATGACCGGGAGGGGCTGGTGCGGACATATCTTGATACGCTCCTGCCGGAGAACTGGGATTCCATGAGCCTGTATGACCGGAGGAATTTTTTAAACGGCAGCGAGTTTGGGGAGGAACGGCAGGCAGGTATGGTGCGCCGGATGATGGTGTGCAACATGGAAATCTGGTGTGAGTGCTTCGGGCGGGAGTCCTCTGCCCTGAAAAAGATAGATTCTTATGAGATCAGCGGCATCATGCGTAAGATTGAAGGATGGGGTAAATATACCGCAACAAAAAACGGAATGGCAGGCTTCCCAATCTACGGGAAACAGCGTGCGTATGTGCGGGAACAAGGCGGAAAATAACGGGAACAAGATGTTTTATGCAGTAACAAGGCTGTATGGAACGAGCGGAACAAAAAAGGGACTGTTCTGACGGTAGTTCCCATACAGAGGATTCCGTAAAATCAAGGTTTACGGGGCAGTCTGGAACAAGGGAACAGGAATCTCTTATTGGGTTATGGGTAATAAGAAAAAGAAGCATATATGTACGTGTTATATACACGTATAAGGTATAAGGGATTTTTTGTATCCATGTTCCGGGCCGGGTTCCGGGAAAGGATGGAGGTGTCAGGTTGAGGGAGAATGAGATTGAACGGCGGCTGGCCGTATCGGTGAAAAAGATGGGAGGCATGGCGGTGAAGTTCGTGTCCCCCGGATTGGATGGGGTGCCGGACCGGATTGTTTTACTGCCGGGAAGGAAGATTGCTTTTGTGGAATTAAAGGCTCCCGGGAAAAAGCCGCGGCCTTTGCAGGAGAAGCGGAAGAGGCAGTTGGAATGCTTGGGCTTTCCGGTTTATGTGATAGACAGCCTGGGGCAGATCGGAGGTGTGCTGGATGAGATATGTGCCACATGAGTATCAGGAGTATGCGAAGGAATTTATCATCAGGCAGAAGGTGGGCGCGTTGTTTTTGGACTGCGGGCTTGGGAAGACGGTGATCACGCTGACCGCATTGTGGGAGCTGCTGTTTGACTATTTCGATATCCGCAGGGTGCTTGTAATAGCCCCTTTGCGGGTGGCGAGGGATACCTGGGGCGGCGAGCTGGAAAAGTGGGAGCATCTTTCTGGTATTGGGATGTCAAAGGTGCTTGGCTCCGAGAAGGAGCGTCTGGCGGCCCTGGATAAAAAGGCGCAGGTGTATGTTATCAACCGGGAAAATGTGGAATGGCTTGTGGACTACTACAAGCAGGATTGGCCCTTTGACATGGTGGTGCTTGATGAGAGCACCAGCTTTAAGAACAGCCAGAGCAAACGCTTTAAGGCTATGAAACGGGTGCGGCGGTTTATCAAAAAGATGGTGCTGCTGACCGGCACACCGTCCTCCAAAGGTTTGATTGACCTTTGGGCACAGGTTTATTTGCTGGACGGCGGGGCACGACTTGGCGAAACCCTCAGCGCCTATCGTGAGCATTATTTTGACCCCGACCAGCGGAGCCGCACGCAGATTTTCAGCTATAAGGCAAAAGACGGCGCGGAAAACGCCGTTTTGACCGCTATATCTGATATTTGCATCTCCATGAAAGCGGAGGACTACCTGCAACTACCGGACTTTATCCAGCATGAAATCCCTGTGATGCTGGATGCCAAAGCCAAAAAAGCCTATGACCAATTTGAGCGTGACCTTTTGCTTGAGGTGGATGAGGATGTTATCACGGCCGGCACCGCAGGTGTTTTGGTTGGAAAGCTGCTGCAATTCTGCAACGGTGCCGTGTATAGCAATGAGGGGCATGTGGTGCCGGTGCATGATTGCAAGCTGGAGGCGTTCCTGGAACTGCTTGAACAGCTTAACGGAGAGCACTGCCTCACATTCTACGGCTACCAGCATGACCGTGACCGCATCCTTGAGTGCCTGCAAAAGCACCGCAAAGACCTCCGTGTGCGTGTTTACAAGGGTGTGGAGGATGAGGAGGCGTGGAACGCCGGAGAGGTTGATGTGCTGCTTGTGCATCCGGCAAGCTGCGCCTATGGTCTAAACCTCCAGCAAGGCGGCCGGCATGTGGTGTGGTATGGGCTCAACTGGTCCTTTGAACTGAATGACCAGGGCAACTGCCGATTGTACCGCCAGGGCTCTCCGTATGAAAAGGTTTTTGTCCACTACCTCATTGTGCAAGGCTGTGAGGATGAGGATGTTATGGCAACGATACAGGACAGAGCAGACACCCATGAGGCTGTCATGCGCGCCCTTAAAGCGAGAATACGAAAGGTTAAGGAGGAAACAGCATGACCGAACAGGAACGATTGAAAACGGACACCGTTTTTGTTGATACCGTCATCCGTGAATGTGCGTTGATGACGATACAAAAAGAGGCGGATGCACAGAGGATTGCAGAACTTGAGGAGCGCCTTGATGCGGTATCAGCCATCCCACCGGCAGAGCCGTCCGCCGCACTGCAAAGGCAGCTTGACAAGGCTGTTGCCGACCTGCATTTTGTTATGGCGGGAGGTGACCCCTGCAAGATATGCAGCACCAAGTGCACCTTTGGAGAAAAGAACTGCAAGCCGCTATGGCGTGGAGAGGCAGGTGGCGAATTATGACTTTGAAAGAACTGTCACAGCTTTATTATCTCAACCGTGAGATTGAGATGGACAAGCGCCGCTTGCAGGAGCTGGAGGCACAGGCGGTGTCCTGCACGCCCAACCTCACGGGTATGCCGCACGCGCCGGGTGTGTCAGATAAGGTTGGGCGCTACGCTGCGGAGATTGTTGACCTCAGAGGCATCATTGAGGCAAAACACCAGCAATGCCTATATGAGCGGAGCCGTCTGGAGAGGTACATATCCGATATTGAGGACAGCTACCTCCGGTTGGCGTTCACCTATCGGTTTATAAACGGCTTGCCGTGGGAGCAGGTTGCCGCCTGCATCGGCGGAAGTAACACCGCAGACGGCGTGCGGATGATGTGCAACAGATACATCAAAGCAACGAATGATGACACAGAGCAGTAAGTTGTTCGCTTTGTTCGGTGCGTCTGTGCTATACTGATACCGTGGGTGTATGCCTCAGATAAGAGCAACGCCTCCTTGGTTGGAACGGTGGCAAAGTGATGGAGAATGTGAAACCGGACCTTTGCCGCCGTTCTCTAATTCCGATTATTTCAAAAGCTGTCCCGTAACACACACGGGCGGCTTTTTATTTTGACATAGGGGTGGTGAGTGTGGCGAAACTAACTGAAAAGCAAAAGCGTTTTGTTGCGGAGTACCTGGTGGACCTTAACGCCACACAGGCTGCTATCCGTGCCGGATATAGTCCCAAAACAGCAAACCGCATTGGGTCACAAAACTTGTCAAAAGTTGATGTTCAGACCGAAATTGAAAAACGGCGTGCGACACTGCGGAACAAGCTGGAAATCACACAGGAAAAAGTGATTGAGGAACTTGCCGCTGTTGCTTTTGCCAACGGTGCTGATTTTGCCCAGGTCACGAAAACGGGACTTGTCCGCATCATCCCCACGGAGGATATACCGCAGGACAAACGCAAAGCCATTGCCTCCATCAAGGAGGGTGCGAATGGCACAGAAATCAAGACCTATGACAAGGTGCGTGCCTTAGAGCTTTTAGGCAAGCATCTGGGCGTGTTTGACAGCAACAACGGTGTCGCTGCCGAACAGGAAAACAACATCTTTGATGTTATCGACCAAAGCACCAGAGAGGAGTTGGACACCAGTGCAATATCAGAAATTGAGCACCCGGCAAAACCTGGCAATGACCTGGTGGAATAGACCCGGCTTTGAGGATTATGAGGGCATCATCTGTGACGGCTCCATCCGTTCCGGCAAGACTGTTGCCATGACGGTTGGCTTTATCATGTGGGCAATGTCTAATTTCAGCGGTCAAAACTTTGCTCTGTGCGGCAAGACCATTGAGAGCTTGCGGCGAAATGTAACCAGCAACCTCTCTGCGTGGCTGTGTGGCGTGTTCACTTTCAAGGAGCACCGCACGGAAAACAAGATTGTGGTGCGCGCAGGCAATAAGACCAACAGCTTTTATCTGTTTGGTGGTAAAGACGAAAGCTCACAGGATTTAATCCAGGGCATCACACTGGCAGGCATCCTGCTGGATGAGGTTGCTTTGATGCCGGAGAGCTTTGTCAACCAGGCAACTGGCCGCTGCTCCGTGGACGGCTCCAAGCTGTGGTTTAATTGTAACCCTGCTGGCCCGTCCCACTGGTTTTATACCAAGTGGGTGCAGGAGGCAAAAAAGCGTAAACTGCTGCACCTGCACTTTACGATGGATGACAACCTCAGCCTCTCTCCTGCCGTCAAGGCACGATATGAAAGCCTTTACTCCGGCGTGTTTTATGACCGCTTTATCCGTGGCTTGTGGGTGGTTGCTGAGGGGCTTATTTATACTATGTTCAATAAGGATTTCCATGTGGTTGAAACGGTGGCAAGACCTTATGACAAGTATGTGATTTCCTGCGACTACGGCACCGTAAACCCCACCAGCATAGGACTGTGGGGGCGTGCTAATGGCAAGTGGTACCGGATGCGTGAGTATTACTTTGACAGCCGCAAGGAGGAACGGCAGCGCACCGATGAGGAGCATTACACGGAACTGGAAAAGCTGGCAGACGGCTTGCACATTTCCGCCGTCATTGTAGACCCCTCCGCCGCATCGTTTATTGAGGTCATCCGCAGGCACGGGCGTTTTCGTGTAGAAAAAGCCTCCAATGCGGTGATTGATGGCATCCGCAATGTGGCAACCAGGCTGCAATGCGGTGACATTTTTATTTGCGATTGCTGCACGGACTGCATCCGTGAGTTTGGGATGTACCGATGGGATGAAAAAGCCTTGATGGATAAACCGATAAAAGAGAATGACCACAGCATGGATGATGTCCGCTATTTTGTGCACAAAGTCTTTGCTCCGGAGTTGTTCAGTTTCAAATAGTGAGGTGAAAACAGTAAAATGGTTGTGCTAAATTTAAGAGATTTTTCCGTCCCTCTTTCGACCAACTTTGGGAGGGGCATGACAGACAAGCGTTTTTTAGAGCTTGAAATTACAGAGTGGCTGCACTCCTCGGAACGCAAAAAGCAGCTTGCCGGAGAGCATTACTACCACGGTGACCAGGAGGCCGCACACCGCAGGCGGTTGGCGTTGGATGAGGACGGCAAGCCTATTGAACTCAAGCACCTGCCTAACAACCGCCTGGTCAATAACCTATACGCCAAAATGGTTGACCAGAAAACCAACTACTCCTTTGGGCGCCCGTTCTCCTTTGACACGGACAACAAAGAGTATGCGGAGGCACTTAGCACCGTTTTTGGGCAGCGTTTCTGCCGTACCCTCCGCAATGTTGGTGAGGGTGCGATTATCGGCGGCAAAAGCTGGCTCTATCCATATTACAACGGCGGTGAGCTTTGTTTCAAACGCTTTCCCGCAGATGAAGTGCTTGCCTTTTGGGCGGATGCAGACCACACTATCCTTGATGCAGCGGTGCACGCCTATGTGGTGCTGGAGTATGACGAAAGCGAACACATCAAGGAGGTGGTCAAGGTTGAGGTGCTGCACGGCGGAGGCGTGGATTGCTTTATCCGACACGATGACGGCACATTAGAGCCGGATGCAAGTGCCTACTCCGGACCATATACAACGGTGACTGACCCCAAAACGGGCGAGGTCAAAGGCTATAACTGGGAACGCATCCCGCTTGTGTGCTTTAAGAGCTCTCACCATGAAATCCCGCTTTTGTCCAAGGTCAAGTGCCTCCAGGATGCTTACAACAACATCCTCAGCAACTTTGCCAACCAAATGGAGGAGGACATCCACACCACCATCCTGGTCATCAAAAACTATGATGGTGAGGACTTGGGCGGTTTTCGCAAAAACCTTGCCGCCTATGGCGCTATCAAGGTACGCTCTTATGAGGGCTCTGACGGCGGCGTGGACACGCTGGAAATCAATGTGAACGCCGAAAACTACAAGGTACTGCTCCAGATGCTCAAGGATGCCATCATTGAGAACGCCAGAGGCTATGATGCCAAAGACGAAAGAATGAACGGCAACCCCAACCAAATGAATATCCAGAGCATGTACTCTGACATTGACCTTGATGCCAATGCCCTTGAAATGGAATTTGCTGCAAGCATGGATGAGCTTTTGTGGTTTGTCAACGCCCACTTTGCCAACACCGGCAAAAAGAGCTATGACGGCACTAAGGTCAAAATAATCTTTGACCGGGATGTGCTCATCAATGAAACGGAGGTCATCAACAACTGCAAAGCCTCCGTTGGCATCCTGTCCGATGAAACCATTGTCAAGATGCACCCGTGGGTGTCTGACCCGGAGCAGGAACTCAAACGCATCAAGGACGAAAAAGAGGAGGCTATGGCAGACCCCTACCGCGCCGCTTTTGAGCAAAACCGCAACCCTCAGCAACCCGGCACAGTAAAGGACGGTGAGGACGGTGGCCAGACAGAGTAACGCCGCATATTGGGCGCAACGCATGAAAAATATGGAGGAGGCTTTGCTTGACCACTCCTATACCTATGTGGAAAACCTTGACCGCCAATTTGCCAACGCCGTGCAGGAGATTGAAAAGAGCATTGCCGTTTGGTATCAACGCTTTGCAGATAACAATGACATTTCCCTTGCTGATGCCAAAAAGCTGCTCACCTCCGGCGAACTCAAAGAGCTGCAATGGACGGTGGACGAGTACATCAAGTTTGGCAAGGAAAACGCCATTGACGGTGCATGGATAAAACAGCTTGAAAACGCAAGCGCCAAGGTACATATCTCCAGACTGGATGCCCTCAAGCTGCAAATTCAGCAGCAGGCAGAGGTTTTGCACGCTCAAGTAGAGGCGGCAACGGAAAAAGCCGCCCGTGAGATTTATGAGGCGGGCTACTACCACACCGGCTTTGAGGTGCAAAGAGGCATTGGTCTTGGCTGGTCCCTTGCCGCCATTGATGAAAAGGTCATCTCCAAGGTGCTCTCAAGACCGTGGACGGCTGACGGGCAGACTTTCCGTGACCGCTGCTGGACGAACAAGCAAAGCCTTGTCAACACGGTCAACCAGGAAATCACCCGCATGGTCATCCGGGGCGAGGCACCGGACCGTGCAATCAGCAACATTTCCAAAAAGTTTGATGTGTCACGGCAGAAAGCTGGCCGGCTGGTGATGACGGAAAGCGCCTATTTCTCAAGCGCCGCCCAAAATGACTGCTATGGAGAGCTGGATGTTGAGGAATACAAGATTGTGGAAAGCCTTGACACCCACACCTGCGAACTGTGCGGCAGCATGGACGGCAAGGTGTTCAAGCGGTCTGAGTACGCTGTGGGGCTCACGGCTCCCCCATTCCACCCCTGGTGCCGTGGCTGCACCTGCCCCCATTTTGCCGATATGGACGGCATTGGGGAACGCTATGCGAGGGATGCCGTCACAGGGGAACGCTTTAAGGTGCCCAAAGACATGACCTATGAGCAGTGGCGTGCCAAACAAAATGAGCTTTATGGTGCAGGCACGGTTGAAAAGCTCCGTGCCATGAGCTATAATGAAAGTGCCGACCAGGTGCAATTTGAGAACTACAAAAAGCGCCTTGGTGCCGATGCACCACGGTCTTTCAAGGATTTTCAGAATTTGAAATACAACAATAAGGTCAAGTATGATGAGTTGGCTGGTTTGTATTCCTATAAAGGCAGAGTGCCAGAGGCTACCAAAACAGACTATGCGAATTATAAAGCCGTAAAGGCAACCGGCGTGATTGGCACAGTGCGTGTGCCGCCGGAAAGCGTTACTGTTGAGAGCCTTGCTTTTAATGATGCCCACGGCACCCGTCACGGCTGCACACTGGACGATGCAAAAAGCTATGTAAAAACAGCAAAGTGCACCGTGCGGCGTAAGCGTTGGGACGGCGTGAGCATCAACTGCTACTCTCTTGACGGCGCGGCATACATCAATGCCGACACAATGAAAATAAAAACGGCTTTTTCGGAAAAGGACTTTGACCCGACTACAAAAGCCATTGCGGAGGTGTTCAAAAAATGAATACTGTATATTGCCCCGTTCTGGATAGACAGGTGGACGGGAACACTTGCTTGGAAATCGTGCTTGTAGCAGACCGTGAGGCAAAGACCTCTATTTTGCCGCAAGGACTTGAATGGAATGACAAGCAGCGTGAAAAGTGCCTCCAATGTCCATATCACAATGACTTAGAGGACACGGAGGATTGACAACCAATTTCATTGATTAGAGCATCGTGCTGAAAATGCACGGTGCTTTTTTCATACACAAAATACCGCTGACCCGGCGGAACAAAGCAGGGTGACCACCACACGGGGACTGGCCCGACAAAAAGGAAAGTGGTGCAGAAAGGAGCCAAAACTATGAAACTGCAATGGATGAAAGACATTTTGGGTGATGCCTACACTGATGAGATGGATGCAAAAGTCAGTGCGGCATTGGGTGAGCGTTTTGTTGCCCGCGCCGACTTCAACGAAAAGACTGGCAAGGTCAAGGAACTGGAAACCCAGGTCACCCAACTCAATGAGGGCATCAAGACCCGTGACAAGCAGCTTGAGGACTTGAAAAAGTCCGCCGGTGACAACGAGGAACTCACCAAACAGATTGAAACCCTCACCCAGCAAAACAAGGATGCCAAAGCCAACTATGACAAGGAGCTTGCCAAGGTCAAGCTGATGGCTGCGGTGGATGCGGAGCTCACCGCCGCAGGGTCCAAGAACAACACCGCCGTAAGGGCTGTGCTGGCTGAATTTCTGGAGGGTGCCAAAATCGTGGATGGCAAAGTCACCGCAACAGTTGGCGGGGAAACCATCACCCTTGCCAATAAGGTTGAGGCTCTGAAAAAGGACGCTGCCACAGATTTCATGTTTGGGACGGCGGCCAAGTATGAGGGATGGAAACCCGGCGATGGAGCAGACGGCGGCAAGCCTGGGAGCAACAAAAAGCTCTCCGAGATGTCCTACTCCGAGTTGGCGGACTATCTTGCAAAAAATCCCGATGCGAAACTGGAGGAATAAGCTATGAGAAACATCACCGCACCACGCACGGTGTCCTTTGAGGAGGCGCTGAGAAATCTGGCAAGCCGTTTGACCGGCGTGCCCGCATCCACTCTGCCACGCACCCAGGAGGGCATTGTGCAGTTTATGGCTGAAAACCTGCCGCCTGCCATTGATGTGGACGGTTTGGCGGAGGCTGTCACTGCGGAAGTGATTGCCCGGTTGGGCAAGGATGCCGCAGAAGTGCTTGCCCAGATGAACACAGGCACCGCAGAAACCACCGAGGATGCCCCGAATTTGACCGCTGACGGCACGAAAGCCGCAGAGGCAACCAAGGACACCACCGATGCTCAAAACGGCTCTCAGAAAGTCACAGGAGCCGCAAAGCGTAACAAAACCAAATCTACTGACTAACAGAAAGGATGATAAAAAATGGCTAACACTAAGTTTGATGCAAAGAGCTTTAACCCGGAGGCCTTTAAGTATAAGGCTGACCGCATCCCCCGCACCCGCCTCAACGAAATCCGCAAGAGCCGTGTGCTGGTAGGCAACCCGGACATCCGTGAGGTGTTCGCAAGCCAAAATGGTACCGGCTACGCAAGAATTGCCATGCGTGGCCTGCTTGACGGGGATGCCGTAAACTATGACGGCAAGACCGACATCACCGCAACCAGCACCAAGACCTTTGAGCAGGGCGTGGTTGTCATTGGCCGTGCCAAGGCATGGGTGGAAAAGGACTTTTCCTATGACATTACCGGCGGCGTTGACTTTATGGACAATGTTGCACAGCAGGTTGCCGAATACTGGCAGGATGTTGACCAGGACACTATCCTTGCCATTCTCAAGGGCGTTTTCTCTATGACCGGCGGCAAGAGCGGCGAGTTTGTAAAGGCTCACACTTTTGCGGTGGATGGTCCTATGGAGGCAACCACGCTCAACACGGCAACCGCCCAGGCTTGCGGTGACCGCAAGAAAAAGTTTGCAATGGTGTTTATGCACTCCGTTGTAGCTACCAACCTGGAAAACCTCAACCTGCTCACCGCCCTCAAGTACACTGACAAGGACGGCGTGACCCGTGACCTCACCCTCTATTCCTGGAATGGCAAGCTGGTTGTGGTTGATGATGGTATGCCGGCCGTTGACGGCTATTTCCCTGCCGAAAGCACAACGCCTGGTGCTGTCCAGGTAAAGGCATCCGGTGCATCCACCGGGCAGATTGACCAGTCCAAGGTTACCCCGTATTTTGGTACGGGAAAGCCTGCTGCGGACAGCTATGTTGTTGCCGGTACGCAGTACACCAGCTATGTGCTTGGCGAGGGCTCTATCAGCTTTGAGGACATCGGCGCTAAGGTGCCTTATGAAATGTCCCGTGACCCCAAGACCCACGGCGGACAGGACACCCTCTATACCCGTCAGCGCAAGGTGTTTGCACCTTTTGGCATCTCCTATGAGAAAAAGTCCCAGTCCTCCCTCTCCCCGACTAATGCGGAACTGGAGAACGGCGCCAACTGGGCTCTTGTCCATTCCGGCGAGGAAAGCGAGAGCGACCGCTCCTATATTGCCCATAAGGCTATTGCCATGTGCTGCATCAAGTCTAAGGGCTAAGGTGGTACGCCGTGACCGTGTATGAGGCCGTTGTG
>CALFCS010000146.1 GCA_937950565.1 uncultured Lachnospiraceae bacterium
ACAGGCGGGAAAGCCTATAAAATGGGGAAAGTTAGAGAGATAATTATATAAATTCAAGTTTTCAGGTTTGTAATAAAATAACAAAGGACAAGTAAAAGTATGATTATGTTAAAACAAATGACAATCCTGTTTATCATTATGATGGTAGGATTGTGTGCCGGTAAAACGAATATTATCACAGATGAAGCAAGCAAAAAATTATCCAGTCTTGTGGTTAACATAGCGAATCCCTGTTTTGTTGTGTGCAGCGTGCTTGGTGATACTCATATTGCAGGAGAAAAATTGGTATTGATGGCGCTGGCTGCAGTGGGGATATATATCTGCCTCATTGTGCTGGCTGTATTTGTGCCGCTGCTTTTAAAGGTTCCCGTGAATGTCCGGGGAACTTATAAAGCGATGCTGGTGTTTAATAATATTGGGTTTATGGGATTCCCGATTGTTTCCGGACTCTATGGCAGCGAGATGCTTCTGTATGTGGCTATCTTTATGCTTCCATATAATATACTGATATACACTTATGGTATTTATGTGATGAAGAAGGATGAGGGAGAGAGCGGAAAAATGAATGTTTCCGGACTTTTGAATCCGGGAGTGATTGCAGTGCTTGCGGCTTTTGTTATTTATATTTTCCAGGTACATGTACCGGAAGTGATAGCGGAAAGTATTACGATGATCAGTAATGTGACGGCGCCGCTTAGCATGATGGTGATTGGTGCATCCTTTGCAGGGGCGGATTTCAAAAAAATATTTGCAGACGGGAAGCTTCTTGTGTTTTCTCTGTTGAAGCTTCTTGTGATTCCGGCCGCAGGTTATTTCCTTGTAAAGCTGTGGATACACGACCCGGTTATGCAGGGGATTATCCTGGTTATGCTGGGGACTCCGGTTGGAAGCATGGTTGCTATGATTGCGTCCGAATATGGCGGAGACGTGGAGCTTGCGACAAAAGGAGTGACATTAACGTCTCTTTTGTCGGTAGGAACATTGTCGCTGTTATTTGTTGTGCTCCATATCTAGTGCAGGCGGGTGGATAAAAGAGGCTTATAAAGCTTTTTTATATAACATTTGAAAGAATCAGAGGAGGAAAATATGTATGGAATTTCAAAAGGTAATTGAATCAAGAAGAAGTATGAGAAAATACAATCCGGAGAAAAAGGTATCTGAAGAGGTGGTCAGAGAATTGATTGATGCGGCGATTCAGGCGCCGTCATGGAAGAACAGCCAGACAGCGCGGTATTACTGTGTGTTATCAGAGGAAATGCTGGAGACTGTAAAGAAAGAATGTCTGCCTGAATTTAATCAGAGAAATTGTAAAGATGCACCTGCAATCATTGTAACAGCCTATAAGATGAATAAAGCAGGATTTGAGGCAGACCATGAGACTCCTACGAATGAGCTGGGCAATGGCTGGGGAATCTATGATTTGGGATTACATAACGAAAATCTGATATTGAAGGCAGCGGACCTTGGACTTGCAACACTGATTATGGGGATTCGTGACGTGGATAAACTCCGTGGACTTTTGCACATTCCGGAGGAACAGCAGATTGTATCTGTGATTTCTGTCGGGTATCCGGCAGATGAGCCAAAGAAGCCGGTAAGGAAGAGTGTTGATGATATTGCAGTGTTTTATTAGAAGAGAGGCGGCACAGGATGACCAGGAAACCGTATTTTCCTATATTTACAGATATATCAGAATATAAAATCATCGTAGTCGGAGGCGGAAAAGTGGCACAAAGGAGGGTGGAAACCCTTCTTCAGTTTGCGGAAGATATTACAGTCATTGCTCCGGTTATAACGGAAGAACTCAGAGAATTCTGGAAGCAGAAGAGGATTGTATGGCTGGAAAAGAGTTATGCGCATGAAATGGATGAGATGCTTAAATGTGCAGATATGGTGCTTGCGGCTACAGATGATCTACAGTGTAATGAGGAGCTTGTAAAGGTATGCAGGAACTATGGGGTACTGGTAAATACGTCACACAAAAAAGAGTTGTGTGATTTTTATTTTCCTGCTATTGTTGTAAAAGAGAATGCTGTGGCGGGAGTGACAGCAAGCGGCATCAATCATATGCAGGCGAAATGTTTAAGAGAAAAAATAAATGATATAATGGATAAAGAAATGAAATGATTTCTTTGTCTATTATATTAGAAATACGATAATCGACAGGATAGTGAGAAGCGGATGGACAGGGAAGTGAAGATTGGCAGCAGAAAAAGCCGGCTTGCCGTGATACAGACAGAAAAATTAATACAATATATGGAAGAAAATTTCCGGGAGATTAAGACAGAACTGGTTACTATGGAGACGACAGGTGATAGGAGACTTGATGTGACCCTGGATAAGATTGGCGGGAAGGGGCTCTTTGTAAAGGAGTTAGACAGGGCATTGCTGGAAGGGAAGATTGATCTGGCTGTGCATAGTTTGAAAGATATGCCCATGGAAGAGCAGGAGGCGATTCCAATCGTGGCATATTCACAACGGGAGGATGTAAGGGATGTCCTGGTGCTTCGAAGTGGCTTGGAAAAGTGGGATGGCCGGGGAGTTATCGGATGTTCATCTTTTCGCCGGAGGATACAGGCGGAGAAGCTTTATCCGGATGCCGTGTTCCGGACTATCCGCGGTAATGTGACGACCAGACTTGAGAAGCTGGATGCAGGAGAATATGACGCCCTTATTCTGGCGGCGGCAGGACTTAACAGACTTGGGCTGGAAAGCCGTATTCATCGTTTCTTTTCTGTGGAGGAGATTCTTCCGGCAGCAGGCCAGGGAATTTTGGCCGTGCAGGGAAGAAAGGGAGAAGATTATCGGTTCCTGGATGGATTCGAGGAAGATGGGATTCGTAGTATTGCTGAGGCAGAGAGGGCTTTTGTTCGTTATTTAAATGGCGGATGTACGTCTCCGGTTGCCGCCTATGCATACATATGTGAAGACAGATTGTGTTTGCGTGGATTATATTATATAGAAAAAACACGCAGTTATGTAATTGGACATAAGGAAGGATGCCCGCAGGAGGCAGGGCAGGTTGGAATTGCACTTGCAAGAGAGATGCAAAAGACTTATGGAAAAGAAGGTAAATCGGCAGAGGCGAACAGTTTGAGACAGACAGCAGAGGTGTAGGATGATGAGTGGGAAAGTATGGCTTGTGGGAGCAGGCCCCGGGGATGCGGAACTTCTGACCTTGAAGGCAGAAAAAGTGCTAAAGGAAGCAGAAGTGCTTGTTTATGATCATCTGGCCGGGAAGGATATTCTGGCACGGTATGGTGAAGGGAAAGAGCTGATTCCGGTTGGAAAAACAGCCGGACATCATTCGGTCGTGCAGGAAGAGATTAATCAGATTCTGGTCAGAGAGGCCAAAAAAGGGAAAAAGGTTGTGCGCCTGAAGGGAGGGGATCCTTTTCTTTTTGGACGGGGAGGAGAGGAAATCGAGACGCTTGTAAAAGAACAGATTTCATTTGAAGTTGTTCCCGGTGTAACTTCTGCATTGGCAGTTCCGGCATATAACGGGATTCCGGTGACTCATAGAAATTATGCCTCCTCTCTTCATATTATTACCGGTCATGCGAAAAGGGGGCAGGAGACTTCGATTAATTATCAGGCGCTGGTGGCGCTTGGCGGAACTTTGGTTTTTCTTATGGGAGTAACGGCGCTTGAGAAGATTATGACGGGTCTTCTGGAGGCCGGGATGGATGAACA
>CALFCS010000147.1 GCA_937950565.1 uncultured Lachnospiraceae bacterium
TGAAAAGATATGATTTGAGGTTTTAGTACCTGGAGGAATTGAGTCATCATAAAACTAGCATCAGGATCAGAAAAGCACCTTCATGGAGCAATGACGCTGTCAGAGGTGCAGCAGCATTCACAGAAAAGATTGTCACACATGTGATGGAAGTGGACGGAAAGCCGATGTATAAGACACTTGACGGATATTTCATCAGTGGCGATCCGAAGCTGGTTGAATACATCGAAGAATAATGTCGATAATTTTGGAGTAAAAGAGAAGCAAGACGGACAATGCGCCGCCTTGCTTTTATTTTGTCCACATATAGGGGATAACTGTGTGGATAATCACAAGATATTGATTGTACTAACAAAGCAGTACCGACGGGAGCGCTGGACTCCAGAGCGGCGGATGAGCTGATGAATCTCTTCAATACTATTAACCAGGATGGACAGACGATTCTCATGGTTACGCACAGTGTGAAGGCAGCGAGTGGTGCAAAAAGAGTTCTTTTTATTAAGGATGGGGAAGTATTTCACCAGTTATATAGAGGAAATCTTACGAATGAACAAATGTATCAGAAGATAACAGACACGTTAACGATACTTATGGCGGGAGGTGAGCGTAGTGAGTAAATCCATTTATTCCAGACTTGCGCTTACCAATCTGAAAAACAACAGGAAAACATATCTCCCGTATATTTTGACAGCAATTCTTACGGTAATGATGTATTATATTATAGATGCGCTTTCGGAAAATACGAGTGTCGGAAATGGAAATCTCCAGCTGATCCTCAGATATGCAGTTACAGTCCTTGGTATATTTGCAGTCATTTTTTTGTTTTACACGAACAGCTTTCTGGTTAAACGCCGGAAGAAGGAGATTGGGGTATATAATATCCTGGGAATGGGAAAACAGCATATTTCCCGGATGCTTTTGATAGAAAACATAATTATCACGGTTATTAGTATTGCAGTGGGCCTGATATGTGGCATCGTATTTAGTAAACTGATGTGGCTTGTACTTTTGAAACTTTTGCATTATGATGTCCGGATGGATTTTGCAGTATCCGTCATATCACTTGTGCGCACGCTGATTCTCTTTGGAGTTATTTTTACACTGACACTTATTTATAATCTTCTGCAGATTAAGCTTGCAAACCCGGTGGAGCTTTTGAGAGGCGGCAGCCAGGGGGAGAGAGAGCCGAAAACAAAGTGGATTCTGACGATTCTGGGAATTGCGGCGATTGGCACAGGGTATTATATTGCGATTGTCACGGAATCACCGCTGCAGGCAATCGGCAACTTTTTTATCGCAGTTGTCTGTGTAATCCTTGGTACGTACGCATTATTTATAGCAGGCAGTATTGCTCTGCTGAAAATGCTTAGGAAAAGAAAAGGCTTTTATTATAAAGCAAAGCATTTTACTGCCGTATCCGGTATGCTGTACCGGATGAAGCAGAATGCGGTGGGGCTTGCAAATATTTGTATTTTGAGTACGATGGTGCTGGTTATGGTATCTACAACCGTATCTCTTTATATAGGAATGGAGGACGTACTGGCAACCAGATATCCGAAAGAATTCGAGGTAACGCTGGAAGAAGAGAAAGAGGAGCCGGAGAAGGAGCAGAAAATCCATGGGATTATCGAAGAGGAAGCAGAGAAAGCCGGAATTTCCGTAAAGGAGATGGATGCATACCATTATGAGGCTGTTTCCGCAAAAATGAACGGAAATACAATCGTAACAGATTATGTGGCTGACGCATATTCCGATGTGGAAGACGTGTGTGAATTCTATATGCTTCCCCAGGCGGATTATAATGAACTGGAAGGAGACAATGTATCACTGAAAGAGGATGAGGTGATTATCTATAATCCGGAACAAGGGGCAGAAAAGCTGGCGGAAGATACGATCATAATAGACGATGATACGTATCATGTGGTAAAAGAGCTGGATAATATGAAGATTGAAAGGAAAAACCGCTCAAATGTTATCGGAGGTTATTATGTGATTTTCTCTGGAAGAAGCCAGATAGAAACGATTCTTCGAAGGGTATGTGAAAAAAGGCTCTCCGAAAATCCTGATTTCAGGATGGTAGGAATGAATATAAATTATAAGGTTAATTTTGACTTAAGCGGGAAAGAAGAGACATGGAAGCAGGTCACAGAAGCTATGCAGAACAGGCTTGAACAGGAAGTGCCGGAGACTTACAGTGAGAGCCGGGAGATGAACAGAGCCGACTTCTATATTCTGTATGGCGGGCTGCTCTTCATCGGAATCTATCTTGGCGTGATGTTCTTGATGGCAACAGTATTGATTATTTATTATAAACAGATATCGGAAGGCTATGATGACAAGGAGCGTTATCAGATTATGAAGAAGGTGGGGATGAGCAGACTGGAAATCAGGCGCTCCATACGAAGCCAGGTAATTATTGTATTTTTCCTGCCGCTTCTAACAGCAGTGATTCATATTATGGTGGCATTCAAAGTAATTACCAAGCTTCTGGCGGTGCTGAACCTGACGAATGTACCGTTGTTCTTTATTTGTACAGTAGTAACGGTTATCGTGTTTGCAGTATTTTATGGAATTGTATATACAATGACTGCAAGAGAATATTATAAAATAGTAAGATAAAGAGGCATTAACACAGAGTCTGCCTGATACACTTAAGCAGCTTGTCATTATCTTCTGGCATCATAATGCAGAACCTTATATATTCTCCATCCAGACTTTTGAAAGAAGAGCAGTCGCGTATCATCATTTTCTCTTTTATTGCGGCTTCGAACACGTCAAAAGAGGTTACGGATTCTTTTAAAATCCGGACCAGGATAAAGTTAGCATAAGGCTTATAGATTTTAATTCCCGGAATCTCTGAAAGTTTCCGGCAGAGGCGTTCCCTCTCCGGACAGATGAGGTTCCGGGTATTTGTAATATAATCTTTGTCACACAGCATCCGTTCACCGACATAGGCGCCGACGCTGTTCAGGCTCCATGGGTTTTGATGAATCAGAAGAGCCTTGAGGAAAGCGCTGTTACTTGTGATGCCGTAACCAAAGCGAAGCCCCGGGGCGGCGAAGAACTTGGATACGCCGCGGATAACCATCAGGTTATCGTATTTTGCTGCCAGGGGAACTGCTGTAATCTCGCAGATGTCCGGGGCAAATTCTACATAAGTTTCATCAATCATAACAAAAGTATTTTGCTTTTGACAGAAAGCAAGAATTTTTTCGATTTCACCGGTACGGATTGCAGAAGAGGTCGGGTTGTTCGGGTTACACAGGATGAGAAGGTCAATATCCGGTGTAAGGTGACGCAGAAAATCTTCTGTATCCAGCACAAAGTTCCCGGATTCTTTTAAATCATAATGTGTGATACTTCCCCCTGTTAATGATAATTCTCTCTCATATTCAGAATAAGTAGGACCGAGGACAAGGGCCTTCTTTGCATTGCGCTGGCTGATGAGAAGGGAGATAAGTTCAGTAGAACCGTTTCCTACTACAATATGTGCCGTGTCGGCGCCTGTATATGCACCGACAGCATTTTTTAAGCTTGTATAGTTTCGGTCTGGATAAGAAGAGATAATATCAAGATGCTCTGCCAGATCGCTTTTGACTGAATCAGACAGTCCGAGCGGATTGACATTTGCGCCGAAACGAATGATTTCATTCTTGTCCAGATGATAGTATTCTGCAATTTTTTCAAGGTCACTTCCGTGAAATTCTGGTTTTTTATTCATATTCACACCTCATTTATAAGGAAATTTGTAATACAGCATTGCCATTATTACTCAAACAATGCTATAATCTATTATAATTATGTTTACAGAAAAATGCAACGAGAGAAGCAGGTGTAAAACTTGAAAAACAAAATCCAGAAATTTTCAAAAGGCAATTTCCGGCTTGTACGCCCGGAAATTATATTTGAAGAAACGAATCTGGTTCTGATTATTGGAGAAGGGGAAGTATACCGGGGGAGTTTCGTAATTAAAAGTAGTAACCAATGTGCAATACGGGGATTGATCTACCCGTCTTCTTTTCGTGTCCATCTAAAGGATTCCGGATTTGATGGCAATCCGGCAAGAGTAGAATTTTCTTATGACGGAAGAGGACTTCCGCCTGGATATGTAGAGGAAGGAAAATTTACCGTAGTGTGTACAGGCGGTGAGTATGAGCTGTCATTTACGGCAATTGTGGAGAAGCCATATGTAATGACTGCCTACGGGAAAGTGCAGAATACAGATGATTTCCGCAAGCTTGCGATTAAGGATTATTCAGAGGCTGCAAGACTGTTCAGATCCAGAGACTTTTATAATGTTTTAAAATATGAAAATGAGCGCATTTTTTATTTGTATGATAATATGCGGAAATGGTCTTTGAGCGAGCAGGCGCTGGAAGAATTCCTGGTAGGCATTAAGCAGAAGGAGTGTATTTTCCTGACACTTCCGGGAGAAGGAATGTTCTTTGAGGATGTGACGGAATCAACGAAAGGGATTGTTTCTCTGATGAAAAATACCTGGGGATATATTCCGGTACACATTGAGACAGACGGTAAGTTTCTGAAAGTATTAAAGACAGATATTACAACAGAAGATTTTGTGGGAAACACACATGAAATCGAATATTTTGTACGTCCGGAATTTCTGCATGGCGGACGTAATTATGGAGCGATTCGTTTTATTACTCCATATGAAACACTGACGTATGAGATAGAAGTGTTCCAGAATCAGGAATATGATGAGAACCACCACGTGCCGGAGCTTCTTATGGCACAGGTAATCAAAGAATATGTGGGGTACGTGGCAGGAAGAATTGAGCTGGAGAACTGGGTGGCAAGCGCTGCGGAGAAGGTAACTGCTGTCCGGAAGCTTGATCCGCTAAGTGAAATGTACCAGCTGCTTCAGGCGCATATTTATATTATCGGAAAGCGGATAGAGGAAGCCAAATGGATTCTCGAAAATTATAATTACAATAAGTTTGCCATTGGAAAAGATCCGATTACAAACAGCTATTATCTGTTCCTGACGGCGCTAATCCGGGAAAATAAGGCCCATACGGAACGGGTGCTTGATGAAATCAGTAAGACATATCTGCGGTATCAGGATTCCTGGATGCTGCTGCATATGTTGATTAAATTAGATCCGAGATACAAAAATCCATATAAAAAACTAGAGGTCCTGGAACAGCAGTATGAATTTGAAATTAATGAGGTACTGTTCTATCTGGAGGCTTATTTGTGCTACAGAGAGAAGCCGACGCTTCTTAAGAAATTAGGTGAATTTGAGCTTCACGTTCTTGAATTTGCTACAAAATACCGTCTGATGACAAAGGAGCTGGCGCTTTATGTTGCAAACTTTGCAAGCCAGAGAAAGGATTTCAGTGTGCCATTATTCCGGATTCTGGAGCGGATATACAAGATGTATGGAGAACCGATGATTCTGAATACGATTTGTACGCTGCTCATTAAAGGCGATAAGACAGGATACCGGTATTTTGGATGGTATCAGAAGGCAGTAGATGAAGGATTCCGGATTGCCAGATTGTATGAATATTATATGATTACATTGAATG
>CALFCS010000148.1 GCA_937950565.1 uncultured Lachnospiraceae bacterium
AGGTAAAAAAAGTGAGCATTTATGAATATGATGAAGAAGAACATATGCGTATGGAGCGGGAAGAAAGCTGGAAGGAAAACGTGAAGGAGAGCGTGAAGGGCTGGAAATTGACAGACAGGAAGGCATAAAGGCATTAATAGAAGTTTGCAGAGAGTTAGAGCAGTCTTCAGAAGTTATTTCTGTAAAGCTTATGGAAAAATTTCAGATATCTAAAGAAGAAGCAGTAAGACAAGTAGAAGAATATTTTCAGTATTAAAATTTAATTATTAATCGGACGGAAAGATGCCACTGTAAGACTGGTTTTTATAGTCTTGCGGTGTTTTTTGCGTGTTTCACTCATGGCACTAATCTATCTGGTGAAAGTCTATTCATGGATCTTTCGCAGAACTAATTATTCTGCGAAAAAGCAAGAAAAAAGAGTCATCTTAAAGAAATTTTTTATATGAAGGAGGGTAGTATTTACTTTGTAAAGGTATAAAAGACCTTTATTCGAAGGGAAAAGAAAGTAAGTAGAAATCAGAAAAATAAAAGAGGAGGAAATAGAGTAACAATGAAAAAAAACTTTTTTAAGAAAAGTTTGGCAATTTTGTTGTCGACGGCATTTGTTGTAACTTCAGTACCTGTACCTGGTATTGAAATAAAATCAGATGCAGCTGATTTAACAAAAAAAGTTGAAAAACTTCTTTATGCAGTTAACTGTGGAGATTATACAGTTAATACATTTGAAGAAGACAAAAGAGGAGAATACCAGAGTGTAACCGAACAGGTTTATGGTGTTGATCCAGTAACCGGGAAAAAGTGGGGAATTGTAGATACAAGAGAAACAATATCTCCAGGGACAAAGTGGTCCAATGAGAATAATTATGCTGGAAATAATGGTATCCGAACAAATTGGACATGGGCATTTGAATGGGCAAACGCTGATGCTGTTAATAGAACTGATACGGATCGTTATGCAAAAGATCAATCTGGAAACGTTGATTCGTTTGGCAGCAATTTAAGAGAATTGGATTATGCATTTGAAGTTCCGGCAGGTGAGTATAAAGTAAATGTACGTTGTGTAAAGAGATGGGATTCATCTTCAGATTCAGATGTTTATCTTAATTTAGGCAAAGGAAATCAAGAAGTGAAGGGGCACTGTACTACTGATAGTGAAGTGTCATTATATACTGCGATGACAGAAGCAGGAGAGATGACAGTTAATTTACGCTCAAGTGGTGACTGCATTAATGTTGCATATATTGATGTCTATCAGATTACTGATGAACCGGCTCTTGCTTATCAATTTGATTTTGAAGATAATCTGACTTCTGCAGATGCATCTATTACAGCACAGCCAAAGGAAAATAAGGTTTGGGATTCGGGCATAATGGAGGATTCCTCTAAAGAAATTAGTTACGTTGATGGTATAAGCGGAAAAGCGGTTGCATTGAATGGTGTTGGACTTAAATTAAACACTGCTCCATTGGGTACAGAGTATTCAATTAAAATGTGGATAAAAGCCAATGTCAGAGTAAAGCATAATACTCCATTATGTTTTATTGGAAATAAGGATAAATGGATTTCTTTTTCAGGTGCACCAGGTGGAACAGAATTACAATTATGGTCTGATTTAGCGCCTAAGTTTACTTATTCGACTGACGTATGGGAACAGTGGGTTATATCAGTCTCTAACGGAAATGCAAAGGTTTATCGAGACGGTCAATATCAAAACGAAAATACTAGGGTGAATACAGATGCATACAAAATTGATGATGCAGACATTTATCTTAATGTAAACTTCTGGAATGGAAGTTCTAATGCTGTATTTGATAATGTTTCTATTTATAATCGTGCATTGTCAGCGGAAGAGATTTCGTCATTATATGATAGTGAAAAACCTGTTCCCGTGGATAAAAGTGGACTTCAGTCGGCAGTTGATGCGGCTATTACAGATGGTTCCGCATATACACCAAGAACCTGGTCAGATTATACTAAGGCAATAGAGACGGCTAAAACGCTCATAGATAGCGATACGGCAACAGCAAATGATGTTCAGACAGCAGTAGAAGCTATAGAAAATGCAGAAGCTGCTTTGGAAAGAATGGACAGTTATATAAATGATTCACATCTTATATTTGAACCTGGACAGTTTTCAACCGATGGATGGATTGTGAATGACAATGCCTTTAGTTTTGGTGATGATCAACTTCTTGCTATTTCTAAGGAAGCAAAGTTTGGTAAGGGCTATAATTCAAATAATGGAAGCTGGGTTGCAGTTCAATTTAATGTCTTGGGAGGCAGTTCATTTTATACAGACTTTGTGATTTATGATAAGGATGGAAAGAATATTATTGGTTATGCTTATGATGGTGGAGCGTTATGGGCTGGGCATGGTGACAGATCATATTGTGGTAATAATTACATTGCAGATAATTGGCCGACAAATCGTTTCTCAAATTATCTCAGGACAGAAGTTGCAAAGGAATCAGCAGAGACAAAAACAGGTAAAGGTATATATACTTCTGGAGATGTTTGCACTATTTTAATTAAGAATTATGAAGGTTATTACACGGTTGAAACATTAATTAATAATAGTCATATTAGTACAGAATATTATAGCGGAAACATAAATGGTATTGGGGGTATCCGTAAAATTGATGAAACTACTACATGGAATTTTGGTAATCCGAAATTTTATGGAATTCCAGACAAGACAGAACTTCAAGAGACAATCAGTGCGGCTAATTCTTATATGGAATCAAATTATACCGCTGCTAGTTGGACGGCTTATCAGGAAAAACTATCTGTGGCGGAACTTGTTTTCAATAACGAAACCGCAACGCAGCTTGAGATTAACACTGCCACAGCAGACCTGAAAACTGCAGAGGCGGCTTTGGAAGTTGATACAAATGCGATAGAAACAGAAGCATTTGAAGGCTATTTCTATTTGTCAACAACACCTGCTAATGATGTAGAACAAACTTTGTGTATTATCGGTGGAGGAACAAATCCAGGAGCTGAAGCTATTCTCTGGCCGGCTGAAAAGCATGAGGATCATCAGTGGCAGTTGCTAAGAGTAAGTGAAAAAGGACAGTATCAGTTGATTAACAAAAAAAGCAATCTCGCAATTGGACTGACAAATGATAATAATTTTAAATTAGCGGAAAGCAATCCAGCTGACCCGGCACAGATCTTCACATTGGAATATACAGATGCTTCTAAAAATTCCTATAGAATAAGAAATGTGAAAAACAAGGAGTATGTAAGCATTAATATTACGGCCGGCAAAATCGGTAGCGGATACTACTTGAATACCGATGCATCTTCAGACAATGCGGTCGTTTGGAATAGGCGGGCAGTACCTCAATATACCATTACAACCCAGATGGAGAATGGTCTGATTACTGGTTCTAAAGATTCTGTGTATGAAGGTGAATCGCTTGCCCTTACAGTAACACCGGATATCGGTTATCAGATTACATCTATTAAAGTAAATGGAGAAGAGAAAGTTACAGATCCTTCTACTGAAAAAGTGGAAATTACGCTTCAAGAAATTATCGCAAATCAGGATGTTGTAGTCACAACAAAATGGATTGGATTCCCGTCTGTTTCCTATCTTCTGGAAATGGAAGGAAATCAGAAGTTAAATGTAGCTGGAGACAGCCGTGATGAAGGTGCAGAGGTTTTCACATGGCCGCGGGAGGAAGATACTTATTTTGCTGATCGTTGGTCATTAAAACTGGTAGGTGAATCTTATATTTTGATTAATAATAACAGTCATTTAGCTGCTACCTGTGAGCAGAATGGAGACAGTTATTCCATTAAACAGTATAGGGTTAATGAAACAAATGCTTCACAGCTTTGGAAATTGGAAAAGGTAGAGAATACCTCAAATACATATCGTCTAAAGAATATGGGACAGAGTGTGTATCTCACGAAGGGTACTGGGGATGGATTGGGATTTCATCTAACAACAACAACTAGTTCATCTGATGCTGTAGAATGGAAATTAAAAAAATCCCAATATTGCATCGTGCAGACAGCGATTGACCGTGGGACAATTACAGCAACGCCAGGTGAAGTACTGGCAAATGATTCTGCATCCAGTACAATTACCGTTCGTGCAGAGGATGGTTACAAGGTATCGGAGATTGAAGTTAATGGTGTGGCACTTTCAAGTGATGATTATTCCGTGGATGGAGATGGAAATATAACTATTACACGAGAGGCTATTACAGAGAATCAGTTTGTGGATGTCACAACAACTGAAGTCAAAGTAACTCAGATTGATGTAACAGCAGACTCAACAACTGTAACAGCAGAAGGTACCACTACACTGACAGCTACCGTATCACCAGATAATGCAAAGGATAAATCCGTTACCTGGAGCAGTTCTGATGATACAATTGCGACAGTAAATGAAAGTGGCGTTGTTACAGGTGTGAAAGCCGGTAATGTAACAATCACGGCAACAGCAAACGATGGTTCGGAAATTACAGGGTCTATTGATATTACGGTGAATCCAAAGCGTTACACAATCACCGCAGAATCTGTGAATGCTGAAAGAGGTACAGTTGCGATTACAGAACAGACAGAAGATAATACATACGCAGATGAAAGTCAGATTACACTTACAGCAACAGCAGCAGATGGTTACGACTTTGCAGGCTGGTATGTGGATAACACACGTGTTTCTACAGATAATCCATATAAAGTAACTGTAGATGCTGATAAGAATTATATTGCGAAATTCTTCCTGTATCATCCGGCGAAGGATGCTACCTGTACAGAAGAAGGTAATCTGGCATACTGGACAGATCCGGATGATGCAAACAATACACTTTATAAGGATGCGTTTGGAGAAGATACATATACAGCGGCGGAAATTGTAACTCCGGTAATTGCACATAACTATGTAATTCAGTGGGGTGATTGGGTAAAGACAGAAGATGGTTATACAAGGACGGCAGCATTTGTATGTTCTGCATGTCAAGATTCCCAAGATGCAAAAGTAACGGTGGAAAAAAATATTACGAATGCTGATAATGGAACAATTTCTTATATTGCAACTGCAGAATTGCAGGGAGTAGCTCCGGTAATTGATGCGAAGGTTGTAAATGTTTACCACGTTATTGCTTCATCCGAAAAGGATACAGATGGTTCTGACAAGGGTACCGTTCTAGTGTCCGGCAAGGAAGTTAAAACAGGAATTTATGAAGAGGGTACAGTTGTAACTGTAACCGCACAGCCAGTAGACGGTTATGTATTTGACGGCTGGTATGAAGGCGATGCATGTGTAGATGATGCAGCAGAAAATTACGAGTTTACCGTTGCTGAAGAGCGCAATCTGGTTGCACATTTTGCAGAAATCAAAGTAACCAAGATTGATGTAACTGGAGAGTCAACAACTGTAACAGTAGGAAATACCACTACACTGACAGCTACCGTATCACCGGAGGATGCAAAGGATAAATCCATTATCTGGAGTAGTTCTGATGAGAAGGTTGCTACAGTAAATGAAAGTGGTGTTGTTACAGGTGTGAAAGCAGGCAATGTAACAATCACGGCAACCGCAAAAGATGGAAGCGGAGTGTTTGGAAGTATTGACATTGAGGTTGTTCCTGTATTGGTAGAAACTATTACGATTTCAGGTGCGCCGGAAGCCAATGTAAATCCTGGTTATACTGCAACATTACAGGCAACTGTTATGCCCGAGAATGCAACAGATAAGACAGTGGCATGGACATCAGATAATGAAAAGGTTGTTACGGTAGATGAAGCAGGCAATTTAAAGGCATTAGCAGCAGGCACAGCAACAATCACGGCAACAGCAAAAGATGGAAGCGGAGTATCTGCTCAAGTAATCATAACTGTCGTTCTGAAACAGTTCACCATTACAGCTAGTGCAGAAGCACCGGAAATGGGTAGTGTATCTGGAGCAGGAACCTACGACGAGGGAACGGACGTAACACTTACAGCAACAGCGAATAAGGGATATCGTTTCCTGGGATGGTATGAAGGAGAAAACTTAGTATCTGAAGAGGCATCTTATACCTTTAACGTTGACAAGGATTGTGCTTTGGTTGCCAGATTTGAGGAAATTAAGGTAACTAAGATTGAGGTATCAGCAGATTCTGAAACTGTAGAAGCAGGAAGTGCTATTACGCTGACAGCTATCGTATTACCGGATAATGCTAAGGATAAGACAGTTACTTGGAGCAGCTCTGATGAGAATGTTGCAACAGTAGATGTTGCTACAGGGGAAGTTACAGGTGTGAAAGCTGGAACAGTAACAATCACAGCAACAGCAAATGATGGTTCAGGAATTAAGGGAACTGTTGAGATTACAGTAACTCCGAAAATAATTGAAGTATCAACTGTTACCGCAAAACCAGTGGACGGAATTAATACAGAAGTAAAGATAAATGATACTCTTGCACTTACGGCAGTTGTTCTTCCGGAAGATGCAGAGGACAAATCTGTTATTTGGAAGAGCGCAAATGAGACAATTGCAACAGTAGATGAAAATGGTGTTGTTACAGGTGTAGCAGAGGGAGATGTTGTCATTACAGCAACAAGTGCAAATGGAGTGGAAGGAACAATCCTTATCCGTGTGAAAGCAGAAGAAACCTGGTATACCGTAACCGTAACAGAGAGAGGTTCTATTCAAGGTGATAAGAAACAGTTTAAACCGGGTGAAAGAGTAACAGTAGTTGCGGAAGCACCGGCAGAAAATGAGAAGTTTATTGGTTGGAAAAATGCGCAGGGTGAGTTTGTGTGCTATGCATCAACATATACCTTCCCGGTGGAAGAAGATACAACTTTAACACCATTTTATTCAGTCGAAGAGGTGGAGAAACAGTTACTTCTTTCCTGTAAGGCAGAATATATTCCTTCTATTAATAAGATCCGGTTTACTGGAGAACGTTTAGTACCTGCAGACCTGTGTGGGGATAGTAAATTAATTGGGCATGGAATAATTTTGACTACGAATGCAGCTACCGGAGTTAACGAGGATAACTTTGTAATCGGAGGTACGGGGGTAGTGAAAAGTGCTGCAACAAATACGTTTGGATTTGTAGGAACTTATCAGGTTCATGTGAAGAATCCAAAAGTTGGAGGTACCTATTATGCACGAACTTATGTTACATATGTCGATTCAGCAGGAACAGTGCAGACTAAATACAGTAAAATTATCGATTATACACATAGTAATTAATGAAAATTAATTATAAAAGTTAGAAAAAGGAGGCGAAAAAATGAAGAGAATATATTTAGAACCAGAAGCAGAGCTGGTACGATTTTATGAAGAAGATGTAATTAGGACATCAAATACGGGTAGCACCGAGGGCGACAATAAGGAGGAAGAAGGAGGATCTGACGTAGAGTTCTAATTCCAATTAAACAATCTTCTAGTATTATTTTATATTGTATAGGGTAAGAAGGTCGGGGAAATTTTTCTGAAATTTTCCCGACTTTTCTCTGACCTGAAGAACAGAGATTATATCAGAATATGGTCTAAGAATAGAAGTTGTATTGCCAACTAAAAAGGTGGTACTAAGAGATATCATGTTAGTAAAAAAATAACCAGACTAACAGTTTGTGTGTGAAGTTGATAGTAACAATGAATGATGGAAAGTTAAAATAAGAAAGGATTTAATTATGAAGAACAGAATAAAATTATTACTAATTACACTAATGCTGCTTTGCTGTTTCAGTGGTTGTGTGGATAAGGAGCAGAATGCGAAGGAAACAGAAAATAAAAGTGAAGAAGTTGCAGAGGAAGAAATATCAGATATTGATATGGAAGAACAGGATGTTAATGAATAAAGGTAGATTTCGAAGGGGCAGTTGTATATGGAAACGGCTGTTTCCTTTTTTTAATTCAACAAAAATGTTCATATATCTTTGGCTTTAAGTGGGTGAGGAACTTTTTCTATAGAAATTTCAGCAGTTGGAAGAGCAGATAACCCTCCATCCGATTATTATAGGGATGGATACAATCTGTATCTGCGAATGGCCGATTTTACAGGAAATATAATAAATAATTGATGGCATTTTATTCCTTCGTATGTTAAGATAAGGAAAAGCATTTATATTTCGATTCCAAAGACGAGTGTCTCGCATCTGATAGCAAATCTTGTACATCAGTAACTATGCCATAACAGGCAT
>CALFCS010000149.1 GCA_937950565.1 uncultured Lachnospiraceae bacterium
GGAACAACAATACTGCATGCATTGATTTCATCTGATTCTTCCTGGTCTGCAAGCTTTCCTTCTTTTTTCAGCTTACGCATTGCCATAAGCGCCAGATCCATCAGGCAGACAAACTTGTCCTCTCTGCCTTTAAAAATCTCGCTATGGTCCGCAAGATACTGTCTGTAAGTCTCTTCCATCGGCTTCCTGTAGTCGCCATCGCCAAAGGTTACATCTGTAAGCTCTGTGGAGAAGGTTGTATGACGGCAGTGGTCTGACCAATACGTATCCAGCACACGAATCTCTGTCATAGAAGGATCTCTCTTCTCTTCTTTGCAGAAATAATTCTGAATATGCTGAAAATCTTTAAATGTCATGGCAAGTCCCAGAGAATCATATAATTCTTTCAGCTTGTCTTCCGGCATATGCTGGAAACCGTCAAAAATGAGCACATCTTCAGGCTCTTCGAATTTTGTTACAAGAGTCTCCGGCTTCTCAAGGCTGGTCTCCCTGGAATCTACCGGATTAATACAATGTGACTTAATCACTTCAAATTCTTCATCCGAAACAGCCCCATTCTTTCCTTCTATCACATAAGTAACCGCTGTTTTAATTACCGGCTGTTCATCCTCTTTAATAAACTGGACACACTGCACAGCAGAATCCGCACGCTGGTCAAACTGTCCCGGCAAAAATTCTACAGAGAACACTCTGCATCCTTCTTTCATCGGAAACTCTTCCTGATACAACGTATCTACCGGCGGCTCCGAAAAAATACCGTTACATGCTTTCTCGAAGGTTTCATCGGAAATATTTTCCACGTCATAACGAATCAGCACCCTTACATTTTCCACGTCTTTAATTCCGAGGTAGCTGCTGATCTCATGCTTCAAATCATGTGCCTGTACGCCAAATCCTTCTTTTTTCTCCACATAGACTCTTCTTACTTTGCTCATACGTTCTCCTCCATTTATTTTTTTTTGTATCTTTTTATCATTGCCATCGTCCGGATATATGCATCTTCATATCCCGTCTCTATCATAACACACTTCTTTTCATTCGCCTAATGAATCTGTTTCATTTTTTCTCATTCTTTCATTCTTACCTTTCTCTGACCTGATCTTTTTCCATCCGGCCAGAAGAAGCGCCGGAAGCAGAAGCCCGATTAGAAAGAATATCCCGATTCGAACTGCCATACTAAGGAAAAATCCTTCCGGAAGCATACGAATCATATAATCTGTCGCCGGATCAAACAGCCACAGGTCATTGGTAAAAAACAGTTTGTGAAACAAAGTAAAGCAAGCGGTAAAATCAATTGCACAGCCAACTGCCAAAAGAAGCGCACATCCTACAAACACCAGAAGCGCACGCATATACGCTTTCCCAAGAAGCTTCCAAAGCTCTGTTTTTAAGAGCGCCAGTATCACAATCAGGATGACTGCGGCAACAACCAGCATATTCCGGAGCCTCAGCCCGCCAAGAAACAGCCCCCTTACATCCGCCATATGCAGCCTGTCCTGCTCATTAAAAAAATCCTGCTCCCTGCCATCTACATCTGTAACAATTGACAGTTCTTCTTCCTCTCCAATCAGATATGCCATCATATATTCTGTCACATCCATGACATTCTCAAGCTTCATATTTAAGTCATCTGTCACATGGTATTTTTCATACATTTTTTCATAAAAGCGATATTCCTGATCACCATAAACCGCAACCTGAAAACTGGTAAGAAAAACCGCAAGGACGATGCATGTCATCGCCACAACCGCAAGGATATTTTGAACCTTTTTCATGCCTGCCTCCTCTGCAAAATCCATCCTACATGACACATATATTTCTGATTTCCTCTTCCCCGCCTGTAAGCGAACCCTGTACCATTCCCGGTTTTCCGCCGCCACGTCCCCGGAAAGCCTCATTTAACTTCTTACAGAGCGGACGCACATCGATTTCCGGGCTTCCGATTACATACCGATACCCTTCTTCCTCTGTCCCGGCAAACACTGCACACACCTTTGCTCCCCGCTTAAGAAGCAGGTTCATCAGTTCTCTCGGCTCATTTCCGGAAAGCCCGCTATCAAATACAGTAACAATCTCCCCGGATACATCAATCTCTTTTGCCCGGTAGGAAAGAAGCTTCTGCTTAAGCCCTGCAATCTGTATCTTCAAAGAAGCCTGTTCTTCCTTTAAATGTTCCACGGCATCTGCAATCTCATTTTCCTTTGCACACAAAAGCGCTGAGATTCTTTTTGCATTCTCCTCTTTTGTCATATGGTCGGCAAGCGCCCGGATGCCTGCAAGCATCGTAATCCGTTCACCGCCTTTATAATTTACCATATCCACCAGTTTTATCTGGCCGATTTCCCCGGTCTTCTTTACGTGCGGGGCACAGCAGGCACAGCTGTCCACACCTGGAATATTTACAATGCGGACCTGCCCTTCTATCTCAATCTTACTGCGGTAATTAAG
The DNA here is from genome assembly GCA_937950565.1 of uncultured Lachnospiraceae bacterium. GTDB lineage: Bacteria > Bacillota > Clostridia > Lachnospirales > Lachnospiraceae > UBA7109. The sequence goes on from CALFCS010000149.1 coordinate 2,449, forward strand.
AGCCTTCAGCTCTTCCTTTGTCGGATATACCACCTCAATATCCAGATTCTGATAGACAATCCGGTTTGCAAGAGCCTCAATCTCCTTCAGCTCTTCCTTCGTAACCGGTCCGTCAAAATCCATCGTACAGTAATCATCTCCCAGATGAAATCCTACATTATTATAGCCAAACTTTCCGTGCACCAGGCCGGAAACAATATGCTCTCCCGTATGCTGCTGCATACTTTCAAACCGTTTCTCCCAGTCAAGCACTCCGTGCACGGATTCCCCCACAGGCAGCGCCCCATCGGTATAATGATAAATGACATCATCTTTCTCCTGTACGTCCAGCACCTGTACATTTCCCAGCATTCCCGTATCTGCATACTGACCGCCTCCCTCCGGAAAAAAAGCGGTTCTGTCAAGTACCACTTTATATCCTTTCTCTGCCTGGAGGCACGCGGCAACACTTGCGTCAAATTCTTTTATATGACTGTCTGTATAATATAACTTTTCCGTCATTCTCTACATCCTCTCCGGCGCTTCAAATCCAAGCACGTCAATACAGGACTCCAGCACTTCCTTCACAAGAATCAGCAGCGCAATATAGCTTTTCTTCACTGCCTCATCCTCTTCCGTAAGGATTTTTGTCTCATGGTAAAAATGGTTAAATGCATTTGCCAGATCATAAATGTAAGCGCAGATTTTATGCGGCGCCAGCTCTTCATATGCATTTTCCATAATCTCATTATATTTTACAAGCTCCAGCATCAGAGCCTTTTCGCTGTCTCCTCTTGCACCGTCAATCAAAAGGCCATCGAGCGAACCGCCTTGTGCCATGTATTTATTCAAAATAGACTTGATACGCACAATCGTATATAAGATATACGGGCCTGTATTTCCCTCAAAAGAAGTAAACCGCTCCACATCAAAGACATAATCCTTTGATGCCTGGTTTGATAAATCACCGTACTTAATCGCCGCCATTCCTACAAGCTTTGCCGTCTCTTTCGCCTCTGCTTCCTCTACCGTACGGTTATCGGTAATCTTCTTATACATTTCCTCTTCAATCTCAGCAATCAGACGTTCCAGACGCATAACACCGCCTTCTCTTGTCTTAAAAGGCTTTCCGTCTTTTCCGTTCATCGTACCGAATCCTAAAAATTTAAGCTCCGTTTCTTCCGGAACAATGCCTGTCTTCTTTGCGGCGCGGAACACCTGCACAAAGTGCAGCTCCTGACGCTTATCTACCACATAAACAATCTTATCGGGCTGATAATCTCTTTCCCTCTGTACCAGAGTCGCAAGATCTGTCGTGCCATAAAGCGATGCCCCGTCTGATTTTTGAATCATACAAGGCGGAATCTCCTTTGTATCGGATTCCTCCTGTACGTCGATAACAAGCGCTCCCTCGTCAAGATGCGCATAACCTTCTGCCTTCAGACGCTCAATCATATCCGGAATAAATTCCTGCGCATCCGCTTCTCCCTTCCACAAATCGAAATCTACATTCAAATTCGCATAATTTTTCTTAAGGTCTGTAACTGACACATGCATAATATGATTCCAGACTGCCGTATAACCTCTATGTCCGTTCTGAAGCAGGTAAGTCGCATGAAGCGCTTCCTCACGATATACATCGTCCTCTTTTGCTTTTGCACTGGCTGTCGGGTAGATTTCCTCCAGCTCGCCGATTGTAAACGGCGCCTCCTTCGGATATTCCCCTTCATAATTATCGTCAAAATATGGAAGCTCGGGCTCTCGCTCTCTAAGCTCTGTAATAATCAGCCCCATCTGATATCCCCAGTCTCCGAGATGGATGTCTCCCAGAACCTTATGCCCCATCTTTCTTGCAATTCTTTTGATACTCTCACCAATAATTGCGGAGCGCAGATGCCCTACATGAAGCGGCTTGGCTACGTTCGGTCCGCCGTAATCAATCACGATCATCTCCGGGGCTTCCGTCTTCCCCACTCCCAGATCGGCATCCGCTTTCATTTCATTCAGATAAGAAGCAACGGCATCCGCATCTGTCTTCAAGTTAATAAATCCCGGATTCACCGCCTGTGCCTCCGCAATATATTTACTATCAGTAAGTTTCTCCACAACATCATTTGCAATCATAATCGGAGCTTTCCGATAAGTTTTAGCGCCTGCCATTGCTCCATTACATTGATATTCACACAAATCCGGACGGTTCGACAATGTTACACGGGCAAGAGCCTTATCATATCCCGCACTCTCAAATGCCTCCGCCAGTTCATCCGCAATCAAATCTATGATTTTCCTCATAACGCTCTTCCTTTCATCTATAATAGCTTTCACACTTAATGTATTTTATCACAACACTATCACATCAACAACTAATTCTTTCAATCTCTTATTGCAAAAATTGTAAATACATGGTAATGTAACAGTAATAATTACTATTATTATAAAAGGAGGCTTTATTATGAACAAAAATGTATTTCGGAATTTATCCTATGGAGTTTATGTCATATCCACAACAGATGCGGGACGCCCTACCGGATGTATTGCCAACAGCGCCATGCAGATCACATCGTCTCCGGCAACGATTGCAGTCAGCATAAATCATGACAATTATACCAATTCCTGTATTGAAAAGAGTGGAAAATTTGCATTATCTATTTTATCGGAGCAGTCTGATCCGGGGATCATCGGACAATTTGGCTTCCAGTCCGGCAAAGATGTGAACAAATTTGATTCTACAAAGCATACAATAAAAGAAGGAATTGCTGTTGTGGATGATTCCTGCGGTTATATTGTCTGTAAAGTCATTGACAAAATGGAAACCTCGACTCACACTGTATTTCTCGGCGAAGTCATTGACGGAGATATTGGGGAATCTGCCCCTGCCATGACTTATGCATATTATCATAATGTGGTAAAAGGAAAGAGTCCGAAGAATGCCCCGACTTATCTTCCGGATGAGGAGGAAACAACCTCTGCAAAATGGACATGCAGTATCTGCGGTTATATTTATGATGGAGAGGTCCCATTTGAGGAGCTTCCGGATGATTATATCTGTCCGGTATGCAAACAGCCAAAAGATAAATTTGTGCAAAAATAAAACAGATATATGAGGTGACAGAATGATTCAGTTAGGCTCACATGTAAGCATGAGCGGTAAAGAGATGCTCTTAGGCTCTGCAAAAGAAGCTTATTCCTACGGAGCAAATACCTTTATGTTTTATACCGGCGCTCCGCAAAATACCAGACGAAAGGAAATCAGTGAATTAAATATTGAACCGGCATGGGACTATATGAAAGAACATGACATTGACAATATTGTTGTCCATGCCCCCTACATTATCAATCTGGGAAATACAATAAAGCCGGAAACATTTAAGCTTGCAGTTGATTTTCTGCAGTTGGAAGTGCAAAGAAGTGAAGCGTGTAAAAGCCGGACGCTGATTCTTCATCCCGGCGCCCATGTCGGCGCAGGTACAGATGCAGGAATCAGACAGATTATCAAAGGCTTAAATGAAGTAATCACAAAGGATATGAATCTTTCTATTGCACTGGAAACAATGGCGGGAAAAGGCTCTGAAATCGGACGCTCCTTCGAAGAGCTGGCACGTATCTACGACGGAGTCACTTATAACAATAAGCTCCGTGTCTGCTTTGATACCTGCCACACGCACGACAGCGGTTATGATATTATTCACGATTTTGACGGTGTGATAAATTCCTTCGACAAGCTACTTGGCAAGGAGCAGATCGCAGTCTTTCACATCAATGACAGTAAAAACCCATGCGGCGCCGGGAAAGACCGCCACGCTAATATCGGAAAAGGAGAAATCGGCTTCGACGCGCTGCATTATATCGTACACCATCCGGACTTTGAACATATACCGAAGATACTGGAAACACCCTATATCATACCGAATGGAGATAAAAAGAAAGCATATCCTCCTTATAAAGAAGAAATTGCCATGCTTCGGGCGCAGACTCTGTAAAGGGTTCTGCGTCTTTTTGTTCTGCATCTTTTTGTTTACCGTTTTTTTATAAATCTTAATATTGACAAATTTATCATTTTGTCTTATTGTATTATTTAGATAATACAGTTTATAATATTCACAGAAAGGAAGGTGCGCATATGCCATGGAATTTAGATAACGACCGACCCATCTATCTGCAGCTTATGGAACGGATACGGCTTGATATCATTGCAGGTATATATAAGCCCGGTGATAAACTGCCATCCGTCAGAGACCTTGCACTTGACGCGGCCGTGAATCCCAATACCATGCAAAAGGCTTTATCCGAGCTGGAACGAGAAGAACTGGTATACTCACAGCGGACCAGCGGACGATTCATTACGGAGGACGAAAATATGCTAAAACAATTAAAAACAGACCTTGCAGAAGAACAAATCCGGCAATTTTTTGAAAAAATGAAACAATTAGGATTTACAGGCAGCGAAACTCTTGTTCTAATTGAAAATGTCTTGAAGGAGGAAAGGTAATATGAATCCTGTTTTAGAATGTAAAGGGCTTTCCAAACAGTATAAGAAGAATTCTTATGCGCTCCATAATCTAAATCTCTCTCTGGAACCCGGGCAGATTGTCGGTCTTCTGGGGCCAAATGGAAGCGGAAAGACAACCCTGATCAAATTAATCAACGACACTCTAATTCCTACAGAAGGAAAAGTTTTGGTAGATGGCAGTGAGCCTGGTGTAGAAACGAAAAAGATTGTTTCCTATCTCCCGGAACGCACTTATATCGACCCATCCATGAAAATAAAGGATGTTCTTGCATATTTTGCAGATTTTTATGATAATTTCATTCCGGAGCGCGCCAGACAAATGTTAAGCGACCTGGGAATCGATGAAAATGCAAGGTTTAAAACGCTTTCAAAAGGGACAAAAGAGAAAGTTCAGTTAATTCTTGTCATGAGCCGGGATGCCAGACTTTATGTTCTGGATGAACCGATTGGCGGTGTCGATCCGGCGGCCAGGGATTATATCCTTCAGACAATTTTAACAAACTACAGGGAAGACGCCACAATCCTGATATCCACACATCTCATTTGGGATATTGAAAATATTCTGGACCGCGTGCTTTTCCTCCGCCAGGGAGAAATTGTATTAAACGCCACGGTAGATGAAATCCGCATGGAGCAAGGCAAATCTGTAGACACATTATTCAGGGAGGTATTCAGATGTTAGGAAAACTTATCAAATATGACTTAAAATACATGAACCGCTTTCTGATTCTGATTCACGTATTCTTTCTTGCGGCATCGTTATGCATCCGCCTTTTCCTGACCGGACCGCTCTTACAGTCCGGCACAGACTTTTCAGACGGTAAATTCGTGCTGCCAGTTACCCTGACATTCAGCTTTTATATCCTTCTGGCAACAGGTGTATACTTTGCCACATATCTGGTTGCGATTATACGGTTTTATAAGAATCTGTTTTCTGACCAGGGATATTTAACCCAGACTCTGCCGGTTACGACAGGACAGCATTTACTTGCAAAGACACTCTCCGGATGCATCTGGGGCTGTATCAATATGCTTCTCATCTACCTGTCCATTTATATGATAGTCGGTACTCCTTATGTCATAGATAATCTCCAGGCGAATAAGGCGGAAATACTGACCGCAATGGGATTTCAGGCAGATTTGTCTTTATGGGTCATTTTCCTATTCCTGCTCACAATATCCCTCCTGGGTGTTATCTCAAATCTTGTGATGTATTATGCATCCATCGCAATGGGACAGCTGGTACCCGGACACCGGATTCTGGGCGCGATTGCCGTATATTTTGTGATGAATACACTGCTCTCCATTGCTACAGCTATCCTTTTTGCATTAACCGGACTCCTGAGCGCCCAGTTCCAGCAGGCAGGTGAAGTAAACATGGCTGATTATATGATGGACACCTTCCTGTTCTCGGGAATCATAGCATCCATATTAACGGTTATTTTGTATATTGCCACCTACTGGATTATGAAGAAAAAAGTGAACCTGGAATAAACCGGATGAAGAAAAGATAATCCGTAAAACAGATTTTTCCGGAAAGAGACACCTCATCATCACACCTGATGACCTCGTGTCTCTTTCTAATTTTTCCTTAATGATTTCAGGTAATATCCTGCTCCCTTTGCCAAAAGGCTTCTATCTGCCTGGCTACATCCTCCACATGGCAGATTCCTACCTTTTTCCATTCCCTTGGGAATACATTCCGATATTCCCTTCTTGCAAATCTGTCATCTAACAGAAGAATAATCCCTCTGTCTTCATCCGTCCGGATTACCCGTCCTGCGGACTGAAGCACCTTATTCATTCCCGGATAAAGGTAGGCATAATCAAACCCAGGCAAACCATGCGCGTCAAAATACTGCTTTAGAAGCTCCCGCTCCCTGCACACCTGTGGAAGCCCTGTTCCCACGATCACTGCTCCAATCAGTTTATCTTCCGTCAAATCAATTCCCTCAGAGAAAATACCTCCCATAACACAAAAGCCAACAAAACTATGCTCTCTGACTTCTTCAAAATTCTCCAGAAATATTTCTCTGGACTCCTCTGACATATATGGAGACTGCATAACATATTCTATCGTCTGTCCTTCCGGAAGTTCCTCCTCCATAGATACAAATTCCTCATACACCTCTTCCATAAAACGGTAAGAAGGAAAAAATGCAATATAATTTCCGGTTTTCGCTTTCACAGTCTCAGCTAAATACTTCGCATAACGCCGGTACATTTTCTCACCACGCCTGGTATATCTTGTACTGACATCATTTCCCAAAAGAAGCAGACGTTTCTCTGCGTCAAAAGGAGACTCTGCATAAATCGCATAATCCTCTTTCTCTGTACTTAAAAGCCTTTTATAATAATAAACCGGAAGCAGTGTAGCAGAAAAAAACACGGTACTGTTCCCCTTATCAAGATACTCCTGTAAATTCACTGCCGGATTCACGCAAAATAACCGAAGCTTAAAATGTCCATTTGCAAGCAGTTCCGAATAAATCATATAATTTTCATCTAATTTATCATAAATATACAGAAACATACGAATAGTAAAGTAAAACTCCAGTACCTCCCTGCGCACATCTTCTTTCTTACACTCCTCCAGGAAACGCTCCAGCTCTGCCATCAGATTCAAAAGCTTCAAATAAATGTGGGAAACACTATTCAGCACCTGATATCCTTCACATTCCCGTTTCAAGGCAAGCAGCTGTTTATTAGAATCTTCCAGTCTTGCAGTAAGCCTTAAGTCTTCCTCTTTGACCAGCCTTTTTATTCTCAGAAAATCTTCTTTATAAATCTCTGCACTGTACATCTCCCGTCCACGCTCTACAAGATTATGTGCTTCATCAATGAGAAATAAATATTCCCCCTTCACCCCTTCTCCAAAAAAACGGCGAAGATGCGCATTGGGATCAAACACATAGTTATAGTCACAAATAACAGCATCCACCCATGTGGATACGTCCATGCTCATTTCATACGGGCAAACCTTCCATTTTCTCGCCTGTTCCTCCAGAATTTCCCGATTCATCTCATCGGATGTCGTAAGCAGTTCATAAACCGCATCATTGACTCTGTCATAATGCCCCTTTGCATAAGGACAGGCATCTGGATTGCAGTTCATCTCCTCACAGAAACAGATTTTTTCCTTTGCTGTCAGAACAATGACTTTCATGCGGAGAGCCTGTTCCTTCAACGTATCAAATGCCTGCCATGCCACCGTCCTCGTAATCGTCTTTGCCGTCAGATAAAAAATCTTATCTCCAAGTCCCTCCCCCACAGCCTTTACTGCCGGAAACAGAGTTGCTATCGTCTTACCTACGCCTGTCGGAGCCTGTATAAACAATTTTTTCTTGTTCAGGATAGTATGATACACAGATGCCGCCAGCTTTTTCTGCCCGTCTCTATAAGCAAACGGGAACTTGACCTTCTTAATGGAGGCATCTCTTTTCTTCTTCCACTGAACCTGATATCTCGCCCATTTTTCATATTGTCCTGCAAGTTCCCAGAACCATGCATCCAGTTCATCATATGAATACACACTCTGAAACCGTTTGACAGCCTCCGTTTCCATATTACAGTAAGTCATCTGCACGCCAATCTCCTGCAGTTTTTTCTGAGACGCATATATGTACGCATAACATTTTGCCTGGGCAAGGTGCACCTCTATCGGCTCCTGCATCCCATCCAGCTCCTTAAATACACCTTTAATCTCATCGATCACAACACCTTCCGGCAGTTCTATGATACCGTCGGCACGCCCCTCTATGCGCAGTATGAACCCTTTACAGGGAATTTCATACTTCAGGGGAACCTCCGCATGATAGTCTGCTCCCATCTGCCGCTGAATCTTACGATGAATCCTGCTTCCAAGCATCATCGCATCCTTATCTGTTCCTGCTGTTCTGTTGTCTATATCCCCTGAGCGCAGAATAAATTCCACAAGATTGCGCACGGATATTCTGATGATCGGCTGTTCTGTATTCATAATCTGTTTTAACCTTTCCATTTTATGAGTTGCCCGGCAAATGGGCTGAAACTACGGATTACTCCGTGCTAAAGCACTTTTGCCCCTTGTCTCATTATATAAAATTCCAGGCTAAATTTCTACCCGCATCTCCACCATATCGCCACGATATCGAAGCGGTAAATGTTGAAGCTGCCCTTTGAGATTCCTTCTTTCCCGAATTGCAATCGTCCTGCAGAAGCTCTTCCATAACTCTGCATAAGAAGTTTCCTTCTCTGATATCTGCTCTGTCATCGTTCTGTCAAATCCTTCATCCCACACAAGAACCCACTTCTTCTGCGCCTCATGCACAACGAACATTTGATGGTTCTTATCATAAATCATCCAGTTTTCCAGTGGCAGCCGGTCTGCGAAATGCGGCGCTATACATGTCAGTATCTGATTCTTCGGTGAAATCTCCGAATACAGGATTCCATTTTCCAGCTCTTTAAATCTCAGAAATCCCGTATAATTGTGCGCCTCTCCACCGACATTTCTGCTTAACTCAAACACCTTTTCTACCTTCGGATGGCTCAGATGCTCCATAATCCTCTTACTGTCTGAAAGCCTCCTCGCTTCCATCATAGTCCCCAGTATCGCATTTCCTTTTTCCTTATCCTCCGACAGAGATGCATGATAAATGTCCCAGTATGCTTTTACACCCAGATGCCTTCGAATCAGTATTTCTACTGCCTGTGCCTTCTTCTCCGTCTCTTCTGTCTCCTGATACTCACAGAACAACTCCTGCTCCAAAGTTCCTCTCAGTGCAATCCCGCATTCTTCTTCCTGCTTTCCTGACTTCCATGCATCATAAATTGCTGAAAAGATTCCCGTCACAGTATTATTACACAGATATACTGTTTTCATAAAAACCCTCCCGAAATCTCACATCATCAAAAAGTGACAACTGTCTGTAGCCCATATTCCTCACCTCTTCCGGTAGCTTTTCCTTCACATCCAGAAGATTCCTGGTAATATAATCTTCCTCCAGCTTTGTCGGATACATCATCCTTCCATTGCATGTAATAAAATACATGGCTCTTTTCAACACCACACCCATCTTCTTCAAATCCTGAAAATCAATCGTTCCAAGCCGTCTCGCCTTTACAATCCGGCCCGCAGACTTATACCCCAGACCAGGTACGCGAAGCAGCATCTTGTAATCCGCCCGGTTAATCTCTACCGGGAACTGCTCCAGATGCTTCAACGCCCAGTTGCACTTCGGGTCAAATAATACATTAAAGTTCGGGGTCTCCTCTGACAATAATTCCTCCGCCTGAAAATGATAATAACGCAAAAGCCAGTCTGCCTGGTAAAGCCTGTGTTCCCTTAAGAGCGGCGGCCCTTCCTCTGTCTTTGCCGGAAGCATCTTATCCTCATTTACATGGACAAATGCAGAATAGAATACCCTCTTCAGCTCAAATTTCTGATAGAGTGACTGTGCCACCTGCATAATCTGGTAATCGGTCTCCGGAGTAGCTCCGATAATCATCTGTGTACTCTGTCCTGCCGGAACGAACCTCGGTGCCCTTCGGTACTGCACGATCTCCTGCCGGTTTTCTGCCATACGGTTCTGCACAAGCCGCATGGGAGTGAGAATATTTTTCCTGGTCTTATGAGGCGCCAGCATCCGCAGACTTTCCGCTGTAGGAAGCTCCAGATTCACACTCATACGGTCTGCAAGAAAACCGGTTCTCTGTATCAATTCCTGATTTGCCCCCGGAATTGCCTTTACATGAATATACCCCTGAAAGTTATATTTTGTACGAAGCTTGTACAAAGTCGCATAAAGAAGCTCCATCGTATAATCCGGACTTTTTAAAATACCAGAACTCAAAAACAGACCTTCAATGTAGTTTCTTCGGTAGAATTCCATCGTCAGCGTGCAGACTTCATCGGGTGTAAAGGAAGTTCTCACCACATCATTACTTCTTCTGTTAATACAATACTTACAGTCAAAGATACATTCATTTGTAAAAAGAATCTTCAGAAGAGAAATGCATCTGCCATCTGCCGAAAAACTATGACAGATTCCTGACTGCATACAGTTTCCCATACCTGTGCCGTCTCCCGTCCTGGACGTTCCGCTGGAAGTACATGCAACATCATACTTTGCTGCATCCGTCAAAATATTCAATTTCTCATATATAGACATCTCTTCCTGAATCCTCATCCTGTCTCTCCTCTTCTCCTCAAAAAAGAACGCTTGTTCTGTATAATCATTATACGAACAAGAGTTCTTTGTGTCAAGACCTATTTTCCGTTTCACGAGCAATCTTTTCTTCAAACTTTATGTTTTTCTGTTTCCTCATAAAGAGGCTGCACTTTCTCTGTCATAGCTCCGATGAGCTCAATCAGATAATTTACATCACACTGCGGATTTTCAATATAAGCATGATATCCTCCCTGGATGCAATAGGATAAAATCACATTTTTCGCAATATCATGACGGAATCTTGGATATTTTTCAAAGATTAATTCCTTCACACCCCGTTCCAGATGTTCCGCAAGGTGATTCCTCTGTTTTCCTGAAAATAATACTTTAAGCATCGTATTCTGTGCAAAACAAGCCAAAAACAATTCCTTTGTAAATTCATATGGATTTTCTGTCACATACTCCGGATGCATAATACTTTTTGTAATCGAATCAACCACTTCCTCCTCAATGGTATCTGATAATTCATATACATCCCTGTAATGAGAATAGAATGTGGATTTATTAATCTGTGCTTCCTCACAGAGCTCCTTTACCGTTATTTTCTCCAGCTCTTTTTTTGAACGAAGCTTCAAAAATGCATTTTTCACTGCACGCTCCGTCTTCACAATACGAATATCCATAAACTTAACCCCCTCCTATCTTTCCTTTATATTCTTTCCGTTTTCCAACACATTTTTCAATCCGTTGCTTAACCGTCCTTTTATCTGAATCGTCGGTGGACATGACATTTTTATATTTATATAATATTATAGACAAAAAAACAACTAATGTCTATTTTTTATTTACTTCGGAGGAAATAATATGGATTTCTATGGATTTTACACCGGACAAATATTTGACGCCTATCAATATCTCGGCGCCCATGTAGAGCCAATCCGCGGTGTCTCTTTCCGTACTTTCGCACCCTCTGCCACAAGAATCTCCCTGATTGGAGAATTTAACGGCTGGGAAGAATGGAATATGAACCGTGTCCATGATGGAAACTTCTGGGAATGCTACGTGGAAAATGCAAAGCCCGGGCAGATGTACAAATACCGCATTTACAAAACAGACGGCTCCTTTACCGACCACTGCGATCCTTATGGCTTCGGCATGGAACTTCGCCCTAACACTGCCTCAATCATTCGCAATCTAAAGGATTATACCTTTCACGATGAATCATGGATGAAAAAGCGGACAGACCATAAGGATTCTCCTCTTAATATTTATGAGCTGCATTTTGGTTCTTTTAAAAAGCCGTCCGAGGAGCCGGATGACTGGTACACTTATACGGAAATGATTGATATTCTGATTCCGTATCTGAAAGAATACGGTTACAATTATATTGAAATTATGCCTCTTAGCGAACATCCCTGCGACGAGTCCTGGGGATATCAGAATACCGGATTTTTCAGTCCTACTTCCCGCTACGGAACGGCCATACAACTTATGGAATTCATTGATGCCTGCCATCAGAATGACATCGGTGTCATTCTGGATTTCGTTCCGGTACATTTTGCCGTAGACGGATACGCCCTTGCAAATTATGACGGAACCCCGCTTTATGAATATCCAAACTCTGACGTCGGAATCAGTGAATGGGGAAGCTGTAATTTTATGCATTCCAGAGGAGAAGTGAGAAGCTTTCTGCAGTCTGCCGCAAATTACTGGCTGAGTGAATACCATGCAGACGGTATCCGCATGGATGCCATCAGCCGTATCATCTACTGGCAAGGTGAACCGGCACGTGGAGTCAACAACAATGCCGTTGCATTTATCCGTGATATGAATAAAGGTCTGAAGGAATTACACCCGACTGTTATGCTTTCAGCGGAAGATTCCACTTCCTACCCCGGCGTTACACGCCCTGCCTGGGAAGGCGGCCTTGGCTTTGATTACAAATGGGATATGGGATGGATGAATGATACGCTGGATTATTTCCGGACAGGAGCAGAATATAGAAGCCGTGACTACCATAAGCTCACCTTTTCCATGATGTATTACTATAATGACGCTTATCTTCTGCCCTTCTCCCATGATGAAACTGTACACGGAAAAGCAACGATTGTACAGAAAATGAATGGGGATTATGAGGAAAAATTCCCTCAGGCACGTGCACTTTATCTATATATGTACGCACATCCGGGAAAGAAACTGAACTTTATGGGAAATGAAATCGGTCAGCTCAGAGAATGGGATGAAAAGCGGGAACAGGACTGGGACATTCTCAAGTATCCTGTACATGATGCGTTCCATCGGTTTATAAAGGATTTGAACCACATCTACCTGAAATATCCTGCCTTATCTCAATGGGATTATTCCACTGACGGTTTCCGATGGCTTGACTGTCATCAGGAAGAACGCTGCATCTATGCATTCGAAAGAAAATGCCCATCCCAGCGTATTGCCGCTATTTTTAATTTCTCAGACCAGGAGCAGGAGGATTATACATTCACGCTCGAAGGCGGCAAATCCCTGGAGCTTTTAATTGCAAGTGACATGGATATTTATGCCGGCACAAAACACAGGCAGGAAACGATTCTCCCTGTTAAAAATGAGCAGGTTACCATAACTTTAAATCCTTACAGCGCCCTCTTATATTTGATTAAATAAAGACTTCTTATCATTTATGGGAAAACAAAGAAACAGGATGCATACGCATCCTGTTTCTTTGTTTTCTTTGATACTTTTTTATCTCAGATTTTATTTCCCATATTTCTCCAGGAATCTCTGGATAATGGTTGCACACTCTGCACGGTTTGCGCTTCCCTGCGGGTCAAGAAGAAGCACGCCATCAATTG
>CALFCS010000150.1 GCA_937950565.1 uncultured Lachnospiraceae bacterium
CGGCAGAATGATGTCTGGTGATTCTGCGTTTCAAAACAGATATACCGCAGAAGGTGCAGACGGAATGATTGCATTTGCATCAAGTTTTCCGGGAGCGATCAAAGCATTGGAGATTAGCAACGGTCACTCCATGATCGTGCAGAAAAGTGCATTCCTTGCTTCAGAAGAAGGCGTAGAACTGTCCATGCATTTTCAGAAAAAATTAGGGAAAGGCATATTTGGAGGAGAAGGTTTCATTATGCAGAGATTGAGCGGAAATGGAACCGCGTTTGTAGAAATTGATGGACATGCAGTGGAGTATGATCTGAGTGCAGGACAGGAAATTTTGATCAGTACGGGGTACTTAGCGGCAATGGAAGAAACCTGCACTATGGATGTTGTAGCTGTAAAAGGAGTAAAAAATATGCTGATTGGAGGAGAAGGCATTTTTAATACCGTTGTGAAAGGACCGGGAAAGGTGATCTTGCAGACAATGCCAATCAGTAAGGTAGCAGAATTGCTGACTCCTTTTTTTGCAGATAAGAAGTAATTGAAAGGGGAGAAGATTATGAGAAAGAAGTTGAATTTGTTATTTGGACTGGTTCTTATCATCAGTATGGTAGTACTGACCGGTTGTGGAGGCTCCGGAAAAACAGGAGAGAAGAACCCGTATGAAGGGAAATGGGTAGCGGTGTCTGCTCAAATGATGGGAATGTCCGTCAGCATAGATGAAGTTTTCGGAGGAGATTTTGAATTTGAAGTGAAAAATGGCGGAAAAGTATCCTTTTCAGTCGGAGACACTACCGGAAATGGAAAATGGTCTGTCGAAGATGATCAGTTTACCTTGAGCATCGAAGGAGAAAAAATGGTGGGAACCATCGGAAAAGATATCATTTCTTTTGACGACATGCTGGAGATGGGAGTAAAGGTGATTTTTGCAAAGGATGGAACGGATGCAATGGATCCGGCACTCTATCTGACAGAGGAGGAAAATGCAGTCATAGGTGAGTGGGCTGCAGAAAGCGTGGAAGAACTTTTAGGAGACGGGCCTCAGACTTCTATGGAAGGAGTAGACAACATCAATGATGCACTGCGTCTTGATTTCAAAAGTGACCGTAATGTAACAGTTATTTATAAAGGGGAGGAGATTGGGACTTTCCCATGGTCAGTTGCACTGGGATATTGTTCGATTGAATCAGAAAATCCATCTCTTACAGTGATGATAAATGACGATGGTACTTTGAAAGTAGACTACAGTGATGATGATGACTACTACACATTCCACTGTGTAAAAAGTGACAGTGAATAACTGAAAAGGATGTGGAAATCATGAAAGGAGGGAAGACGCCATGAAAAAGAAACTGTGGTGTGTGCTGTGTATCATGATATGCATGATGATGATAGTGGCATGTGGACAAAAAAAGAATCCGGAGAAGAAAAAATCGGAAAAAGCAGAGCAGGAAGAAACAGAATTTAAAGACAGAGAAAGTCTTAAATTAAGTTTATTTACAGTGTATTATCCGAAGGCATGGAACTACGATAAAGAGAATATGAAGAAAGATGAAGAATATTCTTACGTTAGATTTTTTGATGGAGATACAGCAGATGGATCCGAGAATGTCATTTCTATAGAAGCGACCAAGGAGGATTCATATACATATCGAAAGAGTTTATGCGAATAATAAGAATAATCTGACGGATATAAATGTCATTTGTGAAGAGATTTTTGGCCGGATATTGAATAGATTGTATGATATCCATCTTGTGTCACTGTCCGCAGAGGTATCAGGAAATTTTATAGCAGTGGATTTGATTGATTACGAAAACAGAATCGCATTTCAGGTGACATCAAGGGATGATAGGGAAAAGATAGAGAAAACGATTGAAAAGTTTAATGGTTCTGACTTAATTGGGCATGTCGATACTCTGAATATTCTTGTTTTAAATTCCAATATTCATCATTATAGAGGACCGGATATCGTCCGCCTGGAAAATGGAAAAGAATTTTCTTATTCGAAAAACATTTTGAATTTTAATAAATTGATTGAAGAGATAGCTAAGAAAAATGTTGAGAAAAACGGATTTATTGTGGATGTATATGATATCATCAACATGGTATATGATTCCGGGCGGCTGCGTTATTTCAGTATAAACAGGAAAACGGAAATGCTGATGCAATCGGAGAGTGATGATTTCGGTGATGTCAGATTGTGGAAGAAAGGGTACGGCGATATTCAACTGACAGCCTATATCCCATTGTCTTATGAGGAAGAGCTATGCTGTATGATGGAAAATCGTCAGCATAATATATCTGGCGTATATCCCACATTTAATCAGGATAAGCTGCTTGAAGATTATTTTGTTTCGGAAGAAGAATTTGAAAATAAGCATAATGTCGGCCGATTTGAGGATGAAGAAGAGATTTTTATGCAGATTGAGAACATGCGTATATGTGTCAATGCGCATACGGCCCATCACATCTACAAGTTATTTGAAGAATTAAAAGATGAGTATATTGCGGCCCAGAATCAAATTGCTTCTGTTCTGGGCGTCAAAGGGCTGAAAAAAGTCGGAAAGAAGTACCTGCTTATGACCATTGATGGGACAGCATGGAAGGAAATATTGTTTTTTGCGGAAAATCATGCCCATTCGGGCACCCCGCATGTCAGATGCTTCGCATGGGCGCACTTCGTCAAGCTCCGCGCGATAAGGTACAGTTGTTTCAAAGAGGATGGCGAAGAGGAATGGAATATATTTAATAATTGCACGGGAGACAGAGTTACATTGTCACCGAATGTCTATGGAAAAATTCGCGGGGATATATTAGCAGAAATCTCTGTTGATTTATCTGAATTTGAGAATAATAAGCTGAATTTGTATTGGAGTCCGGGGTACAAGTTTGATACAAATTGCATGGATTGTTTTGACAATGTTGTCAAATGGAAGGCGGATTATACGAAAGAGTGGATTGAAAACAAACTGTTAAAAAAGGCCCATGATTTTTGGGTCGAATATCATAAAAGAAACTCGGGTTGGAGAAGATTATTTGGTGTAAAGGAGTGATATCATGCTGGCCTATACTTATATTGAAAAAGGAAAATTTGAATTGCGGGAGAAACCAAAGCCGGAGCTGCAGAATGAGAAGGATGCTATTGTCAAGATAACCCTTGCCAGTATCTGTACAAGCGATTTACATATTAAGCACGGCTCAGTTCCAAGGGCTGTACCGGGGGTGACCGTGGGGCATGAGATGGTAGGCATCGTGGAGACCGTGGGAGATGCGGTAAAAACAGTAAAGCCGGGAGACAGGGTCACTATAAATGTGGAAACATTTTGCGGAGAATGTTTTTTCTGTAAAAATGGTTATGTAAATAATTGTACCGATTCCAATGGCGGATGGGCGTTGGGCTGCCGTATCGATGGCGGGCAGGCGGAGTATGTCCGTGTGCCCTATGCAGACCAGGGATTAAACCGGATACCGGATAGTGTGACGGATGAACAGGCATTATTTGTCGGAGATATTCTTGCTACAGGATTTTGGGCGGCGCGGATATCTGAAATTAAACCGGAGGATACGGTGCTTATTATCGGCGCAGGTCCTACGGGAATATGTACCTTATTGTGCGTGATGCTGAAAAAGCCGAAACGGATTATTGTATGCGAGAAAGATAAAGTTCGGAGAGAATTTGTACAGAAATATTATCCGGAGGTAAGTGTTGTTGAGCCGGAGCAACTTCAGCAATTTGTAAAAGAAAACAGTGATCACGGCGGAGCGGATGTGGTACTGGAGGTTGCCGGGGCAAAAGATACTTTCAAAATGGCCTGGGAAAATGCAAGACCCAATGCCATTGTGACTGTTGTGGCCTTGTATGACGAGGCGCAGATATTGCCGCTGCCGGATATGTATGGGAAAAACCTGACTTTCAAAACAGGTGGTGTCGATGGCTGTGACTGCGAAGAAATACTTCGGCTGATTGAGGAAGGAAAAATTGATACAACGCCTTTGATTACCCATACATATCCTCTTGAGCATATTGCGGAGGCCTATGATTTGTTTGAAAACAGGCGGGACAATGTTATCAAAGTGGCTATTAAATAATACCCATTCGGGTATCCCGCATGTCAGATGCTTCGCATGGGCGCGCTTCGTCAGGCTCCGCGCGACAAGGTATTTTTTTTAATTTAAAAGCCAGATGAAAAAGTTTAAGTACCCTGCAAAGGCTACCCATAGCAGGTATGGCAGCATCAGATATTCGGTTGATTTTGATATTTGACGAAAGAGAACGGTTGTTTTGAGAATCAGCAGCCACAATAAAATCAGCCAGATAAATGCAAACAGGTACAGCTTCAGATTGAAAAAGATAATCGGCCAGAAAAAATTAAATACAAGCTGAATACTGTATGCAGTCAGAGCTGCGGTGTGTGGTTTCCCGGATGTAAGCACCAGATAGGATGCGATTCCCATAAGGATATATAGAATCGTCCATACCACGGGGAACAGCCAGCCGGGAGGGGCCAGAAAGGGTTTATTAAGAGATTCAAACATTTCCATGTTGTTTCGGGTTAAAAGTGCAGATAAGCCTCCGATTGCAAGCGGTATGGCAAGACAGGCAATCAGGTTTTTCCATTGAATTTTCAAAAAATCACCCCTTACTACTGTTATGATTCAGGAGGACTTTTTATTCGATTTTATTATGAAGCTAGTATTCGCGAAAAATGCACGTTATATAATGAAGAGATTATTGAGAAATATAATGAGGAGGAGCTAAGACATGGCTTTAAAAAATTTGGGAAATTCTATAGCAAATTTAGCAGGCGAAATTGGCAAGACAGCAGTGAGTGCTTCACAAAAGGCAGTGAGTAATATAGCAAACTCAGCAGAAAACATTGATTTTAAAAAGGTTGGAGAGGTTAAGGACAGTGCAGTCAAAGGCACTCAACAAATCAAAGAAAAAGCTGCTTCTAAAGTAAAGGAAGGAGCAAATAAATCAACTGAACTTGTGAATAAGGTCATGGATGTGAATGGTGATGGACAGGTTGATATCGAAGACGTTATTATTATGGGGTTGAGAATCCCGGGGATTTGTATTAAGCGAGATGAATTTTTGCGTAGTGAGTTTATGAAAGATTATCCGCAGGAAGTCATAGATAATGCAATAGCATTTAATCCGGCACATGCAGGCATTACCGTATATGAAATTGAAAAATACGCGAATGAGGTTATAAAATATGAGAGAAATTGTGTATCAGGAATTTCAGCTGTATTATCCACACCTGGTGGTGCTGCTATGGCGGCAACAATTCCAGCAGATATTGCCCAATATTACGGTTATATGTTGCGAGTTACACAAAAGTTATTGTATTTGTATGGTTTTCCAGAAATTGATGTTATGGAAAAAGGAAAGAAGTTTGATACAGAGACATTGAATATACTTACCCTTTGTTTGGGAGTAATGTATGGTGTGGCAGGGGCAAATAATGCTCTCAAAGCAGTAGCGAAAGCACTTGGTAATGGCGTGCAAAAGCAGTTAATGAAAAAAGCTTTAACTAAAGGAACAATTTATCCAGTAGTAAGGAATGTAGCAAAATGGTTTGGGGTTCGGATGACGAAAGAGGTTTTCACAGGCTTTTTTAAACATGCAATACCTGTTGTTGGTGGAGTTATTGGAGGCGGCTTGACCTATATGTCATTCAAACCATGTTGTGATAAGTTGAAAGCATCTTTGCAGGATACTCTTTTGAGCAATCCGAATCATGAGTATACAGAAGAAGAGAATGAGATTATTATTGATGCTACAGATACAGAGATGACAGAAAGTACAGAGAGAGTCGAGGAATAAATTGAAAAGAAGAGCTGTAAAATTTTAAGTTGAATTTTACAGCTCTTCTTCGTATAATAAATTTGAGAAGATGCAAATTTGCAAATTAAGTAAGGAGATTGACGTATATGGCTAATATTCTACCAGTTTCTGATTTGAGAAATTATAATGAAGTTTTGAAAAATTGTCGGATAGGTGAACCTGTGTTTCTTACCAAAAATGGAAGAGGACGTTTTGTAGTTCTTGATATCGAAGATTATGAACGGGGGCGGGAAGAGAAGAAATTACTCATGAAACTGCAGGAAGCAGAGGAAGCAGTGAAAGATGGGGAAGGCTGGTTGAGCTTAGATGAATTGAAAGCAATTATGGGAGAATAAAAAGTATGTTGAAATTACGGATTAACCCGTTAGTCGTAGTTGATTTAAAAGGGATACGTGATTATATTGCAGAAGATAATGAAGAATACGCAGCAAAGACGATTAATGAGATTTATGGTAAGTTTGAAAATATTCAGATGTTTCCGGGAATAGGTGCGGATCTTTCTCAAAGGCTTAGTCTCAAGACAAATTACAAGTATGCGGTCTGGAAAGATTATGTCATTATTTACAAAGTAGGGAAAGAATATGTGGAGATTTATCGGGTGATAAATCGATATCAGGATATTATGCGAATTTTTGAGTAGTATTTTAATATTTAGAGGAAGAGGTGAGATAATGACTTTGCGGAAAGAAGTGCTTGCGTTTATAAAAAAGGAATATGGCGTGGAAGCAGAATGTCCCTGGGCCAGATATCCGGAGAATGAGGTTTTCCGCCATGAGGATAATAAAAAATGGTTTGCCCTCATCATGCCTGTTGGGAAAAAGCATCTGGGGATGGGCGACGAGGGATATGTCGATATTATCAATGTGAAACTTGATTCGATGCTTATCGATATGCTGAGGCAGCAGGAGGGATTTCTCCCGGCCTATCATATGAATAAGAAGCATTGGATCAGTGTGCGCCTGGACGCGCGCTGGGAAAGCGGCGAATTAGAGATGCTGCTGGAAAACAGCCATCAGCTGAGCGATTGAACGGACTGCGTCAGGGCAGTCTGTTTTTTTGAGATCTGGAAAACGGCACATTGAAGGCTTCGCCGGAATAATGACGGGGAAAATGCGATTTCCGCTTGATTTCAACGGCTAAACAAGGTAAAATAAGAACGCTGTGCATACAGGCATAGCTGCGTGGGAGGACGAGCAACCGTTCGTGACCACTGCATGAGACAACATATTTATAGGAGGTGTGTCTTGTGAGTAAAAAAGTTGCAAAGGTCTGCAAACTGCAGTTCCCGGCCGGAGGTGCAAGACCGGGACCGGCTCTGGCTTCTGCCGGAATCAACATGCCGCAGTTCTGCAGCGCATTCAACGATGCGACCAAGGACCGTGCAGGTGACCTCGTACCGGTCATCATCACGGCTTATGAAGACAAGTCATTTGATTTCGTACTGAAGACGACTCCGGCTGCCATTCTGCTGAAGAAGGCTGCCAAGATCCAGAAGGGTTCTTCCCGTCCGAACACGGAAAAGGTCGCCAAGATCACGCGCGCTCAGGCTGAAGAAATCGCCAAGACGAAGGCTCCGGACCTTACCGCT
>CALFCS010000151.1 GCA_937950565.1 uncultured Lachnospiraceae bacterium
TAAATTTTTTTTTGTCCTATACTTGACACATCCACACATTTGCAGACATACCTATTGTAGAAATTAGGCGAAGGCCGGTATGAATCTGAAGACGCTGCAGTATTTGATGGGCATTCGGACATCGGGGTGACGATGAACACTTACACGCACCTTGGTCTGGACGATGCAAAGAACGAGATGATTCGTATGGAAGAATTGGAGCAGGCGAGAAAAGAAGTGGATAAGGCGGAAGGTAAGAAGCCGATGAAACAGAATATGTTCAAAGTAGTTTAAGACTAGCAACGGACGCTCAGGGGAGACCTTGGGCATTATCAGTTTTATCGTTAACGATCAGGCTATGAAAGCATTACAAGTTATGATCCGGAGCCTGGCCGTCATGTGCCAGCCACTTGCATTCCGTGAGCTCCATGTGGGTAAAAGTAGCCAGGAAAGAGGAATCCTCCGGGCTGCAGGCATAGATGCCGAATGAGATTTCTCCTGTGCCCTCCAGCAGATGGCAAATCCGGATCTGACGGTAGGTAACGCCATCTTCTGAGCATTCGATGCGGAAATCATCTTCACGCCGACTCAGTCGGTACCACATAGATTTGATATTGGCGTCAATTTCCGTTGTGGCCCAATCCGAATAACCGTGATTGGTCACGACGCTTCCAAGATGCTGAAACTGGTCATTTTCATATTCAATCGATCCTTTAATCCAGTTCTCGCTGTCCAGATAAATGACAACCCCACACTGGTCAAACCGATGATGGCTTGCAAATTCCGTTTTTACAACAAAAGAAAAGAACGGCTCGCTTGTCTTTAGCTGAAGGACAGGCGCGTTGTCATTGCGGAAATGGTAATAGGTTCTCTGCCACAAATCGGTATGCGGCTTTGTAGTAATCTCAATTTTCTCCGGGGAAATCCGATAGTTATCCGGTTCCCTGGTCCATTGTAATTTTGCAACATCGAATTTCATTCTGCGTTCCTCCAATACTTTTTCTTATCCTCTTCCGTGATCGTTCTCAGTACCCGGCAAGGACTGCCTACGGCGACAACACTGGAAGGAATATCCCGGTTAACCACGCTGCCTGCTCCAATTACAGTATTGCTCCCAATTGTCACGCCCGGCAGTACCGTAACTGAAGCGCCGAACCAGACATTATCTCCGACGGTGATCGGGTATGCGTACTCCAGACCCTGATTCCGCTGTTCGGTATCCAGTGGGTGCCCGGCTGTTGAAAAAATGCAATTCGGAGCAATAAAAACATTATTGCCAAAGGTAACCTTCGCACCGTCCAGAATCACGCAATTGTGGTTGGTATAAAAATTTTCGCCCACCTCAATATTGTAACCATAGTCACACCAGAATGGAGCGGTAATGCAAAAATGGTTTCCTGTTTTTCCCAACAGACTCCGGAGGAGCTCTTCCTGTTCAGAAAGCGCAGAGGGCTTCAGGTGGTTGAATTCAAAACATAAATCTTTGCAACGGCTTCTTGCCAGAAGGAGTCCCGGATCATAATTTGCATCGTAAAGCAGTCCCCGTTGCATTTTTTCCAGCTCAGTCATAAATTTCTCCTTTCAAGATTATGGGTTGCATTTTTCCTGTTTGTCGGTATAATTATATAGCACAGGAAAAATAATACAAGTACGATATTTAAGGATACCGTCAAAAAGGAGTGTAGATATGGCAAAGAAAGAATTATTTGGATTGTGCCCTTATGTAACGGCCCAGAAAGTACTTACCGGGAAATGGTCCATGTATATTCTGTATCTTTTGACTGATGGGCCGGTACGATTTAATGAATTGCAGAGGCGTATGCCAGAAGATATGACGCACACCACGTTATCAAGGCAGTTGAAAACTCTTGAAGAGGAAGGGCTGATTGTCCGCATCGAATATCAGCAAATCCCTCCTAAAGTTGAGTATCAGTTAAGCGAAATTGGCGAAAAGTTCAGAAAAGTTTTATCTGTTCTTGAAGTATGGGGGAATGAGTATATAGCATATCTGAATGGTACTGATACGCTCCAGAAATAAACGATACGAAAATGTATGAAAAGAATAGGGCTTTCGGATGTCATGCCTTCCGGTGGATTATCCATATATTTTTTGCGCAGTTTCTCTGTATCCGGTTTTATGTAAGCCGCCTCCTTTGAAAGGAGTATAACACATGGGAGGTGATTCGGGAAGTCATGCGGACGACCTTCTTCCACGAGAACGGGACATGACTTTCTCGTACATTTGTAAATGAGGTATTTTTCACGGGATATGGCACGACGCAGCTTTTTGTCTATATCCCGATGGCGGGCGTAAATACCGCCGTACCGGATCATTTTGTAATGCTTTTCCGGGATGTGTTGGATGAGGCGCTCTATGAACTCCATAACGGGGAGAGTTTCTTCAACATATACATCATCTTCATGACGGTTGTAATGGAAGGTAACAAAGTCACCATCATATTTGACAATCCTGGAAGTGGCAATGACGGGATGTCCAAGGTAACGCCCGATATATTTCACGACGGTTTTTGGATCACATTTGTTGGGCCTGGCATAGACGTAGAAGCCGTCCTTGTGTTCGTGGTAACAGCTTGATTTCATCTTTTTGAAAGAAGGTCCGATTTTTTCTTCCATTTCATTGAGCAGTGCGGTGCGGAAGGATTGTGGAAGCTGTAAATTTGTCGACCATATTTTAAAAATGAGCACTTGATTATACTGTAGGATGTTATGCTGATGTTGATGAAGGAACTGAAATTAGATTAATGGTTTATGATGGAGAAGAAGCTGGGAGGGATAAGTTACATGAAAAAATATATTTTATTTATTCTGGGTGTTCTATCCGTTATCTATGGAATCTTAGTTTTACAGGTAGGCTCAGGATCTTCGTTCTGGTTGATTTGGGAAGCGATAGGCCTGTTTTTCTTTGCCTGGATGATACTCTTACATAAAAATTTTTTTGTTGCTCATAGAAAACTTAAAGTATTCTTTCATACGCTGGTTATTGTCACAATTGCAGTACTGACAATATTTTGTGGAATGATTGCTGGAGAGTTTAATGCAAAAGGCAATCAGAATCTGGATTACATTATTGTTTTAGGGGCTCAGGTTCGGGAAAATGGTCCGAGTGTTGTGCTTAAATATCGATTGGATGTGGCGATTGATTATCTGAATAAGAATCCGAGTACAATATGTATCGTTTCTGGAGGTCAGGGAGCAAACGAACCATTTTCGGAAGCGGAAGGAATGGCGGAATATCTTATTGAAAATGGCGTAAATCAGAGTAGAATTATTTTGGAAGATGAATCAACAAATACGGTAGAAAATATCCAGAACAGCAAGACACTTATGGAACAGCCATATAGTAGCGTGGGAATTGTGACAAATAATTTCCATGTATTTAGGGCAATTCAGATTGCAAAAGTGCAGGGATTAGAGGGTGTCTGTGGTATAGCTGCGGATTCTAATGTGTTATATCTTCCGAATAATGTGCTGAGAGAATGCTGTGGCATTTTAAAAGATTGGATAATGAAGAATATATAATATTGTATGAAGAAGAAACTGGTGTGAATTATGTATTTCATGCAAGTGGCTGAGTAAATATTAGTTTGGCAGAAAGGATGTGTGAATATGTCAGAGGATAAGAGATGGCAGTTTGAGCTAGAAGAATATATCCGTCAGGGAGAACCGGACCAAATAGAAAAAAGTGCAGCATGGCAGACTGCTATTGGGTTACAGGCGGTTGACGGACTAAGAATATCTGAATATTTGCTTGATACAGCGAAAAATCATATTGAAGGAAAGATTGGTATTGATGAAGCAGAAAAACGCATCCAGAGCTATTATGAAGAGCGTGGAGAACGCCATGAGATAGAGGAGGGAACCAGGGAGGCGGATATTGTTTCAGCTCGCATAGCAAAGCTTCTGGGGGAAAAGACATTTCAGTTTTCGCCGGCAGAGTGGATATCAGTACATCGTAGATTGTTTGAAGGAGTGTTTGACCATGCTGGACAAATCAGAACTTATAATATCACAAAGAAGGAGTGGGTATTAAAGGGTGATACAGTAACCTATGCATCATGGAACAGTATTAAAGAAACCTTGGATTATGATTTCAATACGGAAAAACAGTTTTCTTACGAGGGATTGTCACTGACAGATTCTGTGAGACATCTTGCTAAGTTTACATCAGATATATGGCAGATACATCCTTTTGGTGAGGGCAATACCAGGGCAACAGCAGTATTTATGATTAAATATATGAAAACATTTGGATTTGATGTAAATAATGAAGCCTTTGAACATCATTCCTGGTATTTTAGAAATGCATTAGTAAGAGCAAATTATAATGACTGGAAAAATGGTGTTTATGCTACAATAAAGTTCTTGGAGCAATTCTTTAGTAATCTGTTGGTGGGAACAGATTACGAACTTAAGAATAGATATATGCATTTGGATTATGTGGAGGAATCTCAAAGTGCAAATAGAGAAGTTTTAAAATGCAATAATTGCACTTTGGAATGCAGTTTGGAGGAACTGGCAATATTAAAGGTTATATCTGATAATCCTCAAATTACGCAGAAAGAGTTAGCAGAAAAAATTGGACGATCGCAGCGTACTATAAGCACACGACTAAAGGAAATGCAGGAAAAAAACTATATTCAGAGAGTAAATGGAAAACGATATGGTGTGTGGGAGGTACTTGCGGATATCAATATTTCATAAAAGAAAGACTGAATAGAAGAAAAGAAGAGAAAATATGCATATATTATTGCATATTCTTCTTTTTTTCTTTATAATAAGACCATGGTCTAAAAAAGAGAAGAGGAGGAATGAGACATGCAGGAAAAAGCTGCAAAAAAGAAGGGTGGGAGAATTCTCGGTACGATTGAACGTGTTGGAAATAAACTTCCTCATCCGTACATTTTATTTTTATGGTTATGTTTGATATTGGCGGTTATCAGCTGTATCTGCGGAGCGGCCGGAGTGAGCGTTGTGAATCCGACTACAGGAGAGACCGTGGTCGCTCAAAGTCTGTTGAGTAAGGACGGATTTATCTGGATCTTGCAGAATATGCTGACTAATTTCCAGAACTTTACTCCATTGGGGCTTGTATTGGCAATGCAGATTGCAATTGGGTTCGCAGAGAGTACAGGACTTCTGACGACAGCCATGCGGAAAGCAATTCTGGGTGTGCCGATGTGGGCGCTGACGGGAACGGTATTATTCCTTGGAATCAATGGAAGTATTGCTTCTGAGGCATCGATTATTGTTGTTCCGGCGCTGGCGGCAGCGGCATTTGAAATTGTGGGTATGCACCCGATTGCCGGACTTCTGGCAGGATATGCGGCGACAAACGCCGGATTTACGGCCTGTGTCATTGTTGCAGGAACCGATGTGCTTTTAGCAGGAGTAACAGAGACGACGGCGCAGCTGATTGACCCGGCAATAAAAGTGAATGCAACCTGTAACTGGTATTTTATGATTGTTTCTGTATTTACGCTGACAGCAGTTGGTGTATTTGTAAATAAGAAGTTCATCGCGCCCCGTCTTGGAAAGTATCAGCCGGAGGATGCACTGGCAGGAGAAGGAACGGATGAAGAGATTACGGAAAAGAAGAAAAAGGGTCTGCGGGCAGCAGGAATCTTCAGCCTTCTTTATATCATCGTATTCGCAGTTATGGTAATTCCGAAAAATGGAATCTTAAGAGGAGAAGATGGTTCTGTCCTGAACGGACCATTTATTACAGGACTGGTGCCAATCCTCATTATTTTCTTCATTTTAGTAGGTCTTACATATGGTATTGTGGCAGGAACAGTAAAGAAGAGCTCCGATGTGCCGGAGATGATGGCCAAATCCCTGGAGGGCATGACGGGTTATATCGTACTGGTATTTGTCATTGCACAGTTTATTAATATGTTCAGCTATACGAACTTAGGTATGATTATTGCGGTAAAGAGTGCGGATGCACTGGAAGCGGCCGGATTTACCGGAATTCCGCTGATGCTGTTCTTTATCCTGCTGTGCTGTGTTGTAAACCTGTTTATGACCAGCGGTTCTGCAAAATGGTACATATTTGCGCCGATTCTGGTGCCTATGATGATGATGCTTGGCTACAGCCCGGCGTTTGCACAGGTTATTTACCGAATTGGTGATTCTACGACAAATGCGATTACACCGATTTATCCATATATTCCGATTGCAATCGGAATGGCAAAGAAGTATGACAAGAATTTTGGAATGGGAAGTCTGATTTCCATGATGCTTCCATATTCGGTAGCGTTCCTTGCCGTGTGGATTGTCCAGTTGATTGTCTGGGTAGTATTTGATATACCGCTTGGACCAGGTGTAGGTGTATTTATGTAAACAGAAATCGGAGGTATGGAAAATGAAGATGCTTGAGAAATATGAAGCCGCACAGCGGCTGTTAACGCAGCATACCCGTACCGCAGTATTAAATGGCCGTCCATCCATTTCCTGGAGGGACGGCGTCTGTTTTTCTTATGAAAGAGAATCTTATCTACAGGAAAGGGATGGGATCGACATACGAAAACGAGAAACAGTGACGGTGTATGTGAATACAGAAACGGGAGAAGAATGGACGGAAGAAGGAGAAGCTGCGGAGGAGAAGGTTGTCTATGAGCAGGAGACCGGGAGGCGCATTCAGACGAAGTCAGATGAGAAAACATGGTCTCCGGACGGCAGATATGCGCTGTTTACCAGGGAGCACAACCTGATGGTGGAGGATGTTCAGGAAGGAGCGGTTACCGCGCTTACAGATGACGGGGAAGAACTTCTTGAATATGGATGTTATATAGATATTTACAGTCAGATTACGGTACAGAGAGAGGGATACGTGGAGCATCCGCAGGTATGCTGGAGTCCGGACGGGCGGACATTTGTGATTACCTGTGCGGATAGAAGAAGTTGCCGGCCGTTATACCTGATTGAATCTTATGCGGATGAAGTGCGCGAGTTGCGGCCATCTTTTCGTAAGTATCCTTGTCCATTTGTGACAGATAAGGATGAGGAAATTCCGCATTATACGCTTTATGTAGGAAATGTGGAGAAAAAGACGCTAAAGAAGGTGGATGCTCCGGATTTCTTATATCCTTTATTTACTTCACAGGAGCGCAGCTGGGTACGTTTTCTTGCTGATGGGAGTGCATTTTACTTTACATGGATTGCCAGAGGATTTCAGGAAGGAAGAATGTATCTGTGTAATCCGGAGAATGGAAGCACCAGGCTTTTACTTCAGGAAACAACGGATACTTTTCTGAATCTGGGAGCATTCGGGCTGTTGGATGGATATGGCTCTTATTTGTTTTCCAACTTTGTGACAGAGGACAGAAAGTATGCATTTTGGCAGAGTGAGCGGAGTGGCTATGCACATCTGTATCGCTATAAGCTTACGGATGACGGGGCGAAATGTGAAGAAGGGACAGATATCCTGGCAGGGACAGAACTGATTGTACAGAAGCTGATTCGTGTAGATGAGGCGAAGAAGCAGATTTATTTTATGGCAAATCATGTGCCGGAATGTTCCGACCCGCTTTATTATCAGTTGTATGTTGTCAGCTTTGATGGAAGCGGACTTAGGCGGCTGACACCAGAGGATGCTGTCCACAGTATCAGCATGGGTGAAAATGCATTTGTGGATACTTATTCAAGGGTAGATTTACCTCCGGTTACAGTTCTTAGAAAAACAGATGGAACATTGATACGAGAGCTGGTGCGTGCAGATGTGTCGGAACTTATGGATGCAGGGTATCAGATGCCGGAAAGGTTTCAGGTAAAGAGCGCTGACGGAGAGACGGAGCTTTATGGAATACCGGTTCGCCCGGCGCATTTTGAGCCAGACAAGACATATCCGGTGATTGATTATATATATGGCGGACCGCAGCTTTACAATGTGCCAAGAGATTTTACCTGGGATAACGGGATGAACAGGGAAATTATGGGCGGTCTTCAGGAATTTGCCCAGCTTGGATTTGTGGGAATCATTTTGGATGGAAGAGGAACACCAGGGCGGGGAAAAGCCTTTCATGATGCAGCATATCGGAATCTTCATGGGTGCGCCGGTTTGTGTGACCATGTGGCATGTGCAGAAGAGTTGAAGGAAAAGTTCCCGTTTCTTGATATGGATAGAATTGGAATCTGGGGAAATTCCGGTGGCGGTTACGCAACAGTATCGGCAATGCTTAAATATCCGGAGTTCTATAAGGTTGGAGTGGCTTCTTCGGGGAATTATGATCAGCGGATGTATGAACACTCCTGGACAGAGCGGTACAATGGGCTGTATGACGAGGAGGTCTATGTACATGGAGACATTACCCGTTTTGCCGGAAACTTAAGAGGAAAACTTCTGCTTGCATACGGCGCGATGGATGATAATGTGACAATGTCACAGACGCTCAGACTTTGTGATGAACTGAATCGTTATAATAAAGATTATGATCTTCTGGTACTTCCCAGAATGAACCACAATGTGCCAAGTGATCTGTATTTTATTCGCCGGAAGCTTGACTTTTTTGTAAAGCATTTACTGGGAGAAGAGCCACCAAAGGAATTCCGGTTTGATGTAATGTAAGGAAAAGAGGTATGGACGAAAGATGGAGAGAAAGTATAAGGTCATAGATTGCGGGCCGCTTTATGATGGCGTGGATAATGAGTGGAAGCAGGGGCAGAAGATTCTGGTGGAAGGACATAAAATCGCGCAGATTGGTACGGAGGTAGTTATACCAGAAGGAGCGGAAATCATTGACTTGCGGGCATATCAGGTGACGCCGGGACTGATTGATGCACATATGCATATGGATTATTTTGACTGGCATACGGTCCGCGAGGAGGTGTATGCGCAGAGCGAGGAAGCGAAGACACTGGCAATTGCGCGCTGTGCGGCGAAGGCCTTGTATCGTGGATTCACGACGGTGCGTCATGTGGGAGGAATTACCAGTAATGGCTATGGAGTTCTGGATGTCAAACGTGCAGTTGAGAAGGGATACCTTCCGGGAGCGAGAATTATAGCAGCTCCGATGTTTCTCTGCTCCGCAGGAAGCCATGGAGATTTGAGCCAGGGATTTGCAGGAAATCCGGCGCTTTCCGGACTTTTGCAGAAAGAACGTCCTACACTTGGGAGCGGGAAGGATTTCTTTGTAAATGCTGTCCGCGAGCAGGTAAAGTATGGAAGTGATTTCCTAAAAATCATGGTGACCGGCGGATTCTTTACACCTTATGATGATCCGATTCAGCAGCAGTTAAATGATGAGGAGCTTCAGGCAATTATTACAACGGCAAAGGAGCTTGGAAAGACGGTAACAGCTCATGTATATACAAATGAACTGATGCAGAAGCTGATTCGGTTTGGAATTGATGGGATGGAGCATGGAAGTCTGATGAATGAGGAGACAGCGGCGCTGATAGAAGAGAAGGGACTATATCTGGTACCTACATTTTGTCCTTATGAAGAGGCAGTACATTATGATCCGGAGAAACTGAAGGAAAAACAGCCGGAATTTCGTCAGAAGCTGGAGCTTTATAAGGATGCTTTGCAGGCAGGAAGAGAGGTTATCTGCCACAGCAAAATCCGGCTTGGTTATGGGACAGATTTTGTGGCAAATCATCAGAATTATGAGAGTGGTTATGAGTTCGAAGCATGGATGAACAGCGGTATGAGTCCGTTCGCTGCTCTGAAGGCGGCAACGGCCGTGAATGCAGAGATTCTTGGACTCCAGAATCAAATCGGGACATTGGAGGTTGGAAAATACGCAGATATTTCCGCATGGAAACGGGATATCATGACAGATAAGAAGGCTCTTCTGGACTGTGCATTTGTTATGAAGGAAGGAGTCGTTTATCCGACGGAATCCTGTCTGGATACTGCGACAGCAAATGCTGTCGCATAATCTGTATCGTAAGATAAAGAAATAAAAATGTGGGAAATCCCCTTTTCTTTTGCAAGGGCAGCAGCTCGTCCGTGAAGATGGACGGTCGGCTGCCCGTTTTCATTTTCTAATATTTCAATCTCATTTAACCGGAGCGCATCACCATTCGTATTCAGAGATTTAAATACGGCTTCCTTGCCTGCAAATCTGGTTGCATAGCTGTAAACGGGCAGGGGACGGGACGCAATTAGACTGCGTTCTTTTTCTGTATATGTTTTCCTGACGAACGGATCCTCAGGGTCTTGTACAGAGAGGCGTATCGTTTTCAGATTCAGAATATCTGTGCCAATTCCGATAATCATGGTTTGTTTCCTCCTTAGAGTAATAGGTTCCTGTTAAATAAAATACGTTTACTATGGTTAGTATAAGTTTTTCCTTTTTTTTAGTCAAGATAAATCGCCTAAAGGATTAAAAATGGTTGAGATATTAGAAAATAAAATATTAAACAATTAAAAATGTGAAAAAATCACGAAAATATTGACATAATATTATAAAAACGGTATATTATAAATTGTAAAGGAGGCATGAAGTATGTTAGTACAATTTATGGTAAAGAATGTTTTATCTTTTAAGGAAGAGGCTGTACTGGACATGACAGCAATTAATGCATATAAAGAGCATGACTGTAATTTGATTAATAACGGAACAAAGGAGAAGTTTCTCCGGGTTGCGGCTATTTATGGAGCAAATGCAAGCGGTAAATCAAATCTCTATATGGCTATGGCATATTTTCAAAGGATAATTGTTGAGTCGTTAAATAATGTTGATGATGGAGCTGATACAGCCATTAGGAAGTTCTATGTTCCGTTTTCTTTTGAAGACAATGAGGAAAATTCTGAATTTCAAATCGTTGAAATTTTAGGAGGATTCGAATATAGATATGGATTTGAATATAATGCAGAATGCATTGTGATGGAATGGTTATATAGAAAAAATTTAAATACAAACAGAACCGCTATTATCTTTGAACGAACAACAGAAAAAGTTGAATTTGGAGCTTCTGTTAGAAAAGAATGTGATATATATAAGGAGCAGATTCCCAATGAGACATTGGTGCTTTCTTTTTTTAATAAATTAAAACTTAAGACAGATGTATTTGGAAATGTATATACAGGAATTATGGATACATTGGTGGTTCCAACAAATTTTTGTGAAAACACAGGAATTCTGGAAACTTTTTTGCCAAGGGTAATTGACCATGAAAAAGAGAAATTACTGGAGTTTTTATCTGCCATAGATACTGGAATAAAAAATATCATTTATGATGAGAGTGAAAAGGAAATTAAATTTTTCTCATTTCATAAAGGTAAGGATGGACGGGAGTATCCATTGAATCTGTTTTTTGAATCCGAAGGAACGATAAAAAGTATTATGTTATTTATCTATGCGAGAATGGCAATTTTAAACGGCAAGTCTATTTTTGTTGATGAGTTGAATATTAAATTACATCCATTGTTATTAAAGTTTATTATTGATTTGTTTTATGAGCAAAATTCTACGGCACAATTGATTTACACAACGCATGATACCACATTGATGGATAAAAAGTTCTTTAGAAGAGATCAAATTTGGTTTGTGCAAAAAGATGAATTTGGATATTCAGAATTATCTGCGTTGTCTGATTTCAAAGTCAGATCAGATGCATCATTTGAAAAAGATTACTTAGCCGGAGTATATGGAGGAATTCCATTTCTTAAGGAGTTTGCAATGAGAGAGGGTGAATAAATGGGGACAGATGATTTGTTTAAAAAACGAAGGGCGGACAGGAGGCAGAGACGACATGAATATAAAATACCTAAAGCCAATTCTTTTTTAATTGTGACAGAGGGAGCGCGTACGGAGCCTTTGTATTTCAGAGGAATCCAAAAGCTTATTAAAGATAAAATAGGTGGTATGGTGGACGTAGTTGAGGCGCCGGTAATTGATATTTATGGAGAAGGATGCTCTACAGAAAAATTAATAGAAGTTACAGAGCGAATTGTAAAAGAAGCAAAAATAATATATCAGAATATATGGGTGGTATTTGATAAAGATGATTTTGAAGACTTTGATCAAGCTATACTGGATGGGCACAATAAAGGATATAAAATAGCGTGGAGCAATCAATCGTTTGAATATTGGTTATATTTACATTTTTATTATAGTGACTCATCATTGCATAGACATGTCTGGAATAAAAAATTGGATGACATATTTAAACAATATTGCATTGGGGAAGGTGTTTATCGAAAGAATTATGAAGATATATATAATCTTGTTGATTCTTTTGATGGTGTTAATACTGCAATAAAGAATGCAAAACGTAGAATGTCACAATTTAGAAGTGGAGTTGATAAGCCTTCAGAATATAATCCAGGAACAACAGTACATGAGTTAGTACAGGAATTGAAAAGATATTTGGAGGAATAAAGAGTTAACCGGATGATTTCCCGGAAAGCAGTCGTCTGCTACTTCCCGGGCATACCGGATGCTTCTTCGGACTGGGAGAAAGCGCCCCGCCCGAACATAGAATAGTCGGTTGTAAAAAAGGTTCCGTGCAGATAAATAACAGCATCGTAAGAGCTTTCTGATAAAACCTTTTCTACCGGATCATCCGCATTTTCCGGGTAAAATCGTGGATCCAGGATTGTGATACGGCTGCATCCCAGTGACAGGTAGGAAAGGGTGCGGTAGCATAACGAGTCGCAGATAAAGAGCAGGCGTGGCCCATCGGAAGAAGAATTCTCAATGTGATATCCGCCCTGTCCATATCTGAGATAGTTTGTAATCCAGTAAGTGTAAGTTTCATCATCTGCCAGTTTGTCATAGTTATTCATTAAAACTTCTTCGAAAGACCCTTCTGCTTCCCAGTTTTCCCAGACATCTTTTACCTTCAGATGCGTGGAAAAAGATGGAAGGTATTCTTCAAATGTGTCAGTTCCAATATAATATTCTCCAATCGACTGGGCAAAATTTCCAAGAAACGGATGGGAATGTTTTTTCCAATTCGAATCCGTTTCAGAGATTACCTGTGGAATCGCAATCCCAAAGGACTGGCGGAGCTTCTCGGAAATTTTATTCGTCATCCAGATTTCACCCTTCGTAGTAGTATGAATATCTGTCTTAAAATAAAAGTCCTGCAAATCAGGATGCCCGTCGCCGATTAAGATTTCCTGCTCATCCAGACAGGTGATTTGCTTGTCTTTGATTGCGTCATTAATCTGCCCATAATAAGTCCGTGTCTGAAAAAGCTGTTCCGGATTTCGATCCTGTGCGGGCTCCCGGGGCGGCATCTGGATATAAAGAAGCGGAATATTCTGTTCATCCAGACGGTCTTTTAATTCGCCAAGTTCTTGCGCAAAGGGCAGCACATCCTCTTCTCTCGCGGAACGGTCCAGAACCCCGTTTTCTGCCAGAGCAAAATCTACGTTGCCGATAATGCGTCTGCCAAGCAGCTTCTGTGTGACGCCGTAACTGTTAATCCAGTCCCGGCGGTTCCAGAAAGCAAGGCGGTAGTCCTCCTCCAGATTCGTTCCTCCGGAAGAAAGATAGGACGTATCGGAAGAAATTTTTTCTTTTATAGTTGGAATTACTGCTTTTAGGTTCACAAATCCAATGGAAAATAAAATTCCAAGAAAAAGAACCGTAAGCAGATGTTCCGGATTTCTTCTTTTTTTCATCATTCCATCCTTTCTGTTTAAAAGTTAAAATATATAAACGGATTATAAGAACTGTTTACCGAAGCGCCGATGCAAAGTAAAAATAAAATTAAGTATGCGGCAGAAGTGAGTAACTTCGTGAAAACAGGATGTTTCGTTTTTTCTTCTAACAGGCAGCCACACCGGTGCAGGACAGATGTGGACTCTAAAATGGCAATAACCATAAGTATCAGAAGGTCTCCGGTCAGGAAAGCAGAAAGAGAATCTGCAAATCCATTCGTGGAAACGAACATTGTGCGCAGATAGGAAAATGCGTCCTGCATGGAATCTGCGCGGAAAACAACCCATCCGAACAGGACAGCGAGCATCGTGTAGAGATAGCTTATACAATGCAAAGCCCGTCCTTTTTCTTTTCTCGCAAATCCGGAAAGCTTCTCAAATGTAAGGAGCGCAAAGTACCAAAGCCCCCAGAAGATAAACGTCCAGTTCGCGCCGTGCCAGATTCCGGTCAGACTCCATACGGCGAAAAGATTCAGAACCAGACGGGCTTTCGTGGATACGCGCGAGCCTCCAAGGGGTATATAGACATAATCACGGAACCAGCTTCCCAGTGAAATATGCCATCTTCTCCAGAACTCCGTAACACTTTGGGAAATATATGGATAATCAAAGTTTTCAGGAAACTCAAATCCGAACATCTTTCCCATGCCGATTGCCATATCTGAATATCCGGAAAAATCAAAATAAATCTGCATCATATAACAAAGTGCGCCAATCCATGCGGAGCATACTGATAGAGAATCAATATGTGTGAAAGCATAGTCTGCCACAGGAGAAAATGCATTTGCGAGCAGAAGCTTTTTTGCAAGACCCTTTATAAAACGCTTGGTTCCACAGGTAAAGCCGTCCAGCGTCTCCCGACGGTTCTGAATCTGCAGGGCAATGGTCTCATAGCGGACAATCGGACCGGCAATGAGCTGCGGGAAAAATGCAATATACAGCGCTACATTCAACGGATTTTTCTGTGCTTTGCCATTGCCTCTGCTGATGTCAATAACATAGGAAATTGCCTGAAAGGTATAAAAGGAAATTCCGATAGGCAGGGCAATTGTCCTGCCAAGGGAAATACCCACAATCGAGGCGGTAAAAGTCAGATATTTAAATATAAACAAAATTCCCAGATTATATCCCAGCATTAGAACAAGAACCAGGCGCAGACAGAGCTTCCTGGAGCGGAAATGTGCGGCCAGGAGACCGAATATATAATTTGCCAAAATGGAAAGAAGCATCAGAAATACTGTGCGGGGTTCTCCCCAGGCATAAAAAAATAAACTGGCTATAACGAGCCAGACATTTTGCAGAAAACGACTGGGAGTGAAAAGATAATATAGGAATAATGTGATTGGTAAAAATGCAAAAATAAAAATACTGCTTGAAAAAACCATATTATTTTCTCCTTGGAATGATGGAAATATCGTAACATTTTCGGACAGATTCGTCAATGATAGATGTACCAGTTCCGTTCATGCAGTTATAAATAGATTGGATAATTATACCTTTCTTAGATAATTCACCTTGTTTTTTTTTGGGGGGGGGTGTAAACTATATTATGTATATAGTTAAACGTTTAAATAATGGGTGATTTATGCCATTGAATATGATGTGTAAATAGAACTATACAATGAAATTAAACGTTTAATATGCGGAACTTAATAATTGTGAGGTGATGTATGGAAGGGAAAGAGTAAAGAAAAGCTTTAAAAAGAACTATTAAAAACAAGGAGGATGCGAGATGAAAAGAAACTTTTTAAGGAAGGGACTGTCCGTTTTGCTTGCAGCGGCATTTGTGGTCAGTTCAGTTCCAGCAACGTCTCTGACTGCAGATGCGGCAGGAGAGACAGAGATAACCCCGGATAATTTGAATGAAAACACAAAATTATTTGATATGACCGGGTATACGGCTATTCCGGAAGGTTGGAGCGTAACAAGTGCAAATGAAGTATATTCGGATGGTACATACGATATATTGAAATTTGATATTGGAACAGTTCGTATGGGAAATGGTTACGGAAGAGATGCAGACTGGGTAGGAATCAAATTTAAAATGATTCCAGAGTCCATAGGGGATGCAGTTCTTCTGGATGCGGATGGTAATAAAATAAGCGGTTATGTTTATGCAAATGGTAATAAGACTGACGATGGATTCTGGGTCGGAGATGGAGAACGAAGCCATGGTGGAACCAAGACCGATGCAAATGGCAATAATCGTCTTGCAAATTATCTCAAGACAGTAGCGACAGGAGATGCAACTCTTAACGCAGGTGCACTTACATTAAGAGGTATTCCTTATGCTACATATGATGAATGTATTATTTTATTGAATAATGAAACCGGTACAGTAGATGGCTATGCTGGAGATTATTATACGGTTAAAACTTATGTTAAAGGGGTACATCTGACAACAGAATACTATAGCGGTCATTTTAATGGTATCGGTGGAATAGAAACAGGAAGCTTCTATCTTGGTGCAAATAATGCATATCAATACTATGGCGAACTCCAGATTTTCGGTGGCGGTGTGAATAAGGCAAGCCTTGAGGAAGCTATTAATAGTGCGGAGCAGGCAGCTTATGTACAGGCCCGTTATACAGAAGAAAGCTGGAATACATATGCAGGCGCTCTTGCTAATGCAAAAAAAGTATTTGCAAATGAAGGCGCTACAAGAGAAGAAGTTGATGCAGCTGTTATAGCATTACAGACTGCAGAGGAAGGCATGAATTTGAAGCCGGCAATGATTGCAGATTTTACATTTGATGATGAGGCAACCGGCTTTTCAGGAGGCAATGCAGATGCAGCAGGAACATATCAATTAGCGGCAGTAGATGGGAGAAACGCAGTTTATTTAAACGGCGATAACGCTGAGTTCTTAAAGGTAACAGCCAAAGATGAAGGAAGTCTTTTAACAAGTGTAAAAGAAATGACTGTTTCTTACGATGCAAAACCAGATACGGGTGCTACGAACTGGGTATTTTATGCTGCGCCGAATGAAAATGCACAAACGAATCTGTTTGAACATTACATCGGAATTGTACAGATATTTAATGCCGAAACTACCACTGCTGAACGTTATAATAATTCAGGTGGCAGACCAGAAAATCCATCAGCTGTTACTGGAAAAGACTGGATGCATGTGGATGTTGTCTTTACGAAGGCAGAAACTATCCTCTATGTAAATGGAGTGGAGCAAAGCAGGATAGCCAGCAATTATGATCTGTCCGATATCTTAGGAAAAAACAGTATTTGTCAAATTGGAAAAGCGAACTGGGGTGGAGGAGAATATTATAAAGGATGGCTGGATAATTACAAAATATATAATTATGCACTGACACCTGAACAGCTCAATAATGTACCAGTCAGCAGTCTTACAGTTACCGCAGATGGTGATACGGCTGAAGTAGCAATGGGAGAAACATTGCAGTTAACAGCAGCAGTTGAACCGGAAAATGCAACTTATCAGCTTTCATGGGAGTCTTTAAATCCTGAAGTTGCTACAGTGGATGAGAATGGACTTGTAACAGGAGTTGCAGTAGGAGAGGCAACAATAAAAGCTACAGCAACAGATCAGATGGGAACACAAACATCTGCAGAGATTACACTCACTGTAAAGAAAGACCTTGCAACGATAAAAGCGGAGGCAGTCACTGAGTTAGAGTCTTATAAGAATAAGGATGATTATCGAGCAGATGAGCAGGCAATTCTTGCATCATATATAGAAGCCGGGACGAAAGCTATTAATGCTGCAGAGACAGAAGATGCAGTCAAAGCTGCTCTTGAAGAAGCAAAGACTTCACTTGATGGTATCGCAACAGATTTGCGGTTGACAACAACAGAATACGAAATAGCAATGGGTGAAGCGGAAGAGGTTTTGTATTCATATAAAGAAGATGGCGGTTATTTGACCGAGCAAGATGAAGAAAGAATAGCTATTTTAGAAAAGGCATTAACAGAATATACATTATTAACGGAGAATGTTGATCTTTCGTCTGCAACTGCAAGTGAACTAAAAGATATTATGGCCTCTGTGAATACTCTTGTAGAGAAGGCTAAAGCTGATGTTGACGCACTTCCGACAGCGGCAGATTTGACGGTAACTGGTGTTTCCATCAAGGATGGTGCTGAGCTTGCAATACAGGTGGATACTACTTATACTCTTGGCGTTGATGTTACAGGAGGAGAAAAGGCAGATAAAACAGTGACATGGTCTTCAGATAATACAGCAGTAGCAACAGTAGCAGAGGACGGAACAGTAACTGCAGTCAGTGCGGGAACAGCCATTATTACTGCACAGGTAAAAGAAAATCCAGAGTCAGGAGAAGTTGTAGAAGCAACAATCACAATTACCGTTGAGCCAAGGAAATACGAGGTTCGCGTTAAAAATGGCGAAGCAGTTGAAAAAATTGGTGAATTTGAAGAGTGGACACTTGCGAAGGTAGAAGCGCCGGCAGCACCGGAAGGAAACAAATTTGCTTACTGGAAGACAAGCGAGGGTAAGATTGTATGTTATGCATCAAACTACAGCTTTTATGTAATGCAGGATGTAACACTTGTGCCTGTTTATGTAAAGGATGAAACAGCGGTTGAAGAGCAGGTTACAATCCTGTGTACGGCATCCTATAACAAATCAACGAAGAAGGTATCCTTTACGTCAAAGCGCTCTCTTCCTGTTGGATATACAGTAGTAAGCCATGGAGTTGTTATCACAGACAGCAAAGGATGGAACAATAATTTCAATCAGGATGCAGAGAAGCTTGTAATAGGCGCATCAAGGACGAAAAGATCAGTTGCCACAACAAAAGGACGTCTGGGGACTTATGTAGCCAGACTGGCATGCACCGCATCAGATACATGGTACGGAAGGGCTTATGTAACATATAAAGACAAGAATGGTGAGGAACATACCGTATACAGTGATGGAGTTGCCAGTTGTCAGGTAGATGTTAATTAGGTTGGATAAGGAGGCACCGTAATGAAAAAGAGATATATACATCCGGAAGTAGATATTCTTCAATTCGGAGAAGAGGATATTATCAGGACATCAGGACCAGATAGTACAGAAGAGCTTGAAGTGAATGAGGGTAATTGGGAGTCTACAGACGGCTGGGATTAAAAATAATTATTTATAACGCGAAATTGAATAAATAATAGTTCTAATAAAGCTTCGAAGGTCCGATTCCCAAACGAGAAGTTTTTCCAGGGGAATCGGACTTCTGTTGTAGATAACAGGAAGAGAAGAAATTAGAGAGATGGAAGAAAACGAAAGGAAGGATTGGAAATTTGAGAAAAAGATTTATTTGTCTGGTTATGATTTCTGTGATGGCTGTTTCATTTGCAGGATGCCACGATAAGAAGGCAGAGGAGGACACCTCCGGACAAACACAGGAAGAAACCGAGGACGGTGAGGAAGCAGACGAGGGAGTTACCGAGGAATTTGAGGAAGGTGGATTTGGTGATTTTGAATAAAAAGGAGAGAAAAATGCGATTCAAAAAAGCAGTATCTGCTGTTCTTATGGCGGCAATGACAATCGGTTCGCTGTCCGGCCTGTCTGTACAGAAGGTTCATGCGGCGCAGAGCAGCGTGCCGACACTGACTGTGGATATGACGCCGGAGGTGGAGCGGGGATTGAAGCATGGGGCTTCCGGCTGGCTGTACGGGCAGGGTGATGACAATGTGCCAACAACGAATATGATGACTCCACTGAAACCGCATACGGCAGTGCAGAAAGCGCCTTATGGAATGCAGCATCCGAATGGAGACACACTGGATATTGCAGATTCATTTTTTAATTCCGGAGGGCAGGACATTCAGATCTATGTGCCGGATTATTATGCGCTTTGGTTTTATGAGTTCAGCTCAACGGAAGAATATCTGGATATTTTGAAGATGCAGGTACAGGCTTGTATTGATAAGGGGATTGAAGACAGGGTTTCCTGGGTGCTCTATAATGAGCCGAAGGACTACTGGCTTGGCGGTTCCTATACAGATCCTGAGACCGGGACAGTTTCTACCGGATGGGACAGCCTGAACTGGTTCTGGGAGGATATGTATCAGACTGTTGTAAAAGTATATAAAGACAATGGAGTAAAAAGCAAGCCCCGGTTCGTTGGATTAAATCTCATGGTATACGATGAGAATGTCATGGATAATTATATCAAGTTCTGTGTGGAGAGGGATTGTATGCCGGATGTGATAGCATGGCATGACCTTGCAACATGGCAGTTTGATAATTTTGAGAAAGAATACAGGCATTACCGGAGCCTTGAGAAGAAATACGGGATTGAGACTCCGCGTGAGATTGTCATCAA
This sequence comes from uncultured Lachnospiraceae bacterium, assembly GCA_937950565.1. Classification (GTDB taxonomy): domain Bacteria; phylum Bacillota; class Clostridia; order Lachnospirales; family Lachnospiraceae; genus UBA7109. Next base: position 19,922 of record CALFCS010000151.1, read on the forward strand.
TGAATATGACGATCAGTATGAATGTGCATCTCCGGGAGACATGGTCCGCTGGATTGGTCTGCTGGAGGAATACAATGTATCCGGCTGTACAGCGTACTGGCATTTTTCCAATCATCTGAATGGCCTTGCGGCAGATAATAATGAAGGAAATGGTGCATGGTGGCTGTATAAATGGTATGGCGATATGTCCGGTCAGTATCTTCCAATCCAGGTGTCAAATGCAGAAAAAAATGATTTTTATGGAACAGCTTCTCTGGATAATAATAAGAAAAGCGCCAATGTCGTTTTTGGTGGCGTAAATGGCTCGGGTAATGTCGTATTAGATGAGATTGACAAGACAGAGACTTTTAAAGGCGCAGACAAAGTACATATTAAGCTTGAGTCGACCGATTATACTGGTTTTCATGGTGCGGCGGAAGAGCCAAGAGTTGTAAAGGAAGGCGCTGTTAAGGTTGTGGACGGGAAAGCGGTTATCCCTCTTTCTGATATGCTGGATATGAGCGGATACCGTATCACTGTAACAAAGGCTACAAAGGATGAGCCGGAAGGCTTCTTAAGCAGTACATGGAAAGAGCAGTATGAAGCGGAGGAAGGCGCTTTATTTGGCGGAGCGGCACTTTCTCAGGAGACGAGAAATGCATGTTCCGGAAAGAGTAAAGTAGGCTGGATCTGGGGTCCGCAGGACGGTGTGGATATACAGGTCACAGTTCCAAAGGATGGATATTATAAATACGACATGGTCTATACAGCCGGAAATGGGTGCAATACTGCTAATCCGGAAGAGAATACACCATATACAGCCTATCAGAATCTGCTGATTGACGGAAAGCAGACAGAGACTATGGTGCTTCCCACAACATTTGGATTTCAACTGGGCGGCATGTACAGCACATGGCTCCAGTTAAGTGCGGGTACGCATACAATTCGGATTGTCGGTACGGACCAGCTCCGCTCGGCAGACGTGGATTGTATTTATCTGACTTACAAGGGGCCGGAAAAGAGTGATACAGAATTTCACAAAGTTTATGAGGCAGAGCTTGCCGAATTCAATGAATTAATTGGAAATAAGACATCGCTTACGACGAAGCGAGAGGGAAATGTGGATTATGTATCTGGTCTGGAGAAAACAAGTGTGACAAAAGGCGGCGGATTAAGAGTCAATGTGATTGTGCCGGAAAATGGTATGTATACATTAAAGCTGCGCTATGCATCTGAGACAGCGGCAAAGGCAGGTATTTACCAGGGAAATGATGCGGTAAACCTGAATCACCTGATTGCGGAAACTGCACTGGAGGATACAAAGAATAAATGGAACAATGCATACCAGACTGTATTTTTACAGAAAGGAATTAATATTATTGATATTGATACGGATGCAAAGATCCGGCTGGATTATATAGAAGTATCCCAGATGACGACAGAGGCTGCCACGGTTGTTGAGGCGGAAAGCGGAGCATTTACGGGAGAGGCTTCTATTGGAAGGAATGATGCTGTGAAAACTTTTGCTTCCGGCGGCGGTTATGTGGCGGGTATCAAGGCGGCAAATGATGTAGAGCTGATTGAGCCAGGTGACCCGGAGTTCGAGATTTACGGACGCAGCCGTTTCGTAGACCTCGGGGAGGCAGAAGACAAGAACAGTCTGACGATTACAGTTGATGTACCGCAGGCAGGGAAGTATAACATGGCTGTCTATCAGTCCAATGGCGAGCTGTTCGGGAAACATGATTATAATGCACAGATGACAGAGCGTTATGCGTCCTTCTCTGTTAATGGCGGTAAGGCAGAGAAAACGGTATTCCGGAATACATACAGTGACGAGACTTTCCGTTCCCAGGTGATTCCGGTAACATTAAAGGCCGGAAAGAATACGATTCAGATTTATAATGACAATTCCAAAATTGTTACAAATGGTATTCATAAAGGCGGGGACAGAATCCCGGCAAATATTGATTATCATGTGCTGGTGAATTATACACCGAACTTTGATAAGTTTGAATTTTACCCAATGACAGCAGAAACACCGGAGATGGAAGATGCATTTCGTGTGTCATGCGCTTCTTCCAGCGGCGGTCAGATTGTATCTGACAAAGTAAGAGTGAAGGCAGGGGATACGGTTCGTCTGGAATTCAATCCGGACGAAGATGCAGTATTAAAAGATGCGGCGGTAAATGGCAGGAGCATTATGGACATTTTGGACAAGAACGGTGGTGTATATGTTCTGACGGATGTCCAGGATAATGTGGAAGTGACTGGTGTATTTGAAAAGACAGAGCCGGCTCTGGTATATTCTGTTAACTGTGGAGATATTAATCCGAAGACCTTAAGTCCGGGAGATGTATTTGGAAAGAATCATAGTGCGACGGACCAGTTCTATGGCGTGGATGCAAAGACCGGGAAAAAATGGGGTGTTATCGATACTTATAAGGCAAATGCGGATTTTCCGGATTGGCCGATGGGAGAGAAGACATGGCCGTGTGAAAATGATGGAGTAACGGATGAATCTCCAAGAAGTAAATCTTTCCGGTTTGCGAAGGATCAGGCGGTGACAGATATAGGAGTCATCTATAGATTTGAACTGGAAGCGAATAAGACTTACAATCTGGAGCTTGGCTTTTATATTCCGGAATTCTGGACGAATCCGGATTATCCAAGAACAATGAAGCTGGTCATTAACGGCAGTGTATTGCCGGGATATGAGAATTTTACGGCCAGCAATGATTCCAATGCGCCATATGTGATAAAGACGATGGCATCGGCAGATGCAGATGGAAATCTTGAAGTGCAGATTGGACATGCGGCAAATGCAGTATGGGGTCCCGGCGTCAGCTACATTGATATCAGAGAAACTCCGGAAAAGATAAACGCAGACAAAGAAAAGAAGGAGCTGCAGAAGTTAGTAGAAGCATGTGGAAAGTTAGAGCAAGGGAACTATACGGATGAAAGCTGGAATGCATTTATAAATGCACTGGAAAATGCGAGATATGCATTGGAGAGCGAGCGGTTTGACAGTAATGCGGTCCGTGCGGCGGAAAAGAAACTTTCGGACGCAAAGGAAGCGCTGAAAGAGAAGCCGGATGATCCGGTACCGATACCAGAGCTTCCATATGTGGATGTCGAAGAAGGCGCATGGTATTATGATGCGGTTGCTTACAATTATGAGAAGAAGACCATGACAGGATTGGATAAAACGCATTTCGGGCCGGCAGATACACTCGTAAGAGCACAGTTTGCGGCAGTGCTTCACAAGATGAACAAGGAAGTGGAAATGGAGTATACAGATATTTTCGCTGATGTAACGGAGCCTGACTGGTTTAAGGATGCTGTTCTGTGGGCGGCAGATAAGAAGATTGTCACCGGATATACAGGAACGGAGATGTTTGGGCCAAACGACCCGGTAACCCGTTCCCAGATGGCAACAATGATGTACCGTTATGCAAAGGATTATAAGGAATATGATGTGAAAGCAGATGGCGATTACAGTGCATTCCCGGATGCAGGAGATGTGCAGGAATTCGCAGTAGATGCTATGAAGTGGGCAGTGTCCGAAGGAATCATCACAGGAAAGACCTTTGAAGGACAGCCGGAAGGCAAGCTGTTCCTTGACCCGCAGGGAAGCGCAAACCGTGCGGAATGCGCAACGATTATCCAGAGATTTATGGAAAAATATGAAAAATAATGAAAAATTACAGGAGAATAGAAAATATGAGAAAAAGACATATTTATAAGCGTGTGCTTGCGGCAGCGCTGTCTGTGTGTTTGTTGGCAGGGACAGTTATTCTGCCGAAAACAGAAGCGGCAGACGCAAAAGAGCCGGTAAAGGTGGAAATGGAATTGGCGGAGAATCTTACATTGTCAGATGCATTTACTGCTTCTGACCATAATCCGTCGGGAGGCCAGCATGTAGTCATTAATGATAGTGTGGCGGAATCCGGATTTAGTTTTCAGTTATCCGCAGAAAAAGCTGGTGATTACAAATTTAATTTCCGTTATATTGCCGGGGATAAAGGGCAGACCGGAAAAAATGACCCGAGACAGATTCGTTTCACGGTAAATGGTAAGGATGTAGGTGTACAGCAATTTCCATCCCAGATTTCCTGGGAGGAATGGATGGACAAGACGGTAGTTCTTCCGCTGGAAAAGGGGGAGAATACGATTGGCATGGCAAGTAATGGCACAACTGGAAATGGAATCTGCGTTGACTATTTTACTTACGAAGAGGCGGATGATGAACAAATTCCAGAAGGCGCAAGCGTGTATCAGGCAGAAGACGCTGACCTTGCAAATGGCATCGGAGTGGAGTCGGAACATGCCGGTTATACAGGCAAAGGATATGCGGCGGGCTTTGATTTTAATGGTAAAGGACGTCTGACATTCCATCTGAATGTGCAGACAGACGGAAACTTTAAGATTGCGGTGCGTTACGCTGCAGGCTCAGAAGCTGGATGGCCGGACGACAGAACATTAGGAATGTCTGTAAATGATGAGAACAAGGGGAATGTTACATTTCCATCTACAGGCAGCTGGGTTAACTGGGACGAAGTGGTTCTGGACGTGAATTTGAAAAAAGGTAAAAATACATTGTCGCTTTCAAATCTTACAGAGAATGACAATTCTGATACGATTAATGTAGATTGTATCAGCCTTTGGAAAGAAGTTTCAAATCCGAAGCTTACAGGTATTTATTTTGAAGAAGAAAGCTATACAATTGGCGGCATCGGTGAAGCTGTAAAGCCACAGGTATTTGGTTTATATGATGATGAAACAAGGAAATACATGACGGAACAGTGTAAGTTTACTTTATCAGATGAATCGGTAGCTGAGATATCAGGGAACAGTGTTGTTGGTAAGAAGGATGGAATAGCTGTGCTTACCGCAGTTATGGGTGAGTATAAAGCAGTAACGAATATTTGTGTAGGACTGAGTGCTGATATTAATTTTGACCAGGAGATAAAGGAATATGACCCAAGTATGTTCGGATATATTCTGACTCCGAATTATGATATTGCAGACAGCCGTATCAGACTGCTTGGACCTATGCTGAACAGAGATTCCATTCCGGCTCAGAATTTCCAGGCAATCAGTGATGGAAATCCGGAACAGTATCAATATGAAGACAGTATTCTGCAAAGAGCGTACGAAGGTTATACGAGATCACAGGATCTGGATACACAGTTTTATTTCCTGTTAGGTCATCTTCCGTCCTGGGTAAAAGGAGAAGATGGCGGAATTGACTGGGGCGGGATTCCGCAGGGACCTTGGTCTGGTTCACCGGATAATCTTGCATGGTTCAAGCAGTACATAAAAGATGTTCTGCAATATTTCAAAGATCATGATGCGGAATTTAAGTTTGCAGACCTGATTAATGAAAACTGGACCGGATGGGATGATACATATATTGCACTTTGGCAGGCTTTAAGAGAAGTATATCCGGAAGAGGTTCCGGCGGTTGGCCCGGGAGAGATTAATTTTACAGACCGTCCGGATCTTATGATTCCGAATATGAGCGCTAATAAAGTAACACTGGAAGGTCCATCATGGCATGGTTACTGGGGAGCGAAAGAAACAATTCCTCTTCGGGTAATGAAGGGCTGGGTAGAGCAGGTTAAGGATCTGCAGAAGCAGTATCCGGAAACAAATGGACAGTATATTATTTTTGAAGAAAATAATACAAATGTGGACGACCAGTCTATCTGGGCGAGAGATATGATTAACACGATTCGTTCCGGTATGACACATACCGTAAAGGGATGCTATGACCAGGACGGATGGAATGGTATGAGCAACATACTGATGGCAGACAAATCAAGACAAAATACTGGTTACAGAACTGAGCAGTGGTGGTTGTATTATGCATATTCTCTTATGTCAGGAATGGTTGTAGAGAGTACGACAACAGATGAGGAGAATGGATTTGCAGCGGTTGGTTATAAGGATTCAGAGGAATCTAAAGTTATGGTAACGACACCATTTACAGCCGGTCAGTATACCATTCATGTGAATATGAAGAATCAGCCATATGCAGGACAGAATGTGGTTGTGGATGCATATAAAATTGTAAATAGTGAAAACAATGGCCTGGCATATCAGAAATCATATTCTTTTAATAATTCTGAGAAAGACCTGGATGTTGTACTTTCTGATCTGAGAGAGAATGAAACCTGGGTACTGATTCTGAAAAAAGAAGAATCTGCGCCGGGATTTGTCCATCCGATGACTCCAGATGATGGAGAGGCTGTGGTTGCAAAGCCGACCTTTACATGGTCAGAATCTCACGGAGCGGATTCTTATAAGATTATTGTTTCGGAAAATGAGAATATGGAGAATCCGGTTCTTGTAAAGGATGGTATCAAAGATACCAGTTATACAATGGAAAAGGAACTGAAGAAAGGAACCAGATATTATTGGACAGTAGTTGCATCTAATAAATATGGTGAGACAGCAGTTATCCATGATGTGGCGTATTCTTTCCTTGTAAGTGAAAGTGAAAAGGTGCCGGGGCAGTTTGGTCCGTATATGCCTTCCATGTATGCACCAGGGGAATCCGTTTCTCCTGAATTCAAGTGGTCAACAGCATACAATGCGGATTCTTACAGGCTGGTAGTTTCTGAAAAAGAAGACCTTTCTAATCCGGTTATTGATAAGTCCGGTATTACGAATGTAAGATGGACCGAGCAGTTTGGTGATAATTCACAGGCATACTATACTCCGGATACTGCACTTAAGTATGATACGACATATTACTGGAAGGTATATGCATCGAACGCGGCAGGGGAACGTCCAATGAATGGTCCGGTGCACTGTTTTACAACGAAGGCAGAAGGTGACAAACCCTTAGAGTTTGAATTGAAAGGACCGGAAAACTCTGCAAAAGATGTAAGTACGAGAACAGTTTTGGATTGGGAAGCATCTAAGAATGCATTCTTCTATGAACTGAAAATATCTGAGAATAAGGATATGTCGAATCCAGTACTTGTACGGGACAGAATGATTTATAACCGCTACACGATGGAGCCGAATCTTCTTAAGCCAGATACGACTTATTACTGGACAGTTACTGCAAGGACAAAAGATCTTGCATATGAGACAGAGACGGTCAGTGGTGTGAAAACATTTACTACTGAGGCAGTTCCGAGTTCACCGTTATTATATGCCCAGCATGTAGATGGCAAGGATGTAACCTTATGGTTCCAGGAATCGAATACAGCATCTTCTTATAAAATTGTGTATGGAACAAAGCCTGGTCACTATACAGATGAAATTAAAAATGTGAAATCAAGTCCATATACAGTGAAAGATATGAAGGATGGAAATTATTATTTTGCTGTTATTGCACAGAATGAATCCGGTGACAGTACCGTCTGGAATGAGAGAGAGGTTACGGTAGGAAATCCTTCCGGAAATACAGATCCGACGCCGACACCTGTAGAGCTTCCATATGTAGATGTTGAAAAAGATGCATGGTATTATGATGCGGTTGCTTACAATTATGAGAAGAAGACCATGACAGGAT
>CALFCS010000152.1 GCA_937950565.1 uncultured Lachnospiraceae bacterium
CAGATTTTATGACCCAGAGACAGGAAGGTTTGTCAGTGCGGATGATGTGGATGTGTTGGATGTGGAGCAGAGGAATCTGGATTAGCATAACTTGTATGCATATTGCTTGAATAATCCGGTAAGTCATAAGGATTCTAAGGGATTGTTTGCATTAGCAGTTGTGGCGGCCGCCACAATATGCGGAGCATTGATAGGAGGAACACTTGGAGCTGCAGAGGCAGTTGCAAAAGGCGAAGATGTTGGAAGAGCTGCTACAAAAGGTGCTTTGACTGGTGCAGCTATGGGAGTGAGACTTATCAATCCAAAATCTGGTAATTCAAAATCCAAGAAAACATCATGGGCGGTACAATCTCAGGATAGAAGATATTTTCCAGTTCAAATTTAATAAAACAACGGTTTTATAATACAATTCCAGGGAGATTATATGCATGTAAGGAAATAAGATATTTGAGCAGTTAAAAGGAGTTATTGCAGGATGAAAATAAGTGTAGACCATTATAAAATGACAATTCGTACATTAGAGGGAATAGTTCGTAGTATAGTATTTTTGTTGATAGTGTTGTTTGGCCTTGGAGTCTTTGTTTCTACAGTGATTTCTTTCCCCGATGCTTTTAGACATACATATACAATTTTATTTGTGATATTATTTTTCTTGGTTGCTGTTAGCTTTGCAATTTGTTTGCTTTGTATGCAGGTACATACTTATATCATAGATGAAAGAGGAGTGTATTGGAAAGGGCTGGTCATGGAAGAACTATTACGTTGGGATGAGATGAAGGATTATGGGAAGGCATATCTGTTAGGCTGCTATTTTTCCGAGCAGGAGCTTCCGGAAGAAGAGAAACTGGATTATGGAATTTTTACCGGTTGGGTGCTTTTGTTAAAAAAAGCACGAAAGATTCCATACACAAAAGGATGGTTTAGGAAAGCAGTGAGGGTAATTTTAGAGATTATCTGGCTGCCGTTATGCATCCAGTCTCAACGGAACAGGAGAATTACAAAAAGCCGGCTTATTACGATTCCGTGGAGTCCGGAAATTGAACGGCATGTTAAAATGCTGGAAAGAGTGCGGAATAAAGATATGATGGAACTAATTCGTAAAGAAATGGATGAAGAATGGTAATAACTGCTCTGCATAATAACAAAAGAATGGCTGCCTGATATTACTTTAAGGGCAGTCATCTCTTTTACGAAGGGAGTGAAAGGAAGATGAAACGAATTTTTATAATAATAAGTAGTATTCTCGGTGGACTGGCAAGTGCATGGTTCGGTGGTTGGGATATGATATTGCAGACGTTTGACAGGGCAAGAGCGCAGGGGGTAAGTTATTAGTATGGATGGAGGAGTAAAATGACAGTAGATAAAAGGGCCATAGAGGAACAAGAGGTATTAAAGTCGAAAAGATTTTCTTCTTATAAAGGGAAGAAAGTGGTTCGAACGAACTTTAGCCGTTCAGGTTCCTTTGGAGTGTTGTTTATAAGACGTAATCTTGAGCTAAATATTGAGGGGATAGATGAAGTGCGGCATGAGTATGGGCATACCAGGCAGTTGGAACGGCTGGGGGTATGGAAATACTTTTGGTGTATTGGAATACCCTCATTTTTCAATTGGGGAAGCGGAGAATATTATGATAAACCATGGGAGGTCACAGCGGATGTATATGGAGGAGTAGAATCCAGAATCCCGGATGAGGATACGGTGGCGGCAGGATTTGATTATCTGGAGAGGAGCGAAAGGTATGGGATGTTTGTTTGGTTCAAGAGAGTTTAGAAGCGGTGTTATGAGAATCATTTAAGCCTATGGCATCTGTTGCAGTTAGAATAGGAAATTTCTTTATTACAGGAATTTTTTCCATAAGTGCTGTGTATGATATTAATAAGAAAATGGATAAAGGTAAGGGATACTATGGGGAAATGGTATGCATATATGATTCCGGTGTTCCTGGTTTTGCTTCTTGCGGGCTGTTCAGCAGGAAAAGATAAGGCAGAAAAATTAAGAGATGTAGAGTTTACGGTTATAAAACCTGAGGATGTGCCGGAGGAAATGAAGAAGCTGATAGAGGAAGAAAAGGAGGAGCCGTTCAGGCTCACTTATGCGGATGAAGGATACCTTTATATTGCGCAGGGATATGGAAAAAAAGATACTAGTGGTTATAGCGTTCAAGTAGAAGACTGCTATGAAACGGAAAACACAATATGTATAAAGACAAATCTTGAGGGACCTCCGAAAGAAGAAGAACCGGTCGAAAAGAATACTTACCCGTATGTGGTAATTAAGACGGAATATATTGAAAAAAATGTGGTATTTGATTAGGAGGAAGAGAGATGGATTATGAAAGAAAAGAGCTGGAAGTATATCGGCAGGGAAAGGTGCTTTCTGACCAGTTTTATATTGATGATGATTACAATGTGCCGGACGCAAGAAGTGATGTAAAAAATGTGATTTTAGGGGAAGGAAGCCTGAATATTGAAGATATGAGAATTCAGGACAGTTACATACGGGTATCCGGGAAACTGATATTCAAGGTGCTTTATGCATCGGATGAAGAGCCGGCGAGGATTTGTGCGCTGGAGGGGCGGATTCCTTTTGAAGAAATGGTGTACATGGAGGAGCCGTGTGAGGGGAATCTGTTTGTGAAGGATGTGCAGACGGATTTGACAGTCACAGTGATTCACTCACGGAAGCTGAATATAAAGACATTTGTGGAGCTTCAGATTTCATCACAGGACCGCAATGGAATTACACTTACGACGGATGCAGATGCGGATTTTCCTATATATAAAAAGTACCGGAAACAGGAATTGCTGAATTTGTTCACGGTTAAAAAGGATACATACCGGATTAAAGAAGAGGTGTCAATCGGAGGGACGAAGGAGTGCGTCGGCACCTTGCTGTGGACAGAGGTATTGAGCCGGAAGCTGGATACGAGGATTGCGGAAAATGAACTGCTTTTGAATGGCGAACTGCTTTTCTTCTGTTTTTATGAATCACCGGATGGAAAGACAGACTGGCTGGAGCAGACTATTCCATATGAGGGCCGTATGGAATGTCACGGGGCGGGAGACCATATGTACCATCATATTTATCCGACACTTACTGATGTAAGTGTGGATCCCCGCATGGATGAAGATGGAGAAATGCGGATTCTTGGCGTGGAAGCAACATTGGAAGCGAGACTTCTTGTCTGCGAGGAGGAAACGGTAGATGTTCTGGAGGATATTTACTCGTTAAACTGTACCTGTGCGCCGCGGACAGAGGAAAAGGAGGCAGAATGTCTTCTGATGCAGAATCATTCGAAATGCAGGATTGCAGAGAGGCTGTCGCTTCCTGAGATTAAAGACGACATTCTTCAGATATGCCACAGCAGCGCCAGAATCCAGATTGAACATATGGAAACGGAAAAGGAAGGAATCCGGATAGAGGGGATGCTGCATATCTATTTTCTGTATGTAAAGGCGGACGATTCCGTACCATTTGCAGTCTGGCAGGGAATGGTGCCATTTTCTTATCTGCTTGAGAGTAATGAAACAACGGAGGATATGAGATATGATATTACGTGTGCGGTGGAGCAGTTATCAGTCGGACTTCTGGGAAGTGATGAGATTGAGGTGAAGGCGGTACTTGCATTTAACAGTTTTCTGCGCCGTCCGGTACGGATATATAATATAGAAGAGATTGCCTGCGAGCCTGCAGATCTGGAAGAATTGGAAAGAAGGCCGGGAATTGTAGGATATACGGTGAAAGACGGAGATGACTTGTGGAAGCTTGCAAAGAATTATAATACTACAAAGGAAAGTATTATGGAAGTAAATGAATTGGGAACAGAAGAGATAAAAGTGGGAGATAAATTATTGATTTTTAAGGAAAATATGAGTATACTATAAGCATATTGTATACAAGATACAGAGTACAAAATGCAAAGCATAAGATGTAAGGCATGAAGTGTCAAGAACGAAATGTAAAGAACGAAGTGTAAAGTATAAAATACAAAATACAATACAAGGAGATAAGACATGGACCGATTAGAACTGAAAGCGATGGGAAAGATTAATCTGGGACTGGATGTACTTGGAAAAAGAGAAAATGGTTATCATGATGTACGTATGGTGATGCAGACGGTGTACTTATATGACCAGGTTATACTGACAAGGACGAAGACCCCGGGGATACGTGCAGAGTCGAATCTCCGGTTTCTGCCTTCCGATGAAGGGAATCTTGCCTGCAGGGCGGCAAGGCTTCTGATGGATGAATTTGGAATTGAAGGCGGCTTGCATATCACGTTGAAAAAGCGGATCCCGGTAGCGGCAGGAATGGCGGGTGGCAGTGCTGACTGTGCGGCAGTTCTTTTTGGAATGAATCGCATGTACGGTCTGGGGCTTTCTGAGGAAGAGTTAAAGAAACGTGGGGTAGAGCTTGGCGCGGATGTTCCATACTGTATCATGCGGGGAACGGTTCTTGCAGAAGGAATTGGTGAGAAGCTGACGCCGCTTCCGCAGTGCCCGAAGGCATATGTGTTGCTTGCGAAGCCTCCGGTCAGTGTTTCTACCAGGACGGTATATGAAGACCTGGATTCACTTGCGGACTACCGGCATCCGGATATTGATGGGATTATTGATGGGCTAAAATGCCAGAATCTTGAAAAAGTGGCGTCATGTATGGGAAATGTATTGGAGGAGGTTACGATTCCAAGACTTCCGATAATTGAACAGATAAAAGATGTGATGAAACAGGGCGGCGCGCTGGGAGCTATGATGAGCGGGAGCGGACCTACTGTTTTCGGATTGTATGAGAACCGTGAAATGGCAAGGAAATGCGCAGAGAAGATAAGAGAGATGAAACTAACAAAGCAGGTGTATGTAACAGGGATACATCATGCAAGGAGGAAATAGAAAATGGAACCAAATTTTAGTGTCGACATGAACGAGTATCTGCCACTTCGGGATGTCGTATTTAAAACACTCAGACAGGCAATTCTGCGGGGAGAATTAAAACCGGGTGAAAGGCTGATGGAAATCCAGCTCGCCAATAAGCTGGGAGTAAGCCGTACTCCAATCCGCGAAGCCATCCGTAAGCTTGAATTGGAGGGACTTGTGTTGATGATTCCGAGAAAGGGCGCAGAGGTTGCTGAAATCACAGAAAAAAACTTGCGGGACGTTCTGGAAGTAAGAAGGGCGCTGGAGGAATTATCCGTGCAGCTGGCGTGTGACAGAATTACGGAGGAAGAGATTCAGAGTCTGGAAAGGGCGGCAGAGGAATTTGCAAGAAGTCTGAAAAACGAGGATGTTACGAAAATTGCTGAGGCAGATGTGAATTTTCATGATATTATCTACAAGGCAACAGATAATCAGAGGTTGATACAGCTTCTGAGTAATTTAAGAGAGCAGATGTACAGATACCGGGTGGAATATCTGAAAAACCCGGAGGTACATGAGCAATTGATTAGAGAGCATGAAGAAATTATTTGTTATATTAAAAAACATGAGAAGGAAAAGGCAGTTAAGATTGTCTGTGAGCATATTGATAATCAGGTGAATACAGTCACCAGTGTGATCCGGACAAAACACAACTAATTGCGATAGAGATGGAATAAAATGAGAAAATATGTGCATACTCTGAACATCTTATAGATGTCAGGGAGGTACATAAAATGACAGAATATTTTAGAAAACAGATTTTCAGGAAAAAAGATAGAACAAAAAAGGCAGTCTGTGTTATACTTGGAGTCTGTACAGCTCTGCTGTTTACTGGAATGATTATAGAAAACAGGGCAGGACTTGTGGAAGCGAAGGAGCAGGAGGTTCAAAAGGAGCTGGCAGAAGAAGTATTTCGTTTTCATGTGCTGGCAGATAGTGACAGCGAAGAGGATCAGGAGATAAAACTGATTGTGCGTGACGAGGTACTTTCTTATATGAAGGAAAATATGGAGGAAGATACAGATTCCCCGGAAGGATGTACATATGAACCATCGGTAGAGAGTACGAAAAGGTGGGCATGTGAACATCTTGAGGAGATTGAAAGTCTGGCGGACCGGGTGCTCCGGGAACATGGTTTTAAGTATCGCTCGAAGGCGGAGGTGACAACGTGTTATTTTCCGGAGAAACGCTATGGAGATATTACATTCCCATGTGGAGAATATGAAGCGCTCCGGATAAAGCTTGGCAGGGCATCGGGACATAACTGGTGGTGTGTATTGTATCCGAATCTTTGTTTTATCAGCCAGACGTGTGCCTGTGTGAGTGAAGAAGGAAAAGAAGAATTAAAAGAGGCGCTGGAGGATGAGGAATATGAATTGGTTACAGCGCCTTCTGAATTTAAGGTGAGATGGTTCTTCTTTGGAGACCGTACAGAAGAAAAATAACAGATATGAAGGAGACTTTGCGATGACCGAATTTCTGGTAAAGCATTTTATAAAGAATTATGAAGATACAAGTGATGGAGCAGTCCGGACAGCATATGGAGTCCTTGCAAGTGTGGCAGGCATCTTTTGTAATGTTGTTTTATTTCTTATGAAGGCTGTAATAGGATTTTTGCTTCATAGTATTTCGGTTACCGCAGATGCATTTAACAATCTGTCAGATGCGGGTTCGTCGATTATCGGGCTTGTGGGAGTGAAGATGGCAAGTAAGCCTGCCGACAGGGACCATCCTTTTGGACATGGCAGGATTGAGTATATAGCGGCGCTTGTGGTGGCGTTTCTGGTGCTGGAGGTAGGTTTTACATTTCTGAAAGACTCCATCGGAAAGATACGGAATCCGGAAGAACTGAAATTCCAGACTGTGTCGGTGGTCGTATTATTTCTTTCAATAGGGGTAAAGCTCTGGCTTGGGTTATTTAACCGGAAGCTGGGACACCGGATTCAGTCGAAGGTGATGCTTGCAACAGCGACAGATTCGATGGGAGACGTGCTTACAACAGCGGCTACGATTGCATCTCTTATGTTCTGGAAATTTACCGGAATTAATATTGACGGTATTGTGGGAATTGGTGTTTCGCTGGTTGTTATGTGGGCAGGAGTCGGCATTGCGAAGGATACGCTGGAGCCATTGATTGGAGAGGCGGTAGACCCGGCGGAGTATGAGAAGATTACGGAATTTGTACAAGGCTACGATGGGATTCTGGGAAGTCATGATCTGATTGTACATAATTATGGGCCGGGAAGAAGTATGGCTTCGATTCATGCGGAGGTACCCAATGACGTGGACATTGAGGTGTCCCATGAGATTATTGACAAGATTGAGCGGGATGCTGTAAAGCAGCTGAATTTATTTCTTGTGATACATATGGATCCGGTAGAGACGAAGAATGAGCATGTTCTTTCTGTGAAAAAACAGGTGCTTCAGATATTAGATGCACTAGATTCCAATGTGAGTATCCATGATTTCCGTATGGTAGATGGAATGAATCAGATTAATCTGATTTTTGATATGGTGGTTCCTTATGAATACGATAAAGAAAAACAGGATGAAATACGAACATCGCTGGTCCGTCTTCTTCAGCTTACGGATAAGCGGTATCAGTGTGTGATTACGGTTGAAAGGAGTTACATTGGACATGCAGAAGAGTCATAAATATACATTTGAAAGCAGAATCCGTTTCAGTGAAGCGGACCATACGGAGAAAATTACACTTCCCGGGATTATTAATTATTTCCAGGACTGCAGTATCTTCCAGTCGGAAAGCATCGGCCTTGGACTGGATTATTTGTCAGAGAAGAAAAGGGCGTGGGTTCTTTCCTCCTGGCAGGTCGAGGTGGAGCGTTATCCGAGGCTTGGAGAAGAGATAAGAGTCAGCACATGGGCGACAGATTTCAAGGGGATACTTGGCAGCAGAAATTTCAGTATGGAGAGTCCTGAGGGAGAAATGCTTGCATATGCCAATTCACTCTGGGTATATATGGACATGGAGAAGGGACGGCCGGTAAAACCGGAGCAGATGGAAATTGAGCGGTATGGGACAGACAGGGCGCTTGAGATGGAAGAACTGTCCCGGAAAGTCAAATTACCGCAGGGAGCAGAAAAATGTCCGGAATTTCCGGTTCGTAAATACCATATCGATACAAATGAGCATGTAAATAATTGCCAATATGTACAGATGGCAATGGAAATGCTTGAGGGGGACAGGGAGATAAAACGTCTTCGTGCAGAATATAAAAAATCAGCAGTATATAAAGACCGGATTGTGCCGTATGTAGTCCGTGGGGAAGATGATACGACGGTAGGACTGTGCGATACAAATGGACAGGCTTATGCAGTCATAGAGTTTAAATTTTAGTACACGAGTAGGAGAAAGAATATGAGATTAGCGGAAGAACTGGGAAAAAGAAGAATGCTGACAGTTGTAAAGAAAGTCGATTTCGGAGTGTATCTTGGAACAAATGAGGAGAGGGTGCTCCTGCCAAAAAAAGAAGTTCCGAAGGGAATAGAACTGGGAGACCCGGTGGAGGTGTTTTTATATAAAGATTCGGATGACCGTCTGATTGCTACAACAGCTATGCCGAAGCTTACTCTTGGAGAGAGTGCGGTGCTTACCGTGAAGGATACAGGAAGGATTGGAGCCTTTCTTGACTGGGGACTTCCAAAGGATTTGCTGCTGCCTTTTAAAGAGCAGACTGCGAAAGTAAAAAAAGGCGATAAAGTTCTGGCGGCTCTGTATATTGATAAAAGTGAACGACTGTGTGCGACGATGAAAATGTATCACAGGCTGCGGACGGATTCTCCTTATAAAAAGGACGATAAGGTAGAAGGCATTATTTATGATAAGAGTGATAACTTTGGAGTATTCGTGGCGGTAGATAATAAATATTCTGCACTGATTCCGAAAAGGGAAGTGTATGGAAACCTAAAAGTAGGCGATGTTGTACATGCCAGGGTGACGGGAGTAAAGGCTGATGGAAAGCTTGATCTCAGTATTAGAGAAAAGGCATTTATCCAGATGGAAAGGGATGCGCAGATGGTTCTGGAGCGCATAATAGAGTACGGCGGAGAGCTTCCATTTACCGACAAATCGGACCCGGAACGGATAAAAACGGAGTTTGGTATTAGTAAAAATGCCTTTAAAAGAGCTGTTGGACATCTCCTAAAAGAGCAAAAGATACAAATTTTGGATAAGGGTATTGCAATCTTAAAATGATAGGTTATAATAAGGGCGTAAACGAGAAGAGAGATTGTAAGAGTGAAAGGAGTGTAGAAGAATGAAAGTACAGAATATCACAGATATCGAGAAATTCTTCAAGGTAGTAGACTCATGTAAGGGAAAAGTAGAATTAGTAACAGGAGAAGGAGACAGACTGAATCTGAAATCAAAGCTGTCACAGTACGTATCCATGGCAAACATCTTTTCAAACGGAGAGATTCCGGAGCTGGAGCTGGTTGCTCATGAGAAAGAGGATATCGATAAATTAGTAGACTTCATGATGAAGGGCTAAGATAGAACAAAATAAAGTGATAAGAGAGACGGTTCTGTAAAAGGAATCGTCTTTTTTATTGAAAAACGGGTTTTGCTGTGTCATACTTATTATTAATAAGCGGTAAACGCAGTGTGGAAAAGAGGTTTCTTATGAGTTTTGTACATTTGCATGTCCATACAGAGTACAGTCTTTTGGACGGCTCGAATAAAATTAAAGAATGTATATCCAGGGTCAAAGAGCTTGGCATGAACAGTGTAGCGATTACAGATCATGGATGCATGTTCGGGGTGATTGATTTCTATAAGGCGGCAAAGGCAGCAGGGATTAAACCGGTGCTTGGCTGTGAGGTGTATGTTGCGCCGGGTTCCAGATTTGATAAGGAAGCGGTGGGGCGCGGCGATGACAGATATTATCATCTTGTGCTGCTCGCAGAGAATCAGACCGGTTATCAGAATCTCGTGAAGATTGTATCCAGGGGATATACAGAGGGGTATTATTATAAGCCGCGTGTGGATATGGCGCTGCTTCGGGAATACCATGAAGGAATTATTGCGCTCAGCGCATGTCTGGCTGGAGAGGTGCAGCGTAATCTTGTCCGTGGAATGTATAGTGAAGGAAAAGCAGCGGCCCTTCGGTACGAGGAAATATTTGGAAAGGGTAATTTCTTCCTGGAGCTCCAGGACCATGGAATCGCAGAACAGCAGACGGCGAACCAGGCGCTTCTGCGTCTGCATCAGGAGACCGGGATAGAGCTTGTGGCGACCAATGACGTGCATTATACCTACGCGGAGGATGAGAAACCCCATGATATTCTTCTGTGCCTGCAGACCGGAAAGAAGCTGGATGATGAAGACCGTATGCGGTATGAGGGCGGCCAGTATTATATAAAATCAGAGAAAGAGATGCGGACGCTTTTTCCATATGCACCGGAGGCGTTAGAAAATACACAGAAGATTGCCGACAGATGTAATGTTGAGATTGAGTTTGGCGTGACGAAGCTGCCGAAATATGATGTTCCGGAGGGGTATACCTCATGGGAATATTTGAATAAATTATGTTATGAAGGCCTGGAAAAGCATTATCCGAATCCATCAGAGAAGCTGCGAGAGAGGCTTCATTATGAATTGTCAGTCATTCAAAATATGGGATATGTGGATTATTTCCTGATCGTATGGGATTTTATAAAATATGCAAAAGACCATAAGATTATGGTAGGACCGGGAAGAGGCTCTGCAGCGGGGAGTATCGTGTCCTACTGCCTGGGAATCACGACGATTGACCCAATCCGTTATCAGCTTCTGTTTGAGCGGTTCCTGAATCCGGAACGAGTATCCATGCCGGATATTGATGTGGATTTCTGCTTTGAGAGACGGCAGGAGGTGATTGATTACGTAGTAAGAAAATACGGCTCAGACCGGGTCGTGCAGATTGTAACCTTCGGTACCCTTGCGGCCAGAGGAGTGATCCGTGATGTGGGAAGAGTGATGGACCTTCCGTATGCATTCGTGGATTCTATTTCTAAGATGATACCGAAGGAACCCAATATTACGTTAAAACGTGCGCTTGAAGTCAGCTCGGAGTTTAAAAAATCCTATGATGAGGATCCAAAGGTGAAGGAACTGGTGGATATGTCCATGCGTCTGGAAGGGCTTCCAAGGCATACTTCCATGCATGCGGCCGGTGTCGTAATCAGCCAGAAATCAGTGGATGAGTATGTACCGCTCTCTCTTGGCTCGGACGGCTCCGTGACAACGCAGTTTACAATGACTACACTGGAAGAGTTAGGTCTTCTTAAGATGGATTTCCTGGGGCTGCGCACACTGACGGTTATCCGTGATGCGGTAGAGCTTGCAAGTAAGAGTGCAGGAAAGGAGATTGACATCAACGCGATTGACTATGAGGACAAGGCTGTTTTTGATTCCATTGGAAGCGGGAAGACGGACGGTGTGTTCCAGCTTGAAAGCGCAGGTATGAAAAGCTTTATGAAGGAACTAAAGCCCCAGAGTCTGGAAGATGTAATTGCAGGAATTTCCTTGTACCGTCCGGGACCGATGGATTTTATTCCACAGTATATTAAGGGCAAGAACTATCCGGAGAGTATCACCTATGACTGTCCGCAGCTTGAGAGTATTCTGGAGCCGACTTATGGGTGTATTGTGTATCAGGAGCAGGTTATGCAGATTGTGCGTGACTTGGCAGGATATACGCTCGGACGGAGTGACCTTTTAAGGCGTGCGATGTCCAAGAAAAAAGGCGATGTCATGCAGAAGGAACGGCAAAATTTTGTCTATGGCAATCCAGAGGAAAATGTACCGGGCTGTATTGCAAATGGCATTGATGAAAAGACTGCAAACAAAATTTATGATGAGATGATTGATTTTGCCAAATATGCATTTAACAAGTCTCATGCGGCGGCTTATGCAGTTGTGGCTTATCAGACGGCATGGCTGAAATATTATTATCCGATTGAATTTATGGCGGCGCTTATGACATCGGTAATCGATAATCCGGGAAAGGTATCGGAGTATATCTATAGCTGCAGGCAGATGGGTATCCAGATTCTTCCTCCAGATATCAATCGTGGAGTGGGAAATTTTTCGGTGGATAACGGGAATATCCGGTATGGACTTGCGGCAATCAAAAGTATTGGAAGACCGGTGATTGAATCCATTATCGGGGAGCGGACGGCACAGGGAGAATTCCGGAGCCTGAAGGACTTTATTGAGCGGATGAGCGGAAAAGAAGTGAATAAGAGGACGATAGAGAACTTTATCAAGTCCGGTGCGTTTGACAGCTTTGGTGGTACGAGAAAGCAGTTTATGGTTACTTATGTGCAGGTGCTTGAGCAGGTAAATCAAGAGAAAAAACACTCCATGGCAGGGCAGATGTCACTTTTTGACCTTGTGTCTGATGAGCAGAAAGCGGAATTTGATATTTCATTTCCAGATGTGGGAGAGTTTGAAAAGGAAGAAAAACTTGCATATGAAAAAGAAGTGTTAGGTGTATATTTAAGTGGTCATCCGATGGAAGAATACGAAGAAAAATGGCGGAAAGGTATTTCTCGTACAGCATTGGATTTTCAGCTGGATGAAGAAACGGGAAGTACGAAGGTGCATGACGGCGCAAAGGAAATTATCGGTGGAATTATTACGGGTAAAACGATAAAGTACACCAGAAAGAACCAGACAATGTGTTTCCTTACACTGGAGGATTTGCTTGGTACGGTAGAGGTGGTTGTATTTCCGAAAAGCTATGAAAAATACCAGATCTATCTTGAAGAGGAGAAGAAAGTATTTATCCGGGGAAGAGTATCGGAGGAAGATGATGCGGCGAGCAAATTAATCTGTGAATCTGTGATTCCATTTGACAGAACGAGGAAGGAGCTGTGGCTTCAGTATAAGGATAAGGAGACTTATCTGAAAGAAGAGCGGATGCTTCTGGATATATTGGGAAGCTCTGACGGAGAAGACCAGGTGGTTATTTTCTGTAAGGCGGAGAGAGCAGTGAAAAAGCTTCCTGCAAACCGGGATGTCCATGTAGATGCGGCGCTGTTGGGCAGATTGACAAATTATCTTGGAGAATCGTGTGTAAAAGTAATAGAAAAAGCAATTGAAAACATCTGACAATTAGGGTACAATGTGGGTTGGATGAAGAACAGATTCAATGAAAGCGAATGAAAACATAGACGGAGGAGATAATTATGGCAAAAAAAGAAATTCGTACAATTGGTGTTTTGACGAGCGGTGGAGACGCGCCGGGAATGAACGCGGCGATTCGTGCAGTCGTAAGAACAGCATTGGGAAAAGGACTGAAGGTAAGAGGCATCAGGAAAGGTTATCAGGGGCTTTTAGATGAAGAAATTATAGATTTATCCGCAAGAGACGTGTCTGATACGATTCAGCGCGGCGGTACCATTCTTCAGACCGCACGCTGTGATGAGATGCGCACAGAGGAAGGACAGCAGAAGGCAGCGGCAATCTGTAAGAAATATAAAATTGACGGACTGGTAGTAATCGGCGGAGACGGCTCTTTCAGAGGAGCGCAGAAGCTGGCCAGCCTGGGAGTAAATACAGTAGGGGTTCCGGGAACCATTGACCTTGATATTGATTGTACCGAGTATACAATCGGATTTGATACGGCTGTAAATACGGCAATGGAAGCAATTGATAAAGTGCGTGATACTTCGACTTCTCATGAAAGATGCTCTATTATTGAGGTTATGGGAAGAGATGCAGGGTATCTTGCGTTGTGGTGCGGTATTGCGAATGGAGCAGAGCGTATTCTTATGCCGGAAGAGCATGATTATGATGAAGCAGCGATTGTTGCAGATATTCAGGAATGTAGAAAACGTGGAAAGAAGAATTACATTATTATTAACGCAGAGGGTGTCGGAGATTCCATCAATATGGCAAAGAGAATTGAGGAAGCTACCGGTATGGAGACAAGGGCAACGATTATCGGACATATGCAGCGTGGCGGAAGCCCGACCTGTAAGGATAGGGTGTACGCATCCATTATGGGAGCTATGGCAGTAGATCTTCTGATTGCGGGAAAGACAAATCGTGTTGTAGGATATAGGAATGGGCATTATGTGGACTTTGATATTGACGAGGCGCTTGGCATGGATAAGGGAATTCCAAGTTACCAGTATGAAATTGCCAAACAGCTCGCCCTGTAAGTGAAAGTAAGAGATTATGACGAAGGATGTAATAGTTACAGTATCTGGATTTCATTATGATGAACAGACGATGCAGGAGGGTATGGCCGAACCGATTGAGGTCATAGCTCCTGCAGTATATTATTTTAAGAATGGGAAACATTATATTCTTTATGATGAAGTTGTGGAAGGAATGCCGGGTACGATTAAAAACAGAATTAAGATACAGGAAGGCAAGATGCTGGAGGTTGTAAAGAGTGGAATTGCCAATTCCCGTATGATTTTTGAAAAGGACAGGATTGCTGCCGCACCATATGCGACACCTTTTGGAGAGGTTGTGTTGGGAACATACACAAAACAGCTGGATATGACGTTCAGTGAGGAGCGGATAGAGGTGTATGCGAGATATTCACTGGATGCAGATGGAGAAAAGGTTTCAGAGTGTGATATCCGGATTAAAGTAGAAGCGAACGACAGAAA
Source organism: uncultured Lachnospiraceae bacterium (assembly GCA_937950565.1). Taxonomy (GTDB): domain Bacteria; phylum Bacillota; class Clostridia; order Lachnospirales; family Lachnospiraceae; genus UBA7109. The sequence continues at coordinate 14,544 of CALFCS010000152.1, forward strand.
AGGCAGCTCCCGGTAACAGGAGCCGCCTTCTTAAAATCGATAAATTATTTATTCCGCAGTTTTGCGAAAAAGCCTTTCTTTTTCTCCGGTGTTTCTAATGATCCGCGGATACCTTTTACTGCGGTAATATAGATACCGCTTACGGTTGCCTTGACTTCCTTTTTTACAGGAATACTCGGAAAAATCTGTGCATCGCACATGAAAGTCATTACTCTTGGGCCAACCTTAGCCTTTACAACCGGAACTTTGGAACGGCGGAGATACTTTGGTGTACTATCCAGTACGATTGAGGGAAAACCGGCATCCTTAAGCCTCATCTTGCCCTTATCGATAATCAGCATAGACACTGTCTGAGCAACCGCATCCAATTGCTCTTTCTGAGCTGCCTGCTTCTTTTCCGCCTTCTTGCCAAGAAAATATAAAACAACAATTGCGATAATTAGTATAACAACTATCACTAATAAAATAATAGATAATTTACTCACGTGTAACCTCCCGCTTTCTCTCATAAGTATTTCAACTCACAATATTGTATCATTCTTTATGTGGAAGTGCAAGAGATTTTGAGGTATAGCATTACAAAAGTATTCACATCATATGAATTTGGAAAGGACATTTATGGTACAGACATTTATACACAATATTTTAGACAGTTATATGTGGCTTATGGCACATTTCTGGTTTATCAATATCATATTTTCGATTCTCATTGTGTTTTTCCAGAGGAAAAATCCGACAACGGTATGGGCATGGCTTTTACTGATGTATTTTCTGCCGGTTGTAGGATTTGTTCTGTATCTGGTCCTGGGGCAGAATTTCCGTAAAGAACGAATGTTTAAGATGAAGGAAATAGAGGGAGAAGTGAAATATGCTGTCCGGAGGCAGGAGGAGTCTATTTACCGGAAAAAATTAATGCTCAGAGATCCGGAGCTGGAACGCTTTAAAAGGTTGATTCTTTACAATCTGAATGAGGGAGAAGCGGTACTTACGGATAACAATGATATTCGCATTTATACAGACGGAGAGGCGAAATTCCGGGATCTTATAAATGAAATGGAGCATGCGAGAAATTACATTCACATTCAGTATTATATTATAAGAAATGATGAGCTATGGCAGAAAATAGAAGAAGTATTGGCACGCAAAGTGAAACAGGGGGTAGAGGTCCGGGTTCTCTTTGACAGTATGGGATGCAGAGGCAGCAAAGGCATGGGAAAGGACGATTGGACGCGTTTAAAAAAAGCGGGAATCCAGGTGGCTGAGTTTTTCCCAGCCGTGTTCGGAAAACTGCAGCTGCGTATGAATTACCGGAACCATAGAAAGATTGTTGTGATTGATGGACGGTTAGGTTTTATCGGCGGATTTAATGTTGGAAGAGAATATCTGGGGCGTGACGAAAAATTCGGATATTGGAGAGATACACATCTTTGTATCGAAGGTGCGGCTGTGACTTCTCTGGCAGTGCGGTTTGTTCTGGACTGGAATTATGCCGCCAAAGAAAACTTATTTTTGGAAGACAGGCTTTTTTCGATAGCGGCGTATGAGAGGAGCGGGAGAGACCCGGTACAGATTATTTCGAGCGGGCCGGATTCCACAAGTCCGCTTATCCGGGATAATTATCTGCGCCTGATTCATATGGCAAGAAAAAGTATTTGTATACAGACTCCGTATTTTATTCCGGATAATGATATCCGGGATGCACTTATTATTGCCGCTAAGTCTGGGATTGACGTACGGATTATGATTCCGTGTAAACCAGATCACCCGTTTGTATACTGGGCAACGTATTCCTATATCGGAGAAATGATAGAGGCAGGAGCCAGATGTTACACGTATGATAATGGATTTCTTCATACAAAATGTCTGTGTGTAGACGGGCTGGTGAGCTGCATCGGAACGGCGAATATGGATATTCGAAGTTTTGAGCTTAATTTTGAGGTAAATGCAGTTATCTACAGTGCGAAAACAACACAGAGCCTGGAAGGAGCATTTGAAAAGGATATGACAGTAAGTACGTTGATTACGAAGAAACGGTATGAGCAGAGGTCTCTGGTGACTCGCATAAAAGAACAGTTCTGCAGGCTGTTTTCTCCGGTCTTGTGAAATTTGTGTGAAAAGTGTTTTAAATTCTGTGAGAATGTGTTATAACAGTATAGTATGCAAATGGAAAAGCATAAAGTATAAGAATAGACGAGGTGCAATATGAAGAGAAAATTAGTGGCAATGTTTGCAGGAATCATGATGATTTCAACAGCGCTTACAGGATGCCAGAAAAGCAATGGACTTGAAACAGATGATTTAAAGATTACACAGTATAAGAATGTTGAAGTGGAAGCAGTGGAAAAACCGAAAGAGGTAACAGATGATGATGTTGAGGATTATATTCAGTCTATGCTGGAGTCCGGATCGGAGTTAAATGAAGTTACAGGACGTGCCGTGCAGTCCGGAGATACCGCAACGATTGATTTTGTAGGAAAGATGGATGGAGTAGAATTTGAAGGAGGCTCTGCAACCGACCATCCGCTTGAAATCGGTTCCGGTTCTTTTATCGATGGATTTGAGGACAGCATTATCGGACATAATGTAGGAGATACTTTTGACTGGAATGGAAAGTTCCCGGATGATTATACGAATACAGACCTTGCAGGTAAAGATGTTGTATTTACGATTACCGTAAAGAAAATTGAGGAATCAAAGGTGCCGGAGCTTACGGATGAATATGTGCAGAAGATATCGGAAGATTCCAAAACGGTAGATGAATATAAAAAAGAAGTGAAAAAGAATCTTGAAAAACAGAATGAGGACACGTACAAAGAAACTCTGACAACGAATGCATGGAAGGTAGTCCTTGAGAATACAGAAGTGAAGAATTACCCGATGGATGAGGTGGAAGAGATCAGAGACGGCCTGATTGAACAGTACAAGACAATTGCATCTTATAACGGCGCGGACTACGAAACTATGATCAAAGAGCAGATGGGCCAGGAAGTAGATGAATTTGAAAAACAGCTTCTGGAGGCTGCAAAGGAAAATGTAAAGCAGACGATGGTGACTAAGGCAATTGCAGAAAAAGAGAAAATTGAAATTGATGATGAGTCATACAAAAAACAGGTGCAGGAGCTTGCAGAAATGTATGGATATGAAAGTATAGAGCAGATTGAAGAAGAAGTAGATAAAGAAGATCTGGATATTATTGTATTGAATACAATGGTCAAAGAATGGCTGGCAGACCACTGCATTCAGAAAGCTTCAAAATAAAATAAATACAAATCCCTGCGTAGAAGAATAAGAAAAACTGCGCAGGGATTTTTATTAGGAGAATTCTTATGAAAACGGAATTGAAAAGTTATATTTACATATTTATTTCAGGCCTTTTGTGGGGGACAATCGGGTTATTTGTCAAACTTCTGGGACAGTGTGGCTCTACTTCCTCCTATACCAGTTTCCTCAGGATGTGCCTGGGGCTTTTTTTGCTGATTATCATTACTCTTTTTAAGGAGGGAGCGGGAGCGTTTAAGATTGGGAAAAGGACGTTGATTTCTTGTATGCTGATGGGGTTAGTCTGTCAGGCGGCGTATAATCTGGCTTATAGCAATGCTGTAAATGAAATCGGAGTTGCCTTCAGTTCCGTCCTTCTTTATACATCACCAGTATTTACAAGCATTATTTCATATTTGTTTTTTCATGAGAAAATGGGGAGGCGGAAATGTTTTGCATTGTTTGTTAATGTAATCGGATGTGCGCTGACAGTGACAGGCGGGAGCTTTCTGGGGCTCTCCTTTGGAGTTCCCGGTCTTCTTTTTGGTGTGGCAGCAGGATTCTGCTATTCACTCGCGCCGGTTTTCGGACGGCTGGCGGCAGACGAAGGCTCCCCTTTTGCAGTGGCAACCTATAATTTTTTATTTGCTACTATTTTTCTTGCAGTATTTACACAGCCGTGGACGACAGTGGCACATCCACTGAATCTCAAGCTTCTTGCTGTCGGAACCGGATATGCGTTAATTCCTACGGCGCTTGCATATATCTTTTATTTTACAGGGTTAAAAGGTATTACAGAGAGCAGCAAAGTACCCGTTGTAGCTTCCGTGGAAACAGTTGTTGCGACAGTGATTGGAACGGCAGTCTTCCATGAAAACCTTCAGATTGGGAACCTGATCGGTATCGCCTGCGTACTGGGCTCGATTGTGATTATGAGCGGTGGAGTGAAATAATCTTTATTGGCAGCGTGATGTGTCACGCTGCCGCTTTATTTATTTTATCTCCACTTTTTTATAAACTTTATATAATATAGGCTGAAGAACCAGACATGCCAATGCATAAACAGGAATGATGGCCGATGCTGTGGTCATTACCTTTCCCCCTAATTCTACAAATCCGGATTCCTTAATATTTATATATATTTCCAATAACTGGTCCGGAAAGAAAGAGCATACCCATGGCAATGGGATGATTCTGCTTAAAAATGGGAGCGTACATAATACAATAAACGGTACAATAATTGCGGTTGGTGTCTGGCGTGTCAATGCTGATACGAGCATAGCAAGTGTGGAAGCAAACAACGTTCCAATGTAACCACCTGCCACGATTAACAAGTATGCTTGTAAAAAAGTAATATTATAAACACTTCTCCACAAATCCAGTTGGACAGGACAGCTCGCTCCATCCGCGCCTAACACAAAAAGTACAATAAAAGTATATAAAAGTACGAAAATAGCATAGAAAGCCGTAGCAATAAAAAATCCTGCTCCTATTTTTGATAAAACACCTTTGTTCCGTCCTAATTTAGTTGAGAAAAAGACAGAATCTGCTTTTGTCCCAAACTCATCGGAAAAAATACCCGACACGAAGAAACCTGTGATTAATGCCAAAATCAGAATAAAAGTCGAGATATTCTGTAATAATGCAGCCCATCCGTCTGAATATTCATAATAAAACGGTGTTTTAAGATTTTCATATTGCTGAATCAAAAAATCTTTTTGGCGTTCTGTAAACGTTTCTTCCCCGGAATCAAGCCATTCCTTTAAAGTAGAGCTCCTTTTTTCATAAACATTTTTCACTTCCTCACTGGAAACATTGTCAGCTGCAAAATAATTGTAATCCCGATATTCGCTAAAAGCGTTATTGATAACATCGAGGATACTGGAAATCCCCTGCTTTTTTGCGTATGCCTTGTCCTGCTCTTCTATATCGTCTGACAATGCTTCTTTGGAATTGTTAATTTTCTTATTTTCCTCAAGGACTGCCCGGAATACATCTTCGGTAAGATAACCGGACCATTTGTTTTTTTCTTCCCTGAGTTTCCTTGCAGCAGAGAATCCCACCGAATGCCCTCCGTCTTTATCAACATATTCAACAGTATTAATCGTCAGGATACTGGTTACAGTAAGTATAATAAATAATGCTAGGACAGCTATTTTGTTTTTGGGTTTAGAAAACACCTTTTTTACTTCAAACCGCAACATTTTCATCACCTGCTTTCTCTCCAAAATAATATAAAAATACATCTTCTAATGATGCTTCTACGCTTTTTGCATTAGCAAATGGTTTTTCACGGGAAATGATTCGCAGGACAACTCCGTTTGCTTCTGCTTTCATATTGGAAATTTTATATTTTTCCATAAAGACAGGCACCTTATCTTTTGACACAAAACATTCCCAAACCGTCTCTGGCATAGAATTGATAAGTTCCTCCGCGGTTCCTTTATGCACAAGTTTTCCGTCTTTCATTAACAGAATCTCATTTGCGATATACTCAATGTCAGAAACAATATGTGTGGATAACAGGACCAGTCTTTCCTCAGAAAGTTTACTGATCAAATTACGGAAACGGATTCTTTCATTCGGGTCAAGCCCTGCAGTCGGTTCGTCAAGTACCAATATTTTCGGATTATTCAGCATTGCCTGTGCAATCCCGGCTCTGCGCTTCATGCCGCCGGAAAGTTTTTTCATTTTTTTATTTGCCGCCTTTCCAAGTCCAACTTTTGCGATTAATTCTTTCACACGTTTCTTTGCAACAACTGGCCGGATACCTTTTAATGCAGCAATATAAAGTAAATAATCCTGTACTGTAAATTCAGGATAAAATCCAAACTCTTGTGGTAAATATCCCAATAATTTACGGTATTCGCTGTCCATTTCAAAAATATCATTGCCATTACAGCGTATTGCTCCGGTAGTTGGCTTTAACAGGGTACATAACATTCGCATTAAGGTTGTTTTTCCTGCTCCATTTACGCCCAACAGCCCATACACACCGTTTGTCATAGTAAGATTTATATGATTTACAGCGGTAAAATCCCCAAATTCTTTTGTTAAATCATCAAGCTCTAATTTCATTAAATGACACCTCCAAATATTTATTGCAACTCTTTAAAATGCGGTAGACAGTAAAAGCCAAAAAGAGGACTGCAAGTCCGAATAAGGATAACCATATCGGAATTGTAATGACTGTATAGATGGTTTCATTCAGAATAATGAACAGCCATACTGCACTCCATGTAATACATAAAATAATGGCAGTTGTTTCACTAAAAAGGTGTTTGCTGCACAGTATTCCAAAACAAATACAGGCAGTTACGCAAAGCGGAAAAAGGAATTGAATGATAAGTTCTAATAACTCAAAATGTAATCTTACGGAAGCATTCCCTAAAAATAAGGTTATAAAAAATATGTCTATCATACCAAACAACAGCATACGTGCTGCATATACTTGTTTGAGTGAGTAGTAAGAGGAAGCTTCTATTTCCATACATTCACATGACTTGTTTTTCCATAATTCAGGAATAATAAGAATGACAAATAAAGACGCTACCACTCCCATACTCCTTGTAATATATATTTCATCTTGTATAGACGTTAAAGCAGCTGATAATGTTGCCAAAATCAAGAATTGGAGCCCCCACCATCTTTTTTGTATGACATTCAGCTGTGTCCACAGAAATTCATGATAAGAGAGCATCTTCTCCTGCTCCGCCATAAAAAAGCTGTTTTTGGAACGGATAATCGTTTCCTGTATCTTCTTTTCTTGAGGTTTTACTTGTATAGTTTCTTTATACCTTCTAATCTTTTCTTCCAGATTCATCATCTTCCTCCTTCCTCAATAATTCTTCTAATTTCTTCCTTGCTTGCTTTAAGCGGTATTTTACTAATGGAAGTCCAATCTGTAATATTTCAGAAATCTCTGTAAGTTTAAGCTCTTGAAAATAATAAAGCGTAAGTACTTCGTATAATTCATCTGGTAATTGTTGCAGCGCCTGTTTCATAAAAATTTTATCCAGGACATTTTCCGGCGGGTGTTCTTCCTGATATTCCCTATCCATTAATTCTGTCTTTTTCATAGGTATTTCTTTTACTTTTTTCAGATAGTCTTTACATAGATTGCCTGCTATTGTATATAAATAATTCAAAGCCTTTCCCCTATCATGATAATCAGACAATTTTGTGAAAAAACGCACAAAGGTTTCCTGTGTTAAATCTTCCGCATATGCTCTGTCGAAGCAATGGCAATGACAATAGATTAAAATTTCCGGATAATATTTATGAACAAACAAATCAAATGCAGCATCATCGCCTCGCTTCATTTTTCTGATTAATAGAAAATCACTGTACACAAAATCCTCCTTTCTCATTAGCAATTATTCAAAAGTTTTGTCTTTTCTATTATATATAACGAATCAGGAGCACGAAAAGATAGCCTGGGGAGAAAGTTTTGCGAAAATATTTGTGGCAGAAAGATATAAAAGCTATGAATAAAGGTGGTATTTTTATCAAAATGCAATTACAATAGAGGTAGTTTGTATTAGATAAAAAAGTATCCAATATTGGTCGGAGAAGGTGTAAAAAGAATAGGAGAAGGATCATGTACGAAGTAGATATGAAGAAATTGGAGGTAGCACTTACCTATGCAGAGAGAATGGCAGAAGGCAATAATCCTGTGAAAAATATACCGGCGGAAGAAGATTCTGTACTTAATAACCCGAATGTGATTCGCTGTATGTATTTTATAAAAGAAGTACTGGGAGAGATCAAAAAGAATGGCGGTGTTATTGGAAGAAATCATTCTAATTCTCATAAAAGTCCATTTCCTCTCGAGGTATTATCAAATTTTCAATACCGGGAGGATCAGTCTATTTCCCATTTTATGGCACAGATTAAAGCATTGGCTGGAGATACCAATGTGAGGGGAATTGGCACAAAGTCTATTACAGACTGGTTGAAACAAAGGGGGTATCTGACTGAGGAATATAATCCGGTATTCAATCAGAAGAGCACAAAAACAACGCAGGCAGGAGAGGAATTTGGCCTGTATATGGAGCAGAGGACATCTGCAAAAGGGTATGAATATTTTACTGTTATGTACTCTCAAAAAGCGCAGGAATATATTGTTCACAACATGGAAGCGATTCTGAATGGGGAGATAATTTCCAAAGAATGAGCTGGGAGATTTAATTATTATGCTCTCTCTCATACTGTTAAGGAAGCTGATTGGCTGCATGGCGATGATGATAATGAGGACGAATAATAGAAAGTAGGTGTTTCTATGAGAATGCCAACTGCATATGAAAATTATCTCCGAAGAATGGAGGACTATTACAAAATCAAGAATATTGATAAGCCAGAATGGATTGACTTAGCGAGGATATATTATGGCCGATTGCTTTATTCTGCACGTACGCTATCGGAGATGTGTGCAAATACGAATATCCCTAAGAGTAAGATGGAATATTTGGCTAATCTGGAATCAATTGATACTGATGTACTTCCAAGGGAATTATCTGAAGGTGGTAAAGATATTAACGCCGTCCTTAAGCAAATGTATGAAGAGCTTGTATCAAATAAGGATGAGTATTTTGTGACGGAATGGACTCTCACAAAGAAGGGAAGAAGAAAAATGCGAGAATATATTGATTCTATTCCTTCGGCAAGAGGCATAATGCCACCAAATTGTGAGTTTAATAATGTACCTGGTCACATATCTTTAAGTAACCGTATTTACAGCACAAATGCAGAATATGAGCTATTCGTTTCAATGGATGGGTCAAGGATAGGCTTAAAAAGCAGTGATGCAAAACTATATTTGGACTTTACAGAGCGGTTCTTGGATTTGATTATTCCAATGATGCAATGGGAACGAATTGAGAATATGTTGCATAAAAAGAATCGCAGTGATGACAGGGATGAATCAGTATATCAAGACTTTAAGATGGTTCTTGTAGATATCAACCGGAATGAGTACGATCTAAATCTTTTAACTGAATCGAGAGAGAATCCTTTCATGCAATTATTAAAACTTGTGTGGGAAGAATACGAAGATGTATTGAAAGATAATAATATGGTTCTACCATGGTTTAGCGTTCTTGGTTGGATGTAAGGGGTGATTATTTGAAACTATTAGAAATGATGGACTGTGGATATGTTTCGGCGGTTTTTTCTGGCGATAAAGAAGCAGACAACAAAGCAAATACGGGTTTTCTGATAGTAAAGAGGATTATCCTAAAGTGACAAAGAGACTGATAGATTTAACTGGTGTCCTGATGAATTACATCAAGTTGCTCTGGCAAAAGGATTATATGAGCAGTTTGGAGCCAGAATAATGTACATCAGTTTTTCATCATTAGAGTACTATGTTCCAGATGCACTTATAGAAAAGGAAGATGTTCAGAAGGCATCAAAAATCCTAATTGCTGCTGATAGCGATATATATGAAGATTATGATGCGGCAGCTGATAGAATACTTGGAAGCCACAATTGGTTCATGTGGTGGGATTAAGGGGCAATGCAATAATGTATGCGATAGTAAGACAGGGAGACGGAAAGTATTATGTCGTATGGGATGAAGCTGGAGAGCATCTTATCAAGTGCTTTATTTTGATGGGAAAATCGTAAAAGTTATTATATTTCAATCAGTCAATATGTGAAGGAAAACGAGAAGAAAATTATTTATGAGATGAGGTAAAGATAAGGAAAGGTCGCAGAAATGCGGTCTTTTTCTTTTGGTGATTTTATTGTGCTATGGGTGGAAATCGGTTAAAATAAAACATAGAAAGCAGGTGGATATTGAAAATGTTGAGAAGATGCCACAGTCAACATTTGAAGAAATTATTGAAAAATATGTGGAGATGAATATCATGGGAAGCATAATCCTGGAGCGATGGAGAAACTGTTTGCAGGATATTTGAAGGAACGGCTGGATTGGGATTTGTGGATGCTGGATTGCCTTATAAAAAATAAAAACCTGTATGAAACAGGTTTTTATCCACACATTGTGGGTCACTAAAAGTGGCGATTTGAATAAATTCTTATTTGAACTTATGATGTAAAATTTAGTATGGTACTAAACTTACATCTATAATAAGCGTAAATAATTAAAAAGTCAATAGAGTAAAAGGAGAGCGATAATGGATCAGCAATATTTTTTAGGGCTTGATATGGGAACGGGTTCTCTTGGCTGGGCGGTAACAAATGATAAGTATGAGGTGTTGAGAAAACACGGTAAGGCACTTTGGGGAGTTCGGTTATTTGAAAGCGCTAATACGGCAGAAGAGAGAAGAGTCTTTAGAACAGCAAGGAGGAGACTGGACAGGCGGAATTGGAGATTGCAGGTTTTACAGGAATTATTTGCAGAAGAGATTGGCAAGGTGGATCCGGGATTTTACTTACGAATGAAGGAAAGTAAATATTATCCGGAAGACAAAAGGAATAAGGACGGAGTATGTCCGGAACTTCCATATGCTCTGTTCGTTGATAAAGATTATACAGATAAAGATTATCATCAGCAATTTCCGACTATCTATCATCTGAGAAGAATGCTTATGGAAACGGTAGAAACACCGGACATACGGTTGGTGTATTTGGCATTCCATCATATGATGAAACATAGAGGCCATTTTTTATTATCAGGAAATATTGATGAAATCAAAGAATTTAATGCAACCTTTTTACAGTTCATACAAAATATTAAGAATGAAGAGCTGGATTTTGAGTTATCGGTTGGCAATGAAGAATGTAAAGTCGTGGAAGAGGTTTTAAAAGACAGAACTATTACAAAAAGCACTAAGAAATCAAAGTTGTGGAAGTTTTTTGGCCCAAAAACACTGTGTGAAAAAGAAATTTTAAATTTAATAGTGGGCGGAAAGGTAAAATTATCCGATATTTTCAGCAACAAAGAGTTAGATGAGTGCGAAAGACCGGCTATATCGTTCGCAGATAGCGGATACGATGATTATATTGGGGGAATAGAAGCTGAACTAGGAGAACAATACTATATTATTGAATCAGCAAAGGCTGTTTATGATTGGGCAGTGCTAGCGGATATTCTGAAGAATAGTCGGTCGATTTCGGAGGCAAAGGTCAAAATATATGAAAAGCATAAAACGGATTTGGCTTATCTAAAGAAGCTTGTGAAGAAGTATTTGACGAAAGAAGAATATAATCAGATATTTGCAAAGACAGAGGATAAACTTTACAATTATTGTGCGTATATCGGAATGACGAAGAAAAACGGAAAGAAAGTTGATTTGGATAGTAAACGTTGCAGTAAAGAAGAGTTTTATGATTTTCTTAAGAAAACAGTTTTGAAAAAATTAGATAGCCAGGAAGAATGTATTTATTTGAAAGAAGAATTAGAAAAAGAAACGTTTCTTCCAAAACAGGTGAATAAAAATAATGGTGTAATCCCGTATCAGATTCATCAATATGAGTTGGAAAAAATCATAGACAATCTTTCGGATAAAATTCCATTTTTGAAAGAGAATGGGGATAAAATCAAGCAATTATTTGCTTTTAGAATTCCGTATTATGTGGGACCGTTAAACGGGAAAGAGTTTTCATGGGCAGTCAGAAGAAACAAGGAAAAGATTTACCCATGGAATTTTAACGAAGTAATAGATGTTGAAGAAAGTGCAGAGAAGTTTATCCGTCGAATGACAAACAAGTGCACATATTTGTATGGTGAAGATGTTTTGCCGAAGGACTCACTCTTATACAGTAAATTTATGGTGTTAAATGAACTGAATAACATTCGTTTAAATGGAGAAAAGATTTCTATTGCGTTGAAGCAGAGAATCTATGAGGAATTATTTTGCAAAACTCGTAAAGTAACACAGAAAAAGTTGAAAAAATATTTGTACCTAGAAGGCATAGCAGATAAAGAGGTGGAGATTTCCGGCATAGACGGAGACTTTAAAGCTTCTTTAACAGCGTATCATGATTTTAAGGAAAAATTGACATGTGCGGAATTAAGTCAGAAAGATAAAGAAGGCATTATCTTAGATATTGTCTTATTTGGCGATGATAAAAAACTCTTAAAGAAAAGAATTGAGAAAAAGTTCCCGAATCTGACAGAGAATCAGAAAAAAAGTATTTGTACAATGTCATATAAAGGTTGGGGAAGATTATCTAAGAAATTTTTAGAAGAAGTGGTAGCACCGGCACCTGAAACAGGAGAAGCAAGGAATATCATTACTGCACTTTGGGAAACGAATGATAATTTAATGGAACTTTTGAGTGAAAAGTATTTATTCACAGATGCAATTGAGAAATTTAATTGTGAGAATAAAGAGACTGGATTAAGCTACAAAACGGTGGAAGATTTATATGTATCTCCGGCGGTCAAACGTCAAATTTGGCAGACACTCAAAGTAGTGAAGGAAATTGAAAAGGTAATGGGGAAAAAACCGAAAAGAGTGTTTGTGGAAATGGCGAGAGATAAGCAGGATAGTAAGCGGACAGAGTCGCGTAAGAAGCGGTTGCAGGAGTTATACAAAGCCTGTAAAACGGAGGAAAGAGATTGGTTCGCCGAATTAGAGAAATATGAGGATCATCAGTTAAGAAGCGATAAACTATTTTTATATTATACACAAAAAGGCCGTTGTATGTACTCAGGAGAAGTCATTCAGTTAGAAGATTTATGGGATAATACGAAATATGATATTGATCATATTTATCCACAGTCTAAGACAATGGACGATAGCATAGATAATCGAGTGCTAGTAAAGAAAGAGTATAACGCGAACAAGTCCGATGTGTATCCAATCGCTAAGGGAATCAGAGAAGCTAGAACTCCGTTTTGGCGAAGCTTGTTGGAAGGGGGATTTATTGAGAAGGAAAAATATAATCGTCTGACCCGTAAGGAGGAGTTTGACGAAAGCGAACTGGCAGGATTTATTGCAAGACAGATTGTGGAGACGAGACAGGGGACAAAAGCAGTGGCGGAAATCTTAAAACAGGCATTTCCGGAAACAGAGATTGTATATGTAAAAGCCAGGACAGTATCTCAATTCAGACAAGCCTATCAGAACGATGCGGAATTTATTAAAGTGCGTGAAATGAATGATTTCCATCATGCAAAAGATGCATACCTAAATATTGTTGTTGGGAATACCTATTTCGTGAAGTTTACAAAAGATGCGGCATGGTTTATAAGAAAAAATCCGGGACGTACATATAGTTTGAAAGAAATGTTTACAGGAAAATATGATGTGGAAAGAAATGGAGAAATAGCTTGGAAAGCGGGCGGAAAAGGAACGATTGTCACAGTAAAAGAACAGTTGTCAAAAAATAATATTCTCGTGACGAGAAAAGCATATGAAGTCAAAGGCGGTTTGTTTGACCAACAGATTATGAGGAAAGGAAAAGGTCAGATTTCGGTGAAAGGAAGTGATGATAGACTTTCGAATATTGCAAAATATGGCGGATATAATAAGGCAACCGGAACTTACTTTATGCTTGTGAAATCAAAAGATAAAAAGGGAAAAGAAATGAGGTCGATCGAATTTGTTCCATTGTACTTAAAGACTGCAATTGAACAGAGCGAGGAGACGACACTAGAGTATCTTAGAAATAGAAAAGAGAATCCTTTGAATGAGCCGGAGATTCTAATTCGAAAAATTAAGAAAGATACCTTGTTTAAAGTGGATGGATTTAAGATGTGGATTTCGTCAAGAACAGGAAAACAATTAATATTTAAATGTGCAGTCCAATTGCTTTTGGCTCCGCAAGAAACAGAAATTTTGAAAAAAGTTATCAAATTTATAAACAGAAAAGTCGAGAATAAAAATTTAAAATTGGTAGAAAAAGATGAACTTACGAATGATATGCTGTTGGAATTATATGATGTATTCGTTTATAAGATTCAAAATACGATATACGGAATTCATTTAGGAAAACAAGGTAAGGATTTAAAAAATGGGCGAGAGAAATTCATTAATTTAACCAGCGAAGAAAAATGTGTTGTTTTATCAGAAATTCTGCGTATATTTCAATGTCAAAGTAATGAAGCAAATTTAAGTCTTATTGATAGTGGCAGTAGAGTGGGACGTTTATATTTGAATAGTAATATTACAAAATGCAAACAGATTTCTATTATAAATCAATCTCCAACGGGAGTGTATGAACAAGAGATTGATTTGTTAAAGGTATAAGGATGAGTTGGCGGATAATTGTTATCTCCAAGCGAGCAAAGCTGGATTTGCAATTAGGGTATATGCTTGTGCGAAGTGAAGAGATAACAAAAATTGTTCTGAGTGAGATTTCAACAATATTAATTGAATCTACGGCGGTATCCTTGACGACAAGTTTGTTGGCAGAGTTGTCAAAAAGGAAAATTAAAGTAATTTTCTGTGATGAAAAGAGAAACCCATCGGCAGAATTGATTAGTTATTATGGAAGTCATGATACGAGTAATAAAATTCGAAAGCAGATTGCATGGAAACAAAACACCAAAGAAGCTGTCTGGACAGAAATTGTGACTGAGAAAATCAGAAAACAAAAAGAGTTCCTTGAGGCGCTCGGAAAGGAAGAGTCGGAATTATTATCGTCATATTTAAAAGAAATAGATTGGAATGATGTTACCAATAGAGAAGGGCATGCTGCGAAAGTATATTTTAATGCGTTGTTCGGTTTGGATTTTACGAGGACAGAAGATAATTTTATTAATGCTGCATTGAATTATGGATATTCTATTATTTTATCTGCTTTTACAAGAGAAATTGTAGCAAATGGTTATTTGACACAGTTGGGAATATTTCATGATAACATGTTTAACCAATTTAATTTGGCTTCAGATTTTATGGAACCTTTTCGGGTGTTGGTGGATCGCGAAGTGTTTAGAATGAATCTCGTAAAATTTGAGCATGAAGAAAAAATGCAGTTAGTCAATCTGTTAAATTATGAAGTGAAGATAGACGGTAAAATACAATACGTAAATAATGCAATAAAGATTTATTGTAAAAGTGTTTTTGACGCTTTGAATGAAGATGATAGTTCTTTGGTTCGATTTTATAAGGATGAGTTATAGATTTATGAGGGTGTTGGTATTTTTTGATTTACCGGTTACAACAAGTGAACATAGAAGAGCTTATATAAAATTTCGAAAGTTTTTGCTGAAGAATGGGTTTATGATGCTACAAGAATCAGTTTATTGTAAACTTGCTTTGAATGGAACAGCGGCAAATGCGATTGTTAGTAATATACATAAAAATAAACCTAAAGAGGGATTGATACAGTTATTAACAGTAACGGAAAAGCAGTATGCAAAAATGGATATAATTGTGGGAGATATTAAAAGAGAAGTTTTGGATAGTGATGAGAGGCTGGTGATTTTATGAAGTTAGTTTTAGCAGAATTATCAAATGCAGTGTTATCTGATGTCAATCGAGTGACAGAATGGATTATAGAATCACCAGACCTTTTTGCTCGATATGTTCAGGAACTGGTATGTCAATGTGCAGGAGAAGAAGGAGACTTTGTTCTGTCAAATCATGAGAAACTTGTGGAAATATCTAAATACATGGAAATCATTTTCAATCCATTTAATATAGATATAAATAGTAAAAAGATATTGAATAAATTATATTCGGATTTAGAAAAACTGGCAAAAACGGAAGAAATATATTTACAAACCAGACAAATGATACAAGGACTTACGGAGTATTTACTGGAGTTGGAACAAAAGAGTGAGTATATTTTAGGATTCGAGCAAGAATTTGATTTGACAGCAATATTTAAAGCAGTTGGTATGAAGCATGAAATAATGGAAGAGGATTATTTTGAAAAGTTGATTCGATATATAAAAATTATATCACAAGTACAGGGGATTAAAATAGTAACATTTATAAATGTTAGAAGCTATTTAAATGATTTGCAAATGGAACAATTATTGAAGGAAGCGGTTTATCAAGAAATTCAAATCTTACTTGTTGAAAATCAAGAAAGGACTTGTTTAAAAGATACTTTTCGTTATATCATAGATTATGATAAATGTGAAATTTTTAATTAAGTGTTTGAGTACTGCATTTTATGCAAATGATGGCATTTCATTTTTGGATTTGAGGTTTGAGAATGATGTAAAAATGTATGGTACTCAAACCCAGTTTCGCCTGGAACTCTTCCTCAGATGTTTGAGAATGATGTAAAAATGTATGGTACTCAAACTTTGCTTTTGCTCCCGAAGTGTCTGTAATAGTTTGAGAATGATGTAAAAATGTATGGTACTCAAACCGTTTCTCTTCTACTCATACTGCACCTCCGTTTGAGAATGATGTAAAAATGTATGGTACTCAAACCAATCACTTTGGTTTTATACAATTCATCATGTTTGAGAATGATGTAAAAATGTATGGTACTCAAACCAGTTCAGCAAGAAGATTCTGATAACCGTGTTTGAGAATGATGTAAAAATGTATGGTACTCAAACGGTGGCTTCATCTTCGTTGTACCATTTCATCGTAAGCGTCAAATCCGACGACTAGCCATATCCTAAAGAATATGCCATACTACTTGAAAAAACTAAGTGATTTTTTCGAGTAGGAGGTATTCACATGGATGAGATAACCCACGATGTCAGATGGGCAAACTGGCTGAGCATCATTAGGCAGTGCCAGAACCGCCCGGAGGGCATAACTGTCAAGCAATGGATGGCGGATCATGGCATCCGTTCAAAATCATATTATTATTGGCTCAGAAAATTCCGGAAAGAATCATATAAGTCGATGCAGCCCTGTAATGATATCACACTTCATGAGATGCAGTTCCCAGTCCCACAGCAGAAGTCTGTCGCAGGGGACGGAAGGGAATTCTCCGGAAATGCAGATGTGGCTGTCATTGTCAGCCAGGGAAACACCGTTATTACTGTCACGAATTGGCCCTCTCAGAAGAATTATAGATTGGGGGAGTGTAGGAATCTGTAGCCGCAACAAGTAAAAATCCTAAGTGGGAAATGCAGCCAGTCAATATGTGAAGGAAAACGAGAAGAAAATAGAATGCGAATCCGCATATTGCATTTTTTCCCTGCATACATTGTAAAAACAATGAGTGCAGGGGTTTTTATATGAAAGATTATATTGAGGAACGGGCAGTAGAGATTGCGCATTACATTATTGAACACAAGGCAACGGTCAGGCAGACGGCGAAAGCTTTTGGAGTAAGCAAAAGTACGATACACAAGGACGTTACTGAGCGGCTTCTTAAGATTAATCCGTCGCTTGCAGCGCAGGCACGTACTGTATTGGACATCAATAAGTCAGAGCGGCATATCCGGGGAGGACTTGCCACAAGAGAAAAATATTTACATATGGAACAGCGATGATGCAGGGAGTGCAGTGTGATGCAGGAATAAATTACATTGCACTTTCTGTGTATCTGGGATAGTCTGACGAATATTTTTGTCAGGAATAAAAATAGGTTGATATATTTTTTTTATAGATATATGATAGGAATAAGGAAATGTACAGGGATTGGTCCTGAAATATTTTAAGAAAGTAAAAAAACAACAAGGAGGAATTTTATTATGTTAAAAGGAAAAACCGCTATTGTAACTGGTGGAACCAGAGGAATTGGTTTTGCTATTGTAAAAAAATATCTGGAGAATGGTGCGAATGTAGCAGTTATCGGATCACGTCAGGAAACTGTGGACGCTGCTTTAGAGAAATTGCCCGAATATAAGGACCGGGTTATGGGAATGTGGCCGGACCTTTGCAATCCGGAAGAGGTCGGACAGGCATTTGCATCTGTAAAAGAGAAATTCGGAAGTGTAGATATTCTGGCAAATAATGCAGGCATTTCTTCCAGAACAAGCTTGTATGATTATACAATCGAGGAATTTTCTAAGATTTTGGATATTAATCTGAAGGCAGTATTTGTATGTACGCAGGCAGCTGCAAGAATTATGAAAGAGCAGGGCGGCGGTTCAATCATTAATACAAGTTCTATGGTAAGTAAATATGGACAGCCTGCGGGATGTGGTTATCCGACTACCAAATTTGCTGTAAATGGTCTTACGCAGTCATTGGCAAGAGAGCTTGCTAAAGATCAGATTCGTGTGAATGCAGTTGCACCGGGAGTAACCAGAACAGATATGGTGAAAGCACTGCCGGCGGAGATGGTTGAAAGAATTTCTGCCGGAATTCCGCTTGGAAGAGTAGGAGAGCCGGAGGATGTGGCAAATGCATTTGTCTATCTTGCAAGTGACCAGGCCGGATATGTTACGGGAACAGTTCTTCATGTAGATGGAGCAGCGATGAGCTAAGTGGAAATACGGAACAGGGATACCGGCAATGCAGTTTTATCATTGGATAATATTGAAGATACGGCTAGGTAATCAGAGTGATATCTGGTGAAAATGCTTGGATATTGAAATAAATGCATAAAAAAATGGGTGAAATCCTGGAATTTTCTTGCAATATTTCCCTTTTTTTTGGAAAAGAAGTGTGCTAGTATGTTTGCAACAGAAAAGGAGGGATTCATATGAGTAGCAAAACGGTTGTGTTTTCAAATCCTGATGATGTAATGAAGTTTGTAAAAACAGTTGAGAAATATCCGTTTGATATGGATATGAAAAGCGGAAGATTTATTGTAGACGCAAAGTCACTTCTTGGTCTGCTGAATCTTGGCCTCAACAAAGAAATTGAGTTAAATGTGCATAATGACGAATGCCAGGATTTGTTCCGCAATATTCAGCAGTTTGTAGTAGCATAGTAACCCGTAAAGTATTTAAATTATAATGAAATAAATCTTGTTTCAAAAGACTCTTCGTCGTATAATGGGATGCGGTGAGGAGTCTTTTCATATGAAAAATAAAATTAAAACAGAAAAATATTTATTTGACAATAAGGCGCTTGTCGTACTCATTATTCCGCTTATTATCGAACAGTTTTTAGCTGTACTCGTTGGTATGGCGGATTCTATTATGATTGCAAGTGTTGGAGAGGCGGCAGTATCCGGTGTTTCACTGGTGGACCAGATTATGGTGCTGTTGATTAATATATTTGCGGCGCTGGCCACCGGAGGAGCAGTTGTGGCCGGACAATATCTGGGACAGCGGAAGAAGGAAGCCGCATGCCGCTCGGCGACCCAGCTTATATGGTTTATTACGCTTAGTGCAATTGTGATTACTGTAGTGGTTTATGCAGGAAAATATATTATTTTGCATGGAATTTTTGGGCAGATCGAACCAGACGTCAGCGCTCATGCGAATACATATCTTCTTATCGTAACAGCATCCATTCCATTTATGGCAATGTATAATGGAGGCGCAGCAATCTTTCGGGCAATGGGAAATTCGAAAGTATCGATGAAAGTATCGATTATTATGAATGTAATTAATGTTGCGGGAAATGCCATTTTAATTTATGGATTTCATTGTGGGACAGAAGGTGTGGCAATCCCGACGCTGGTGTCCAGAATGGTGGCGGCTGTTATCATTATTGTTCTTTTGTGCAATACGGATCAGGTGCTTCATATAGAACGTACATGGCGGTATAGAGTTGATTGGAGCGAGGTGAAGAAAATCCTGAGCATAGGGGTGCCGAATGGGCTGGAAAATAGTATGTTTCAGCTTGGAAAAATATTGGTGTTAAGCCTTGTATCTACATTTGGCACATATGCGATTGCCGCAAATGCAGTAAGTAATGCAATTGCGTTGTTCCAGGTTCTTCCGGGAATGGCGATTTCGCTTGCTGTCACAACTGTTATTGCAAGATGCGTGGGTGCAGGTGATTATGAGCAGGTGCGGTATTATAATAAGAAACTTATGGTGGTTACCCATGTTGGAATGACCTTGATGATAGCGCTGATTATGGTGCTTTTGCCTGTTATATTAAAGGCATATCACTTATCTGACCGTACGGCAGAGGTGACGAGGCAGATTATTTATTTTCACGGAATTTGTGCGATTTTCATCTGGCCGGCATCTTTCACGATTCCGGCAACATTTCGTGCATCCGGAGATGCAAAGGCATGTATGTATATTTCCGTTATTTCTATGTGGATATTCCGGATTGGATTCAGTTATGTACTGGGGAAATATATGAATATGGGCGTATTTGGCATATGGGTGGCTATGGTTATTGACTGGGTATTTCGTGCCGTGTGCTTTGTGATTCGTTATTTTAAAGGGAATTGGAAAAAAGCATCGCTGGTTTGAGCAAATTGCCATGAAAAAATTGTGAAAAAATAATTTGAGGCATTGTAAATCTAAAAATGCTATTTTATAATGGAAAACGTATTTGTTTTATCGTATAGAAACATTGCGAACGGGCAGATATTTATATTATGGGAAATATTGGATACATTAGAAAATACAAGGGAGGAACGCTTGTGAAAAGAGAACTAGTTGTTGTACTTGATTTTGGCGGACAATATAATCAGCTTGTGGCGAGACGGGTTCGCGAATGTAATGTGTATTGTGAAATATATTCTTATAAGACGAACATTGATAAGATTAAAGAAATGAATCCGAAAGGGATTATTTTGACTGGCGGCCCGAATAGCTGTTATGAGTCAGATTCTCCAACTTATTCTAAAGAATTATTTGAACTTGGTATTCCGGTATTAGGGCTGTGCTATGGCGCGCAGCTTATGATGCATGTGCTTGGCGGAAAAGTCGAGCGCGCGGAGGTAAGAGAGTATGGGAAAACCGAAGTTCGGATTGATAAGAGTAATTCGAAGGTGTTCGAAAATGTATCGGAAAATACAATCTGCTGGATGAGCCATTTTGATTATATTTCAAAGACTGCGCCAGGATTTGAGATTACTGCGCACACGGCAGACTGTCCGGTTGCAGCCGCAGAAAATGCATCGGAAAAATTGTATGCAATTCAATTTCATCCGGAAGTGCTTCATACAGCAGAAGGAACCAAAATGCTGTCTAATTTCGTGCTGGGTGTATGTGGCTGCGCAGGGGATTGGAGAATGGATTCTTTTGTGGAAGAGTCTATTAAGCAGATTCGGGAAAAAGTCGGAGATGGTAAAGTGCTTTGTGCATTGTCCGGCGGTGTGGATTCATCTGTGGCAGCGGTTTTACTGTCAAAAGCGGTTGGTTCACAGCTTACTTGTGTATTTGTAGACCACGGACTTTTGCGTAAAAATGAAGGCGATGAAGTAGAAGCAGTATTTGGACCGGAAGGGTCTTATGATTTGAATTTTATTCGTGTAAATGCACAGCAGAGATTTTATAGTAAACTGGCAGGTGTATCCGAACCGGAAAAGAAGCGCAAAATTATCGGAGAGGAATTTATTCGTGTATTTGAAGAGGAAGCAAAGAAAATCGGAGCCGTAGATTTCCTCGTGCAGGGAACGATTTATCCGGATGTGGTAGAGAGTGGTCTGGGCGGAGAGTCCGCGGTTATCAAATCACATCATAATGTAGGCGGCCTCCCGGATTATGTGGATTTTAAGGAAATTATCGAACCTTTGAGAGATTTGTTCAAGGATGAAGTTCGGAAAGCCGGGCTTGAGCTTGGAATTCCGGAATATCTGGTGTTCAGACAGCCATTCCCGGGCCCGGGATTAGGAATTCGTATTATCGGAGAAGTGACCGCTGATAAGGTAAGGATTGTACAGGATGCCGATGCGATTTATCGTGAAGAAATCGCAAATGCAGGAATCGCACAGAGTGTCGGACAATATTTTGCTGCACTGACAAATATGCAGAGTGTCGGCGTTATGGGCGATGAGAGAACTTATGATTATGCTGTGGCCCTGCGTGCAGTGAATACCGTGGATTTTATGACCGCAGAGGCGGCGGAGATACCGTTTGTTGTCCTGCAGAAGGTTATGAGCAGGATTATAAATGAGGTGGAGGGGGTTAATCGGGTATTCTATGACCTGACCAGTAAACCGCCGGGGACGATTGAGTTTGAATAAATCGAGTTGCTTAAAAAAGCCAGTGTTTATGCGGGTTTCAGCGATTTCG
>CALFCS010000153.1 GCA_937950565.1 uncultured Lachnospiraceae bacterium
ATACCCTGTGCGGATTTCATACCTGTAATATCTTCCGGAGATGTCTCAAGACGTACAAGCACAACCTTCTCTCCACGTGCTGCCCACTCTACAGCGTCATCTGCTGTAAATACGACTTTACCGCATGCAGCTCCCGGAGAAGCGCCAAGACCTTTTCCAACCGGTGTTGCTGCCTTCAATGCTGCTGCATCAAACTGCGGATGAAGCAGAGTGTCCAAGTTACGAGGATCGATCATTGCAACGGCCTCTTCCTCTGTTCTCATTCCTTCATCAACAAGGTCACAAGCGATCTTAAGAGCAGCCTGTGCTGTTCTCTTACCATTACGTGTCTGCAGCATATAGAGCTTCTTATTCTCAACTGTAAATTCCATATCCTGCATATCTCTATAGTGATCTTCCAGAGTCTTGCATACCTGTGTAAACTGTGCAAATGCTTCCGGAAATTCCTCTTCCATCTTAGCAATCGGCATCGGTGTACGCACACCTGCAACTACGTCCTCGCCCTGGGCATTGATCAGAAATTCACCCATAAGCTTCTTCTCTCCTGTTGCAGGATCACGTGTAAATGCAACACCTGTTCCACAGTCATCACCCATGTTACCAAATGCCATGGACTGTACGTTAACAGCTGTTCCCCATGAATATGGGATATCATTGTCACGACGGTATACGTTTGCACGCGGGTTGTCCCAGGAACGGAATACAGCTTTTACTGCACCCATAAGCTGTTCCTTCGGATCATCCGGGAAATCCTCCCCGATTTTTTCTTTATATTCAGCCTTAAACTGTGAAGCAAGTTCTTTCAAATCATCTGCTGTAAGTTCTACATCAAATGTAACGCCTCTTTCAGCTTTCATCTTATCGATAAGTTCTTCGAAATATTTCTTACCAACTTCCATAACTACATCTGAGTACATCTGAATAAATCTTCTGTAGCAGTCCCATGCCCAACGCGGATTGCCGGACTTCTCAGCAATTACATTCACAACAGTCTCATTCAGACCAAGGTTCAGGATCGTATCCATCATACCCGGCATGGAAGCTCTTGCACCGGAACGTACAGAGACAAGAAGCGGATTCTCACTGTCACCAAATTTCTTACCGGTAATCTCTTCCATTTTTACAATGTACTCATTGATCTGAGCCTGAATCTCTGCATTGATCTCTCTTCCGTCTTCATAATACTGTGTACAAGCTTCTGTCGTAATCGTAAATCCCTGTGGTACCGGAAGTCCAAGACTTGTCATCTCTGCAAGGTTGGCACCTTTACCACCAAGAAGTTCGCGCATGTTTGCGTTACCTTCACTAAACAAATAAACCCATTTTGCCATTTTATCATGACCTCCTAAAAAATATTTTCTAAGCCGTGCCTATATTTTACTATTTTTGCCAGTGTTCGTCAAGACAACCTTCTATATTCCTCTCAGAAATGCTTTGTACCCTTTATAAGCCTCATATACATCTGCCTTACTCGTTGCTTCCCATGGCGCATGCATACTGAGAACCGCCACGCCGCTGTCAATCACATCCATCCCATAATTTGCCATAATGTATGCGATCGTTCCGCCGCCGCCTGCATCTACCTTGCCAAGCTCTGCAAACTGATAAGCAACATTTCCTTCATCCATCACTCTGCGAATCTTCGCAAGATACTCTGCATTCGCATCATTTGAGCCACTCTTTCCACGGCTTCCTGTAAATTTATTGAACACCAGCCCTTTCGCAAAAAACGCGGCGCTTCTTTTTTCAAATGCCTCTGCATACATCGGATCGTAAGCTGCACTTACATCAGAAGACAGCATGTGCGAATTCTGGAGCGCTCTTCTTACCTTCAGTTCAGACTCCCCTCCGGTAAGCGCTGTCAGTTCAGCCACTACATTTTCAAAAAAACGGGAATGCATACCGGTCGCACCAACACTTCCAATCTCTTCTTTATCTACCAGAATACATGCAGAGGTTCTTTTTGGATTTTCCACGTCAAGCATAGCAAAAAGAGAAGTAAACGCACATACCCTGTCATCCTGGCCATAAGAGAGAATCATACTCTTATCCAGCCCCAAATCTCTTGCCTTTCCTGCCGGAACAATTTCCAGCTCCGCCGAAACAAAGTCTTCTTCCTCTATATCGTAATACTCTTTCAAGAGACGGAGAATATTTACTTTTACCAACTCTTTTTCTTTTGCTTCTTCCTCTGTCTCCTCCATATACGGACGGCTGCCGAACAACAGATCCAGCTTCTCTCCTTCAATCACAAGACTCGCCTTTTTCTCCATCTGCTTCGAAGCAAGATGTACCAGAAGGTCTGTCACCACAAATACCGGCTCTTCTTCCTTTTCCCCAATCTTCACTTCTACAACCGTACCGTCCTTCTTCGCAACAACACCATGAAGCGCCAATGGGAGCGTCACCCACTGGTACTTTTTGATTCCCCCATAATAATGCGTGTCAAGGTAAACCAGTTCCTCATTTTCATAAAGCGGATTCTGCTTCACGTCAATACGGGGTGAATCAATATGGGCTCCCAGAATATTCATGCCCTCTTCAAGAGGCTTTTGACCCATCTGAAACATTACAATACTTTTATCCATACATACTGCATAGATTTTATCACCGGCCTTTATCTTCTCCGATGTTTTCTTTATATCCTCAAGATTTTTATAACCAGCCTCTTCAATCATCTTTACTGTGAGCCGGATACATTCTCTTTCTGTTTTCCCTTCATCCAGACAATATTTATATTTATCATTTACTTTTTCCAGCTCCTTAAGCGCTGCGCAGTCATAAGACTTCCATACATTTTCTCTTTCCATAAGTTCGTCTCCTTCTGTCATATAAGTGTAAGGTTTTCACTACAATAGTATAACACAAACTAAGGACGTAGTATTCTTTTATTTTACTACGTCCCCGTTTATTATTTTTCGTTTACCTGATTTTTACCATTCAAATTTTTTCTCAAAATATGCCGGCAGGTCTTCTATCTTTATTCTTTCCTGTTCCATCGTATCACGGTCACGGACTGTTACTGCACCGTCTTCCTCGGAATCGAAATCGTAAGTTACACAGAAAGGAGTTCCGATTTCATCTTGACGACGGTAACGCTTTCCGATATTGCCACGGTCGTCAAACTCACAATTATATTTCTTTGAAAGCTGTGCATATACCTTCTGCGCGCCTTCATTCAGTTTCTTTGAAAGCGGAAGCACACCAATCTTAACCGGAGCAAGTGCCGGATGGAAGTGAAGAACGGTTCTCACATCTCCTCCCTCCAATTCTTCCTCATCATATGCGCTGCACAGGAATGCAAGCACCATACGGTCAGCTCCCAGTGAAGGCTCGATAACATACGGTATGTATTTTTCTTTCTTTTCATCATCAAAGTAACTCAAATCCTGCTTGGACACATTCATATGCTGTGTCAGATCATAATTCGTTCTATCTGCAATTCCCCACAACTCTCCCCATCCGAACGGGAATAAAAATTCTACATCGGTTGTTGCTTTACTATAGAAAGAAAGCTCTTCTTTGTCATGATCACGATAACGGACTTCTTCGTCCTTCAGGCCAAGTGCATGCAGCCAGTCAAGGCAGAACTGCTTCCAGTATGCAAACCATTCCAGATCCGTATCCGGCTCACAGAAGAATTCCAGCTCCATCTGTTCAAATTCCCTTGTACGGAACGTAAAGTTACCCGGTGTAATTTCATTACGGAAGGATTTACCAATCTGGCAGATCCCAAATGGGATTTTCTTTCTTGAAGTACGCTGTACATTTTTAAAGTTTACAAAAATTCCCTGCGCCGTCTCCGGTCTTAAATAAACTGTATTCTTTGCATCTTCAGTAACACCCTGGAATGTCTTGAACATCAGGTTAAATTCACGAATCTCTGTAAAATTATGTTTTCCACATGTCGGACATGGAATCTCATGTTCTTTTATAAAAGCTTCCATCTGCTCATGGCTCCAGCCGTCAATGCTTTCCCCGATATCTATCCCATTCTCTTTTGCGTAATCTTCAATCAGCTTATCTGCACGGAAGCGCTCATGACATTCCTTACAATCCATCAGAGGATCGCTAAATCCGCCAAGATGTCCGCTGGCAACCCATGTCTGCGGATTCATCAGAATCGCACAATCCACACCAACATTATATGGAGACTCCTGTACGAATTTCTGCCACCATGCTTTTTTTACATTGTTCTTAAGCTCAACACCAAGATTTCCATAATCCCATGTATTTGCAAGTCCTCCATAAATCTCAGAACCTGGATATACAAATCCTCTTGATTTTGCCAGGGCCACAATCTTGTCCATTGTCTTCTCTACCATGTTCATTTCCTCGCCTTCTATTTTTTACATACTTTCATATATCAATATACAATCGCTAATTATTATACCTTCTACCTTATCTCATTTCAAGTCTTATTATAGAATTGTTTCCAGTATGTCAAGGGATCTGAACCTCTTTCCCGTATAATGCTCCAGATAGGAAGCCGTAACCATTTCCAACTGTTTTAGCACTTCCTCCTTCACAATAAATGTATATAACTTTTCAACAGAAGAAGAAACTACATACTGCACTGCATACAGAGAGGAAGTCAGGAGTGTTATTCCATCCGTCACTGTTCCCTTACATTTCTCACATATAAGACCACCCTTCCGCACACTAAACACTTCGCTCTTTTCCTTATTTCCACACTGCACACATTCAAACACCTGCGGTCCCTCCCCCTCTATGCTGACTGCCTTCAATTCGAAAACGCAGCGCACAAGCCGGTTCGGGAGATTTGGATTTTCAAGCGCTCTTAATGTCTGATACAAAAGCTTTAGAAGCTGCGTTTCATCCGCCGCTTCTTTTGCATAGTAATTCGCAATTTCCATAAAATAAAATCCATAATATGCGCCTTCCATATCCGAACGCAGTTCTGCAAAATAATTGGAAACAGAGGCCGACATCAAAGTATAAGATGTCCGCCCCTCATAGACATTAAATTCTCCGAAGCAAAAGGGAGTTGTCACTCCTACCAGCATACTGTTTGGTTTTCTGGCGCCCCTGGCAAATGCGGCAATCTTTCCCCGTTCTTTTGTCAGGATTACAACCCGTTTATCATATTCTCCTACCGGTGTCACCGCAAGTATCATACCTGTTACTGTAATCTGGTTCATGAACCTTTTCACCTTCATAACTGCTTATTACGCGGCTGCATATCTGCATTCCCCTGTAATACAGATAATCTGTAATTTTTCCTGTCTCTGTAAACTGCTTCCAGTACTTTTCTTCCATAGGATCACCTCATCGTCTGTAGTTATATACTTAGGTTCTCCCACATTAGCCGCTTTTTATTCTTCTTCCCGATAACCAAAATTTTTCATCAGGAATTCACTGTCACGCCAATCCTTCTTTACTTTAATCCAAAGCTTTAAGTTTACCTGGCAATCCAGCATTTTTTCGATTTCGTATCTGGCTGTACTGCCTATTTTTTTCAACATATTTCCTTGTTTTCCAATAATTATCCCCTTGTGGGAATCCCGCTCACATATTATAGTCGCATCAATATGCATAATCTTTTTCTGCATCTTCATCCGGTCTATCGCCACTGCAATCCCGTGGGGAATTTCATCCTGCAGGGAATGAAGCGCTTTCTCGCGGATGATTTCGGCGACAATTTGTCTTTCGGGCTGGTCCGTTATCGTGTCCTCATCATAAAACTGCGGACCATACGGTAAATACTTCATTATCACTCTTAAAAGTTCCCCTGTATTATCCCCGCTTCTTGCTGATACCGGAACGATTTCCGCAAAATTATAAATATCCTTATATGCCGCAATTACAGGAAGAATTTCTTCTTTTTTCACACTATCCGTCTTATTGATCACAAGAATCACCGGCGTCTTCACTTTTGCAAGCTGAGCCACAATATGCCGCTCTCCCGCACCGATAAATGTAGCCGGCTCTACAAGCCACAGGACCACATCTACCTCGTTTAATGTTCTCTCCGCCACATTTACCATATATTCACCAAGCTTATTTTTTGCCTTGTGTATCCCCGGCGTATCCACAAAAACAATCTGCCCTTCCTCTGTCGTCAGCACTGTCTGTATCCGGTTTCTCGTTGTCTGCGGCTTCTTCGATGTAATTGCTATCTTCTGTCCAATCAGATAATTCATAAGCGTTGATTTTCCGACATTCGGACGGCCAATTAATGTTACAAAACCTGATTTAAAATCTTTCTTCATATGTCCC
>CALFCS010000154.1 GCA_937950565.1 uncultured Lachnospiraceae bacterium
TCAGCAGCCATAGCAGCAGAGTGAGTCATACCGGAACATCCGATAGTCTCAACCAGAGCCTCCTGGATCACGCCTTCCTTTACGTTCAGGGTCAGCTTACATGCTCCCTGCTGCGGTGCACACCAGCCAATGCCGTGTGTAAAGCCGGAAATATCTTTAACTTCCTTCGCCTGTACCCATTTTGCTTCTTCCGGGATCGGAGCGGCGCCATGGTGTACGCCCTGTGCTACCGGACACATCATCTCGACTTCATGTGAATAAATCATTTTAAAACTCCTTTCAAATACGTATTGTTATATCTTTAACATCATACAATCATATTTTCGCACATTCTCCAATATTCGTCAATTATTACTTTGTAAGAAATTCAAGAACTTTAAGGAATTAATTCTTCCCTCAACAATGTCAGCGCTCTCACCACCGCATATTCCCGGTTCTTGCTGCGGTTTCCGGTGAAGCGGTATTCTTCTGTACGCACCTTTCCGTTTATACAGCATCCTACATAGACTAATCCAACCGGTTTTTCTTTGGTCCCTCCGTCCGGTCCTGCAATTCCCGTAACAGAGAGTGCAGCGCCTGCTCCGGCTGCCTTCGCCGCCCCGGCCGCCATCTCATATGCCGTCTCATGGCTTACAGCGCCATACCAGTCAAGCGTTTCCTTCTTTACACCAAGCTGCTTCGTCTTCGCCTCATTCGAATACGTAATATGCCCTTCGTTATATACAGAGGATGCACCGGGCACGTTCAGAATCCGCCCTGCAAGCAGTCCTCCTGTACAGGATTCTGCTGTTGTAAGAGTCAGATTCTTCTCCTTCAGAAGCTCGACAACCGCCATCTCCAGAGTTACATTTTCATCTGTCGTATAAATATGTCTGCCAAACCGACGGAAGAGTTCCTCAAGAAGCGGTTTCATAAGCATATCTGCTTCCTCTTCGCTCTTTGCCTTAGCCGTCACCCGGAAATGTACTTCCCCAGTCTTAGCATATGGCGCAAGCGTCGGATTCGACTGGGCATCCATAAGGTCTGCGACCATCGTCTCCGCCTTGCTTTCCCCAAGCCCGCACAGCTTTACCATTTTCGAATAGATTCCCTCCGGCTGAAGCTTATTCAGATACGGCGCGACTGCTTCCTCGAACATCGGCTTCATCTCATTCGGAGGACCCGGGAGCAAAATCGCTGTCTTGGCCTCCCCATCTATCTCCCCCTCGATGATAAGTCCTGGTGCAGTCCCATTATGATTATCAAGTACAATGGCGCCATCCGGCACCATCGCCTGCTTCCAGTTATTCTCTGTAATCGGATTTTTGCGCTGCATCCGTTCAAAATATTCCTGAATCCGCTCTCTTGTATGCGGATCTTCATACAACTCTTTTCCAAACACCCTTGCAGTTACCTCTTTTGTCAGATCATCTTTTGTAGGGCCGAGGCCGCCGCCAAGGATGACAATATCTGAGCGCTTTAGAGCCAGTCTTACTGCGCCTTCCAGACGTTCTTCATTATCTCCCACTACTCCTTGATAATAACAGGATAATCCAAGCGCCGCCAGGCGTTCCGCCAGATAAGCGGCATTTGTATTTACAATATTTCCCAAAAGGATCTCTGTTCCCACAGACAAAAGCTCTACTGTCATTTTTACATTCCTCCCTGCGTCAATACCTGTTTATTCTTTGCGATATAATCAATCAAAGATATGATCGTCAGTATTAAGGATACCCAGATCAGAACCATTCCAACCATGTCAAAAACACCGCCGAAATCAGCAATCAACACAATGATCATTGCCATCTGGGACACGGTTTTAAATTTCCCCCAGTAGCTTGCCGCAATGACAATTCCATTATCAGAAGCTACAAGCCGGAAACCGCTGATAATAAATTCTCTTGCAATAATGACGGTCACAACCCATGCTTCAAGCTTTCCGGACGGAATCAGGCAGATCATCGCTGAACACACAAGAAGCTTATCCGCAAGAGGATCCATAAACTTTCCGAAATTGGTTACGAGATTCCTTGCACGTGCAATTTTCCCATCCAGCATATCCGTAAGACTTGCCACACAGAAAATCGCAAGGGCAATCCACTTATTCGCTGCCCCGCCTGCATCTGTCAGCATAAAAAACACGAAAAAAGGCACCATAATCACTCGAAGTACAGTTAATTTGTTTGGCAAATTCATGATATCAACTCTCCCATCAAATCATATTCTAATGCCCCGGTTACTTTCACCCTGGCAAAGTCTCCGGTCATCAATTCCATATCTGTATGAATAAAAATAAATCCGTCTACATTCGGCGCGTCCCGATATGTCCGCCCTACATATACATTTTCATCGGCAACTTTTCCTTCAATCATTACAAGCACTTCGCGGTCAATCATATCTTCTGCACCCGCAAATGCAATTTCCTGCTGAAGCGCCATAAGCTCTGCCTGTCTGTCCTCTTTCAATTCTTCCGGTATCTGCTCTTCCATCTCAGCGGCAGGTGTTCCTTCTTCCGGAGAATAAGTAAATACCCCAAGCCTGTCAAACTCCATCTCATCTACAAACTCCAGCAGTTCTTTATGCTGCTCTTCTGTTTCTCCGGGAAATCCCGTAATCAATGTGGTACGAAGCGATATATCCGGTATTTCTTTTCGAAGCTTTGCTATGATATCTGTTAACTGTGCTTTTGACGTCCGCCTTCCCATCCGTCTTAAAATATCATCCGACGCATGCTGGATCGGCAAATCCAAATAATGACAAATCTTCTTTTCTTCCTTCATGACCTGAATCAATTCATCGTAAATCTCCTCCGGATAACAATAAAGAAGACGAATCCATTGAATCCCGCTGATTCTGCACAGCTCCTTTAAAAGCTTGTGGAGAGACTTTTCGCCGTAAATGTCCTTCCCATAAAGCGTAGTCTCCTGTGCTACCACTATCAGTTCCTTCACTCCCTGACCGGCAAGCATACACGCTTCCTCAATGAGCTGCTCCATCGGAACACTTCTATAATTCCCCCGGATTTTAGGAATAATGCAGTATGTACAATGCTTATCACAGCCTTCTGCAATTTTCAGATACGCATAATGCCCGCCTGTCGTCACCAGACGGTCTGTATCTACGATAGGAAGCGTATCCAGACTTTCCACTGTTACCCTGGCATCTCCGTCAAGTGCCTGTCCAATCGCCTGCACAATCTTATCATAAGCGCTGGTTCCCAGCACTGCATCCACTTCGGGTATCTCTGTCAGAATTTCCTCCTGATATCTCTGGGCCAGACACCCGGTAACAATCAATGCCTTCAGACTTCCCTCTTTCTTATATTCTGCCATTTCAAGAATCGTCTGTATACTCTCTTCTTTCGCATCATTGATAAAGCAGCAGGTATTGATCACAATCACATCTGCCTGCGTTTCATCGTCTACAATCTGATAGCCTTCCCTGTCAAGAAGACCAAGCATGACCTCCGAATCCACCAGATTCTTATCACAGCCAAGAGATATAAATAATACTTTCATTTACTTCCCCTCCCTTTTGGAAAGAAAGGCAGATACCTGACGGCACCTGCCTTAATTGCCTGTTTACTCATGCTCTTCAGCGACAACCTTAATCTTCGCCTGATTCAGCTCATCAATTGCAACCGACAACGGTTTTTCACCTTCCTTAGTATCTACCAGCGGCATAGAGCCGTCAATAAGCTCTCTCGCTCTCTTTGCGGTAGCCATCACGATAGAATACCGGCTGTTCACTACCTTTGTCTCACCTTCCTCGACATCCTTATTCACTACTTTCATCAAATCTGTGTAAGATGGGTGTAACATATAATCCTATTCTCCTTTCAACTCTCTTTTCATTTTCTCTATAAACACTCCATTAAGGGCGCTTCGTCTGTGTTCTCCCTGAATCAGCCAGTGCAGTTCCTCCACACAGGTATCCAGGTCATCATTGATAACCAGATAATCATATTTGTCCATATATTCCGCTTCCTCAGAAGCCCTGTTCATCCGGCTCTCAATCACGTCCACTGTCTCTGTTCCCCGTCCGACCAGACGTCTCACAAGCTCTTCTTTTGATGGTGGTGTCACAAATAAGAGCAGAGCGTCTGGAAATTTTTCTTTTACCTTCAATGCTCCCTGAAGCTCAATCTCCAGAATCACATCCTTTCCCTTCCTCAACTGCTCCTCCACGTATGCACGTGGTGTTCCATAATAATTATCCACGTACTTAGCATACTCTATCAATTCATCTTTCGCAATCATTTTTTCAAATTCATCTGTTGTTTTGAAAAAATATGCCTTTCCTTCCTCTTCTCCGGGTCTCGGGTTTCTGGTCGTCGCCGACACAGACAACGCATAATTATCATATTTTTTCAAAAGCTCATTCATGATAGTCCCTTTGCCCGCACCGGAAAAGCCTGATACAACAACTAGAATTCCTTCACTGCTCATAGACATTCTCCTTATTCTATATTCTGAATCTGCTCTCTTACCTTCTCAATCTCCGTCTTCAAATCAATTCCCACATTCGATATCTCCAGATCATTCGCCTTCGAAAGAATCGTGTTTGCCTCACGGTTCATCTCCTGCGCAATGAAATCAAGCTTGCGGCCGATACTTCCACCAGCAATCAACGCCTCTTTCATTGTCGCGATATGGCTTCTGAGGCGAACGGTCTCCTCATCCGTACAGATCTTATCAGAAAAAATCACAACTTCTGCCGCAATCCGCCCCTCATCGATCTGCAGGTCTCCAAGAAGCTCTTTTACTTTTTCTTCAAGCCTGCTGCGGTATTCAGAGACAATCTGCGGATATCGATCCTCTATGAGAGTTACATTTTCGTCCATTCTCTCCAATTTGTCAAGAAGATCTGTCTTTAATGCCTCTCCTTCCTGCTCTCTTGCTTTCACAAACTGGACGCAGGCACCTTCCACTGCCTTCTTCAGTTCAGCCCAGATCTCTTCTTCATCAATATCCTGCTCTTCCATCGTGAAAACCTCCGGACAGCGTCCCAGGGAAGATACACTGATATCATCCTTCAAACCGAACTTTTCCGCCATCTGACGGAAATATTTCAGGTACTGTCCCGCAAGTTCTTCATTATATTTTAGCGCAACATTCTCCTCCGCATAATCCTCATACGTGATAAACACGTCCAGCTTTCCGCGCTGCACGTACTGCTTCAGGACATTCCGGATGGCCGCCTCAAAAAAACTCAGCTTTTTCGGCATCTTGATGCTCACATCAAAATAGCGGTGATTTACCGCCTTCATTTCTACGGTAAATTTTCTGCTGCCCTGATGATTTTCACATCTGCCAAAGCCTGTCATGCTCTTGATCATTGCTTTTGTCATTCCTCTCCTCTGCAATTACTTTTGCTGTCACTTCGCCGTTTTACGGCAGATTTACCCATATTGAATTATTATAATCGATTGCTTCTCTGCCGTCAATGCCAATTGTTTTTTTCAGTCAAATCTGATATCATGTTACTGTTCAGCACCGGGTCAATTTCATAAAGCAGCAGGAAAATGCCTGCATTTTTAAAGATGCTTTTAAAATTTTGCAAAGATCTGAACAGAAATGATATAAACACCAAAGGAGATTTTTTATGGCTTTAGATGGTATTGTAATTTCAAATATAGTAACAGAGCTAAACGACCGTCTCTCAGGCGCCCGGATCGCAAAGATCGCACAGCCGGAAGCAGATGAAATCCTGCTGACCTGTAAAAGCCCTGCCGGACAGGCAAGGCTTCTGCTCTCCGCAGATGCAAGCCTTCCGCTTATCTATCTGACTTCCATCAACAAACCCTCC
>CALFCS010000155.1 GCA_937950565.1 uncultured Lachnospiraceae bacterium
TCTCTCCGGATTATTTACTGCATTTCCGAGGAAATCAATTTCCTTCTGCATTAAGTATCCTACAACTGCTGTATCAACATATTCCGTAACACCAACATTTGAGCAGTGTGCACGGTGAGCTGTACCAAACGCATCATTTACGAATACGTCGCACAGAGAAGCAAGGTCTTTGCTGAATGCCTCCCCGTTCTTCGTCTCTTCTATTCTATAACGTGTATTTTCAAGAAGAATTACATCTCCATCCTGCATTGCTTCTACAGCTGCCTTTGCATTTGCTCCTACAACCTCTGCATCTGCCGCAAATTTAACTTCCTGTCCAAGAAGCTCAGAAAGACGTACAGCTACCGGTGCAAGAGATAACTCCGGTTTCGGCTCTCCCTTCGGTTTTCCAAGGTGAGAACAAAGAATAACCTTACCACCGTCTGCGATTAATTTCTTAATTGTCGGAAGTGCTGCAACAAGACGGTTCTCGTCTGTAATCTTTCCGTCAATAAGCGGTACATTAAAATCACATCTGCAAAGAACTTTTAATCCTTTTACATTAATATCATCTACTGATTTTTTATTAAGCATATGTGTGCCTCCTTATTTTTAAAATATGAAAAAAGAGTCCGGTCCAAAAAGACCGGACCCTTTGTGAGTCGTTGATTATACTCCAAGCAGTTTTCCAAAATGTTTGATTGTTCTTACCATCTGGCTTGTGTAAGAATTCTCATTGTCATACCATGATACAACCTGAACTTCTGTTGTTCCGTTGTCTAATGGGCAAACCATTGTCTGAGTAGCATCGAATAATGAACCATATCTCATACCTACGATATCGCTGGATACGATCTGGTCTGTGTTGTATCCGAAGGACTCATTAGAAGCTGCCTTCATAGCTGCGTTGATATCCTCAACTGTTACATTTCCTTCAACAACTGCTGTAAGAATTGTTGTAGAACCTGTAGGAGTTGGAACTCTCTGAGCAGCTCCGATTAACTTACCATTCAGCTCTGGGATAACAAGGCCGATAGCCTTTGCTGCACCTGTGCTGTTCGGTACGATATTAACTGCTGCTGCACGGGATCTTCTCAGATCACCTTTTCTCTGCGGTCCGTCAAGTGTCATCTGATCACCTGTGTAAGCATGAATTGTGCACATGATACCGGATTTGATTGTTGCAAGGTCATTCAGAGCCTTAGCCATCGGTGCAAGACAGTTTGTTGTACAGGAAGCTGCAGAAATAATTGTATCTTCCTTTGTAAGCTGCTCGTGGTTTACATTGTATACGATGGTCGGAAGGTCAGTTCCTGCAGGTGCAGAAATGATAACATGTTTTGCACCAGCATCAATATGTGCCTGAGCTTTTGCTTTGGATGTATAGAATCCTGTACACTCAAGAACAACGTCAACGCCGATTTCTCCCCATGGAAGTTCTGCTGCGTTAGCTTTTGCATAAATTTTAATTTCCTTTCCATCTACTGTGATGGAGTCTTCGCCTGCTTCAACCTTATCAGCAAGTGCGTAGGTTCCCTGTGTTGAATCATATTTTAACAGGTGAGCCAGCATCTTTGGAGATGTCAAATCGTTGATTGCTACGATTTCAAATCCCTCTGCTCCAAACATCTGTCTGAATGCAAGACGACCAATACGTCCGAATCCATTAATCGCTACTTTTACTGCCATGATTAATTCCTCCTAAAGTTTTCATTATTCTTTTCTTCAACCTTCGTTAAAGAACTATCAACCATGTTTTATTGTACTAAATCTTGTACAAAAATTCAAGTGCCTTTTCCATTTTTATGGAAGATAACGCATTTTCATGCCAATTTCTTATTCCAGCCGCCGAAATATAGGCTTTCTCCCACGAAATTCTGCATAATATTGAAATCCACAGCCCTTTAAAATGGCAGAAACCTTATGAAAATCGTAAGCAATATGCTCCGACTTATGCCCGTCGGCGCCCACAGTGACAATCTCGCCGCCCAGCTCCCGGTATCGTTTCAGCACATCCGGATGCGGATGTGCAAATGGAAGGCCATATTTCAGCCCGGCCGTATTCATTTCAAGCCCTTTTCCATTCTCAACAAGAAACTTAAGAACTGCGTCTATTTCATCCGAAAACTTCTCATAAGAATAAGATTTTTCCTGTTCTTTCCCATAACGCACCACGTAATCCATATGCCCAAGCACATCAAAATCCGGAAAATTCTTAATATCTTCCAGTGTTTCCTGAAAGGTAAGGCGGTAAACCTCCTCATCTGTGCGGTTTACGAAAAGCTTTCCGGCCGCCGGGTCTGTCCCCTGTACGCTGTGCACAGAGCCAATCACAAAATCAAACGGATATTTCTGTGTAAAATCCTTATAATAAGCGCCCAGATACGGGCGAAGCCCCAATTCTACACCAATCCGTACATCTATTTTATCTTTATATTTTTCTGCCAGGGGCACAAGTTCCTGAAAATATTTCTCCGGGTCAAAAATTCCTTCCGGTCCCCACTCGGTATCATCCTTATCATAATGGTCCGTAAAACAAATGGTTTCCAGACCCTTTTCGATTGCTCCAAGTATCATCTCCTCCGGGGCAGTATCCGAATCACCTGAAAAATCTGAATGCATGTGTATATCTGTTTTCATTTTATCTGTCTCCTGTAATTGTTCCCCCGCCGAGAACATATTCGCCGTCATAGAGCACAACTGCCTGTCCTGGAGTAATTGCCCTTACCGGCTCGTCAAACGTACACAGAATCTCATCTTCCGATGTCCTTTCTACGGTACACCAGGCCCCTTTATGATTATAACGGATTTTCGCCCACACACGTCTCTTCGTGTCCAGTTCAGGCTCTGACATCAAATTTACCTGATTTGCCCGCACATACCGGGACATAGATTCCTCATTACTTCCGATGACAACCTCATTTGTCTCAGGACGGATTTCCAGCACAAATACCGGAGAGCCAAGAGAGAGCCCGAGACCTTTCCGCTGTCCTACCGTATAATGGATAATTCCTTTATGTGTTCCTACAATCGTTCCGTCTGAGGTCACAAAGTTGCCCGGCCGAATCTCCACCTGTGTATTTTCACGAATAAAGGAGGCATAATCTCCATCCGGCACAAAGCAGATATCCTGGCTGTCCGGCTTATCTGCCACCGGAATTCCGATGCGCTTCGCCATACTCCGTATTTCATCCTTCGCATAATTTCCTACAGGCATTAAAGTTCTCCTCAGCTGTTCCTGGGTAAGATTATACAAAGCATATGTCTGGTCCTTTCTACCGGTCACAGAGGTGCGGATAGAATATCTTCCATTTGGAAGCTTGCTGATCCTGGCATAGTGTCCTGTTGCGATATAATCTGCCCCAATTTCCAGACTGCGTCTAAGAAGAGATTCCCATTTTATATACCTGTTACACGCAATACAGGGATTCGGGGTTCGTCCGTGAAGATATTCTTCGACAAAATAGTCCATCACACGACTCTTGAATTCATTCTTAAAATTCATGACATAATAAGGAATCTGAAGCACATCTGCTACTCTTCTTGCATCCTCAACTGCACTTAATCCGCAGCAGCCTCCATTTTCCTCCTGAACAATCTGCTCCTCATCCTGCCAGATCTGCATCGTCACACCAATCACATCATAGCCCTGTTCTTTCAAAAGCCATGCCGCAACAGATGAATCAACTCCTCCGGACATGCCTACTACTACTTTTTCCTTCATATATTCTCTCCATCAGATAGATTATCTTTTAATAATCCTCTTCTTCCTCTTCCTCGCCTTCATGAATATCAGATTTCGGCTTCTCCAGCCCCTCGATCTTAATATCATGTTTCTCAGCATAATCCCAGAGCGCCGCATGAATTGCCTCCTCTGCAAGCAGGGAACAGTGCACCTTTACCGGCGGAAGTCCGTCAAGTGCCTCCATAACTGCCTTATTGGTGACTTCCAGCGCTTCCTGGATTGTCTTTCCCTTTACCAGCTCCGTCGCCATGCTGCTTGTCGCAACAGCAGCGCCGCAGCCAAACGTCTTGAATTTTGCTTCCTGAATAATTCCGTTGTCATCGATATCAAGGTACATTCTCATGATATCGCCGCATTTTGCATTGCCGACGGTGCCAACACCGCTTGCATTTTCAATTTCTCCTACATTTCTCGGATGCTGGAAGTGGTCCATTACTTTTTCTGAGTACATAATTCCTGTGTCCTTTCCTCTGTCCGCTG
>CALFCS010000156.1 GCA_937950565.1 uncultured Lachnospiraceae bacterium
TGAACACTTGGCGAGGTATTTCACGAGCCTAGTGAGAACATATGCCTTTATGGTAGAATATAAACGAATATACGAAAAAGGGGAGTAATATAGATGAGAAACATTGTATTAATTGGGATGCCGGCGGTGGGGAAAAGTACCGTGGGTGTTGTTGTAGCCAAACGTCTGGGGTATAAGTTTGTGGACACAGATATATTAATACAAGAAGCGGAAGGTAAACTTTTGAAGGAAATTATTGCGGAAAAGGGAACGGAAGGATTTCTGGAAGTTGAAGACCGCATCAATGCACAGGTTGAAGTGGAGAATACGGTGATTGCACCGGGCGGGAGTGTTGTTTATTGTGAAAACGCAATGGAACATTATAAAAAAATCGGAACGGTTGTATATTTGAAAGTATCCTTTGAAACAATAAACAAGAGGCTGAGGAATGCAAAAAGCCGTGGCGTTGTATTAAAAGAAGGGCAGACTTTGAAGGACCTCTACGACGAAAGGGTCCGGTTGTTTGAAACGTATGCAGATATAACTGTGTGTGAAGATGAGCTGGAGCTGGAAGAAACGATAGATAGTGTTATGGAGGCTTTGAGCTGTTAATGTAATATAGAAACAAAACCCGTAACAGTTCAGTCACGCCCATTCGCAAAGGCCGCTGCGCGGCTTTCTCGCTGCTACGCAGCTAACTTTGCTCATAAACGGGCGCTCAGCCCATAGCGGCACTTGTGTGTTCATTCATGCGAGCATGATTCACACACTGCATGTGCTATGGCTGAACTGTTAACAAAATATTACGCACTTGTAAAAAATGTTTTACAAATAGAATATTTATGATATACTATGAAATGGCATATACGCCAGGGAGATTTAAAGGGAAGTATAAATACAGGGAACTCAAAGTTATAGAATGGAACAGTATTGAGGTGTAGTATGGAGCAATATATTATAAAAGGGGGGCATCCGCTTGTAGGGGAAGTTGAGATAGGCGGTGCGAAAAATGCGGCATTGGCGATTTTAGCGGCAGCGATTATGACAGATGAAACTGTTCGTATAGATAATATTCCGGATGTAAATGATATTAATGTATTATTGGATGCAATTCAGGGGATAGGTGCATCTGTGCATCGAATTGACCGTCATACGGTACAGATTAATGGAAG
The DNA here is from genome assembly GCA_937950565.1 of uncultured Lachnospiraceae bacterium. GTDB lineage: Bacteria > Bacillota > Clostridia > Lachnospirales > Lachnospiraceae > UBA7109. The sequence continues at coordinate 1,152 of CALFCS010000156.1, forward strand.
AGACGTTAAGGATCTGAGTATTGAATATGATTATATTAAGAAAATCAGGGCGTCTTATTACCTGTTAGGCGCGTTGCTTGGAAAGTATAAGCATGCAGAGGTTGCGCTTCCGGGTGGATGTAATATCGGAAGCCGGCCGATTGACCAGCATCTGAAGGGTTTTCGTGCCCTGGGCGCGGATGTGGAGATTGAGCATGGTAAGATTATTGCGGAGGCGTCGAATCTTGTCGGAAAGCATATTTATTTTGATGTTGTAAGCGTCGGAGCGACGATTAATGTTATGATGGCGGCTACGATGGCCGAGGGTCTCACGATTATGGAAAATGTGGCGAAAGAGCCGCATGTTGTTGACGTTGCCAATTTCCTGAACAGTATGGGGGCTAATATCAGAGGAGCCGGAACGGATGTGATTAAGATTCGTGGTGTCCACAGGTTGCACAGAACGGAATATTCTGTTATTCCGGATCAGATTGAAGCGGGAACATTTATGTTTGCAGCGGCGGCAACAAGGGGAGATGTTACGGTGATGAATGTCATTCCGAAGCATCTGGAAGCTACGATTGCAAAGCTTTTGGAAATCGGCTGTGAGGTTGAAGAGTTTGATGATGCAGTTCGTGTCGTATCGAAAGGGAACTTAAGGAGTACACATGTAAAGACGCTTCCTTATCCGGGATTTCCGACAGATATGCAGCCACAGATTGGTGTGACGCTGGCTTTATGCTCGGGGACAAGTACGATTACAGAAAGTATATTTGAAAATCGTTTTAAATATTTGGATGAGCTTGCAAGGATGGGTGCAAATATTAAGATTGACGGTAATTCTGCGACCATCGAGGGTGTTTCAAGATTGTCAGGGGCGAGAGTGAGCGCTCCGGATCTCCGCGCAGGGGCAGCGCTCTGCATTGCGGGTCTTGCTACAGATGGTATCACAATTATTGATGACATTGTATATATTCAGAGAGGATATGAGCGTTTCGAGGAGAAGCTGCGAGGAATCGGAGCGATTATGGAACGTGTATCCACAGAAAAAGAGATTCAGAAGTTTAAGCTGAAGGTAAGTTAAAAGAAGATGGAGTATAAGAAAAAAGGAAAGGGAATAGTTCCAAGATGGGAGCTGTTTCCTTTTTTTCTGGCTTACATGGGATATATATCCTATATTATAATTGTAAAAGTAAAAAATTATAATTTTTTCGGAGAAAATAACATTGAATGTCAGAAGGATAATTTAGTAGAATAAATTTAGGGAAAATGGTGCAGGTAAGCATAAGAATGTAAGGAGTGAAGGAAAATGAAAAAGAATTTTATGAAACAATTGTTGTCGGCTCTGCTGTTTGTTTTAGTCGGACTGTCATTTACCGGCGGCATGGGAACAGTAAGTGCGGCCGGCGTGGGCTATGTAGATCCCTGGGGGGATAATGGTGATGGTACCTATACCAATCCGGTGCTTCCTTCCGATTATTCTGACCCGGATTGTATCCGGGTGGGCGATGATTATTATCTGGTCACATCCACGTTTACCAGTTCACCGGGACTTGCAGTTCTGCATTCCAAGGATTTGGTAAATTGGGAAACTGTCAGTCATGCAATTCCGGATGTTTCTAAATTACATCCAAGCTATAGCTGGGAAGACATGGGGAATTATGGAAAGGCGGTTTATGCGCCTTCTATCCGATATCATAATAATAAGTTTTATATTTACATCCCAAGCTTTTTGGCAGGTGGTTTATTTGTTGCGACTTCTGAATCCGCAGAAGGGCCGTGGGAAGTGACAGCCTTGAAGGATAAGAATGGAAATCCGGTGGATCAGCCGATTACAGACCCATGTCCGTTCTGGGATGATGATGGAAATGCATATCTGATCTTCAGCGCAGTTGCTGCAAGATCTGACCTGGACAGCGGTTCCACAAAAGGTTATCCAATGATTCTGTGCCAGATGAGTGAAGATGGCAAACAACTTTTGGATCTGGACGCATCCTCCAATGAAAGCATGGTAGACAGCGGAACTGTTGTTTATAACATAATGAATACAGAAGCGTCCAAAATCTATAAGAGAAATGATTACTATTATTTATTTAACTGTGACTTTGCAGGGCACAGTCCTAATGGTCCCGGAAGTTATATGAAGCGTTCCAGATATATTTACGGGGAACATCCGGACGGAACCCCTGGAACTCCTGGTAATCCCGGACAATATGAGATTCGTTTCCTTGGAAATGATTGTCCGCTTCAGGGTGGCCTGGTAGATACCCCGGACGGAAAGAACTGGTATTGGATTGCGCAGTTTAATGATGGTGGTTATGGCGCAGCCGGTGGAAGACAGGTACATCTGGTTCCCGTGACATGGGAAAATGATTGGCCGGTATGGGGCGATAACGGAGCTATGGTCTGGACTGCAGAAAAACCAATTCAGGGCCATGAAGTGAAGTCCTTCCAGGAAAGTGATGATTTTGAAGATGATGAGCTCTCTCTTAACTGGCAGTGGAATCATGAGCCACGCGCAGATATGTGGAGCCTGACTGAAAATCCTGGTCATTTAAGACTGCATGCGTACAAACCATTACGTTCCTCTGAGTTCTTTACAGCGGGCAATACAATTTTCCAGAGATATATCAGAGCGAATTCTGTACAGGCGACATATAAGCTGGATATTAGCGGCATGGTGGACGGCCAAAAGGCTGGTATGGTTCATTTTAATGGCGGCGGCGAGTATTACAGTATCGGTGTTGTACAGGATGCAGACAGAAGATACATTCAGCTCGATTTGAATAGAAACAGAACAGATGGAATTGAACTTAAGGATTCCGAGACTGATATCTGGTTTACCTCTCTGACCGATGAAAACATGGTAAATCAGTACTACTATAGCTTGGATGGTGTAGAATATATTCCATTTGGCGAGTCTTTTAATGTGCGGTTCTCTGGATACCGCGGCGACCAGATCGGTGTTTATAATTATAACGACAAGGCAGAAGACGGATATATTGATATTGATGAATTTCATTATGCATACAGCGGCCCTGCAGAAAAGGATGTCTGCAGATTGTCCGGAAACAAGGTAGAGGTAGAAGGCGACTGGACAGAGCCTGTTTATCTGGAGCTCCTTCAGGCGGATGGTTATGGTAAGAATAAGGATATTACAGATAAAGCCGATTTCTATGTCGCTGATGAAGATATTCTTGAAGTCGATGATAAAGGTAAGATTATCCCGAAAAAAGCGGGAAATACGCTGGTAACGGTTCTTTATAAGGGGAAAGGATATTTGACGAGAGTATCAGTTGCACCGGAAACAGAACCGGTAACAGATGAAAACATTGTTGTTTATTACAAATTCGATGAAGAGGATACGGACGTAGTAAAAGATTATAGTGGAAAGGGCTTTGATGGCGCTTATATCCGAAATACAACATGGGCGGAAGGCATTGATGGCGGCGCTGTGAAGCTGTCCGGCGGCGGACGTGGTTCTTCTACAGCAAATTATGTACAGATTCCGAATTCGTTTATGGCAGATCTGAAAGATATCACCGTGAATATGTGGGTAAAATGGGACGGCGGAGAAGTAAACCAGTGGCTGTTGGCGCTTGGCGGAAACAAAACATATGGGGATAATAAGACCAGTATGTTTTTAACACCGCGAAATGGTTCCGGCCGTCTGTATACTGCAATTACAAACGATATGTACAATGCAGAACAGGGTGCGGCTACGGAACCACTGGAGTCCGGCACCTGGAAGATGGTAACTATCTCTTTGAATTCTGCAGCGAAGACGCTTAGGATGTATGTAGATGGCGAACTGGCCGCTTCAAGGTCGGATGTGACCTTAACGGTGAAGGATATTTATGAGCCGGCAAATGATTATGCAGGTTATATTGGCAAATCCTATTATGCAGATGACGCATATTTAGGCGGGGCGATTGATGAATTCCGTATTTACAATTGTCCGATGACAAAGCAGAATGTGAAATCTCTGTATAATTCTTATTTTGACGAGCCAGATGTTCCGGATGTTCCGGATGTTCCAGACGTTCCGGACCTTCCGTATGAAGACGTGGCAGAGACGGACTGGTTCTATAATGAAGTGGCTTATAATTATGAGAAAGGCTTAATGACCGGTATGGACCCGACGCATTTCGGACCATATAATAAGCTCGCCCGTGCACAGTTTGCACTCATTCTTTATCGTATGGAAGGATCACCTTCTTGTGAAACAACAAAAACTTTTCAGGATGTTGCCGGTGATGAGTGGTATGGGCCGGCAATCCTCTGGGCGGCAGAAGCAGGTATCGTGAATGGTTACGAAAATGGTTATTTTGGCCCGGCGGACGATATTACAAGAGAACAGATGGCGGTCATGATGTACCGCTATGCGAAGTATCTGAAAAAAGATACAACCACAAGGGCTGACTATTCGGAATTTGAGGATGCGGCAAACGTAACTGGGTTTGCACACGAAGCAATGCAGTGGGCTTATGGTATGGGTATTATCAAAGGTAAGGATGAAGGAACCATCATTGATCCTCAGGGTACTGCATCACGTGCAGAAACAGCGATAATCATTCAGAGATTCATGGAATAATGTGAACACTTGGCGAGGTATCACACGAGCCTAGTGAGAACATATACCCTTGTGGAATAATGTGAACACTTGGTGAGGTATCACACGAGCCTGGTGAGAACATATACCCTTGTGGTATAATATAAAATTATTTAAGGAGGAAGAGGTGTATGAAGAGAAGACGATGGCTGGCTGGTGTGACAGCGGCAATGATGATTTTGGGAACAATTGGAACGGGAACAGTATCTTCACAGGCGGCGGAACCTGAAGTTACACGGGAAGGACTTATTGCAGAGTATGATCTGTCAAAAGCGCCGAAGGATGGAATTACACTAAAAAACCTTGCTGGCGGTGAAACGGCGGCAGGGGATGCGGTTGTTCACAATGAAGCGGTATGGGAAAATGGCGGTCTGGTGTTCGATGGAAAGGGAACTTCCAATGAAGCTGCCGGTACCTGGGTAGAGTTGCCGGATGATATCTTAAAAGGGGCGGCATCTGCATCTGTTACCATTGAGGCCAAAGCGGATGAATATATATTGAACAATCATCATTTCTTATGGAATATCGGGAATAGTGGAACTGATACGTATTGGTTCATGCATACAAGAGATTATCGAACAAGTATCAAGTATAATGGAAGCGAAAAAACTGCAAGTGGATATCCGCTGGAGGCAGACCGGTGGTACAGTTTTACTTCCGTTATTGATGCAGAGGCGCATACCCTTACCTTCTATATTGACGGTGTAGAAGTAGGAAAGGTGACAGAACCAGATTTATCTCTCGCACAGGTAAGCGACCAGTCGCGGAATACCATTGGACGTGCCCCTTATAATGATCCGATGTTCAGAGGAGCGGTCGCTTCCTTCCGTGTCTATGACCGCGCACTGAAGGCAGGAGAGGTAAAAGCGATATCCGATTACGATGGAAAGCTCCATGAGAAAGAATTTATTGACATGGTAGATGACGAGATTGCAAAAGTACGCGATATTACAGTAGATGATTCCTTTATGAAGCTGCCGGATTATAATGGTATGGTTACCTGGAAGTCTGAGACGGATCGTGTAGTGATAGCGGAGGATGGAGTCTCTGCTTCCATCCGGCAGCCAGAGAATGGCGGCAAGACAGTTAAAGAAAAACTGACTGCGATTGTAAATCTTCGTGGAGTAATCAGAGAAAAGGAAGTGAATATCACAATTTCACCGGAAGCGGCCCCGGATGACCCGTATGGATATCTGTTAGTGCATTTTGTAGAGGATTCACAAGGGTATCAGGAAAAGATTTATCTGGATATCTCCCGCGGAGATAATCCGGAGCAGTGGGATCCGTTGAATGGAAGGCAGCCAATTCTTGTTTCTAATAAAAATACGACAGGAGCGAGAGATCCATTTATTACCTATAACCCGGAAACAGAGACCTTCTACATTATTGCAACAGACCTGCGTGTATTTGGCGGTGATATGGATTATTATGCTAACGTCAATTATTGCTGGGCAGAATGGAGCCGGGTCGGAAGTACTCTTATGAATGTCTGGGAATCCAAAGATCTGATTCACTGGAGCGAAAACAGACAGATTGATATGTCCTTAAATGCAGATGGTGAAAAAGTCGCAGAGCTTGGTATGATGTGGGCTCCGGAGACTACATGGGTACCGGATTACTACGGTGAAGGAAAAGGCGCGTTTGTTGTTTACTGGTCTTCAAATGTATTTGACATTAATGATAAAGAGCATGTAAAAGGCTCCGGCGGCTCTAACATTGTATGGGGTGTGACAACTGATTTTACACAGGATACGTTTGAATATGGAGGAGTCTTCTTATATGGCGGCAGCGCCGGTTTTATTGATACTTCTCTGATTCAGGCAAATGGAAAAACATATCATGTAACAAAGAGTCATGCGGACGGCATTATCATGGAGTCCACAACAGAGAAGGAATGGTGGAAAGGGAATGCACAGTGGACCAGAATTCAGAGCGGTATCGGTGCGAGTCGTTTTGGCGGCGTAGAAGGTCCGGCAGTATTTAAGGATCATAGTAAAGAAGATAGTTTTTATCTCTTTGTGGATGATATGCCTTCACCAGGTTACCAGCCGATGTATACGACCAATCTGGATGCAGGCTGGGACTATATTGACAGTGCGGATTACTTCCTGACGGGAGAGACAAAACACGGTGGCGTTATTTCTCTTACAAAAGCACAGTACGATGCTCTTCGGGCAGCAGATGCTATTTCGGCAGTAAAAGAGGACCTGGATGGGGTTACTGTGGAAAAAGGAACTTCTGTAGAAGATATTGAGGCATTGCTTCCGGAAACAGTAGAAGTGAATCTGGCATACGAGAGAGGTACTTCAAAACTTCCTGTTCATTGGGATATGGCAGAAGTGGACGTCCAGACAGAGGGAGAATATCAGGTAACCGGTGTTGTAGATACCATTGGCGCAAATAAAAACCAGTGGGTAGGAGCAAATGGAAGCCTGTTATATAACGCTCCGGATAAACAACTGTACAGTTCTACAGAAATTACAGTGACTGCAACAGTAAAGATTGCAGATAGGAAAGAACTTCCATATGAGGATGTGAAAGAATCTGACTGGTTCTATAATGAAGTGGCTTATAACTATGAGAAAGGCTTAATGACCGGTATGGACCCGACGCATTTCGGACCATATAATAAGCTCGCCCGTGCACAGTTTGCACTCATTCTTTATCGTATGGAAGGATCACCTTCTTGTGAAACAACAAAAACTTTTCAGGATGTTGCCGGTGATGAGTGGTATGGGCCGGCAATCCTCTGGGCGGCAGAAGCAGGTATCGTGAATGGTTACGAAAATGGTTATTTTGGCCCGGCGGACGATATTACAAGAGAACAGATGGCGGTCATGATGTACCGCTATGCGAAGTATCTGAAAAAAGATACAACCACAAGGGCTGACTATTCGGAATTTGAGGATGCGGCAAACGTAACTGGGTTTGCACACGAAGCAATGCAGTGGGCTTATGGTATGGGTATTATCAAAGGTAAGGATGAAGGAACCATCATTGATCCTCAGGGTACTGCATCACGTGCAGAAACAGCGATAATCATTCAGAGATTTATGGAATAATATAAAAGCACTATAGATTTTATGGGGATAAGAACGAATATGTTTTTATCCCTGTAATTGAAAATTGGCAGAATTTTTTGATTTTTTCAGAATCAGGCAGCGATATAGGTGAAGTAAAGATATTGTATCCGGCGATGGGGTTTCGTATACTGTAGTTAAATAGGGAGATTGACAGAGGAGAGGAAATAGAACAAATGTATAAAATATTGCTTGTAGATGACGAAATCTTAATACGGGAAAAAATCAGACAAAAGATTCCGTGGGAAGAACTGGGTTTTGAATTAGTGGCAGCCTGTGAAAATGGACAGGAGGCAATGTGTATTCTGGAGAAGGAGTTTGTGGACGTGGTTTTGACAGATATCTGTATGCCATATGTGGACGGTCTGGAACTTGCCAGGTATATACATGAAAGAACGCCAGAAACCAGAGTTGTGATTTTGAGTGGATATGCAGAGTTTGAATATGCAAAACAGGCAATGCAGTACCAGGTATCTTCATATTTGCTGAAACCGATTACATCAGAAGAATTGATGGATATGTTAAGGAAGCAGAAGGAAAGTCTGGATAATTGGAGGCAGAGTAAGGAAATACAGGCACATTATCTGGAACATTATGATATATATCGTTCGCAGCAACTGATGAGACTCGTGCTTGGTTTTGATACAGAATATACCTGTGAGAGACTGCAGCAATATGGAGGCGGATTTTATAAGGAACATTCAGTATCCTGCGCTGCAATTTTATGTCCTTCTATCAGTTTGTCTGATTATCAAAAGGATGGGCTGGAGAATAAGATACAAGGATATTCTTCTAAGCTCCTGGTTTTCCGGACGATGGATAATGAGTTCGTATTGTTTGGAAGAGATGAGAATAATGTAAGGCTGAGGGAGCTTTTGACAAATGTAAAAGAAGGAGCAAATGTATATATAAGGAAGCAGTGTAAAGCAGAGATTAATTTTTTGGTCGGAATGCCTGTTTCCGATTATGAAGAACTACATTTTTCATATGGAAAGGCGTTGGAACTGAAAGAGTTTCTATATTTGGACAGAGAAGATCAGATTTATTTCTGGGAAGATTATAATAAAAAGAAACATGAAATGGACTTCCTGGATTTTGGGAAAGATTGTAAACAGGATCTTTTGATGGCAGTTCAAAGCAGTCTGACAGAAGAAATTAAAGGTTATGTCTGTCAGGTTATGAAGGGCGCGCGGGAAAAATGGAGCCGGAAGGTGAGAGTTATTTCCATTTATCAGACAATGCTTGTATTTGTGCTGGGGGCATTTGAAAGGTTCGGCATAGAGGGAGACGCTCTGCTGCAGAAGGAGCAGGGAGCGTTGGAAAAGTTATATCAATGTTCTCATATCCGGGAAATGGTGCAGGTCACAGAGGAGTTTCTTCTGTATGCTTCAGAAATCTATAAGGAAAACCGGGAAAGCTATGGGGCGCGTCAGGCGGCGCTTGCCACAGCATATATAGAGCAGCATTTTGACGATTGCGAGCTGTCTGTGGCGAATATATGCGAAAAGCTGTCAATCAGCATCAGTTATTTCAGCAGTGCGTTTAAAATTTATACTGGGAAGACATTTATTGAAACGTTGACAAACCGGAGGATGGAGGAAGCAAAATTACTGCTGAGAAGTACGGACTTGAAAATATATGAGGTGGCGGAGCGGTGCGGCTACCGGGAGCCGGGGTATTTTATCAGAAGTTTCAAAAAATGTGTTCATATGACTCCGAAGGAATATGCGAAGAAGATGCGGCAGTGAGGGCGGACTTATGGAAAAGAAGAGAGGATTTCATAGTATACAGACAGATATTGTTATAAGGTTTTTGATACTGATACTGCTTTCCAGCAGTATCTACGTATCTTTTTCTATCTTTTATACAAAATCAATTCTGAAGGAAAATGCTTCGGAGGATAATCTTCGCCTGGTTGAGCAGATAAGCGATAAACTGGAAAATTATATTACTTATGTAGATACGCTTCCGCAGACTGTTCTGAGACAGGGAGGGATGCAGAATTATCTGGAGAATGAAGGAAATGAAGAAACATACAGGAAGCTTCAGAAGAATATCGGAACGATTCTGGAAATAAGAAAGGACATTTATGATATTGCTGTAGTTGGAGAACAAGGATGTAAAATTATTATCCCAGAGAAAAAAATCAATCATTATGCGGGGATAAAGGAGAAGAAATGGTATCAGAAAGCGATACAGTCTGACCGGGAGCTTGTGTTGTCTTCTCATGTTCAGAATATTGTGGAGGGTGAATATCAATGGGTAATTACACTGAGCAGGAAGCTTGAAGATCCCTCCGGGCGTTTTACCGGTGATTTACTGATTCTGGATATGAATTATCAGGTGCTTTGTGATTTGTGTGAAGAAGTGAACATGGGAGAAAATGGTTATGTCTATATTTTGGATGAAAACGGAGAAATTATTTATCATCCTCAGCAGCAGCTGATCCTAAGCGGAGTGAAGAAAGAATTGGGAAAGGAGATTGTTTCACAAAGGGAAAACATTTTTTCCTCACGTTCGGAAGATGGAAACAAAATTTATACCAGCTGCCGTTCACAGCAGACCGGATGGACGGTTGTAGGAGTTGCGGATGTGTCCGAGCTTGTCAGAAATGAGGAAGTGATTAATAGTATCTATATCTTGATGGCTGTATTTATGATTTCAGTGACACTGGTTGTTTCGGTTTTATTGTCCAGACAGATTACGAACCCGATTAAGTCGCTCCAGCACGTGATGCAGGATAATCAGGAGAATGAGTTCAGGCCGGTTCACGTACCTGTGAATGGAAGAAATGAGATTGCTCAGCTATGTATGTCCTATAACCGGATGATTGAGTATATCGGCCAATTGCTGGAAATGAATGTGAAAAAGGCAAAAGAGCAGCAGAAGAGTGAGCTTCGGGCGCTGCAGGCACAGATTAACCCTCATTTTCTGTATAATACGTTGGATTCTATTATCTGGATGATTGAAACGGAGGAGCAGAAAGAGGCGATTAAAATGACTTCTGCGCTGGCGCTGTTTTTTAGAAAGGCAATCGGAACACAGGAGGTTTTTGTAACGATTGATGAAGAACTGGAATATACGAGACAGTATCTGATTATACAGAGGATGCGCTATAAGGACAAGATTGACTTTACAATTCAGGTAGCGCCGGATATTTTGAAAATGCAGATGATTAAGATGACATTGCAGCCATTGGTCGAGAATGCATTATATCATGGACTGAAATATAAAAAGGGGAAAGGACTTATTCAAATTACCGGATACCGGATGAACGACCAGATATGGTTTAAAGTCAGTGATAATGGAGTGGGGATGGATGAAGATACTTTGAAGAATTTGTTTATACTTCAGAAAAAGTCCCGAAAAGGAAGCGGAAATGGAATCGGACTTGCGAATGTACAGGACAGAATAAAGTTATATTACGGAGAAGGGTACGGGATTACTGCAGAAAGTGAAAAGGGGATAGGTACAACGATAACTGTAGTGATACCGGTGCAGGAGGAAAGAAAAGATGAGTGAGAGATTCTCCCGGAAGAAAAAAAGAGTCATAATCTGGCTGACTATAATATTGGCGGTGGCTGCCTGCACAGTGCTTATAGCAGGAAATATTTTGCGTCATTCGTTTGCAATGAATGAGAAATTAAAAATTATATATATTCCCAAAACACGTGAGGAAACGGATTTTTGGTCGGAACTGGCTCTGGGAGCTGAAAGCGCTGCAAAAGAGCATCAGGCGGAGCTGGAAATCCTGGCTCCGGATGCAGAGAAAAATACACAGCAGCAAAGAGATTATATCCGCCGGGCGTTGAACGAAAGGCCGGATGTACTGGCAGTATCACCATCCTTGTACAGCGAGATGACGGAGCTTCTGAAGGAAGTGACAGAGGCTGGGATCCCTTTGGTGCTTATCGATTCCCAGTTGAATGAAAAGATACAAACCAGTTATATTGGTACGGATAATGTAGATGCCGGGGTAAAGATGGGCGAAAAAGTATTGGAATATGTGAAAGAAGATACCCGGATAGCAATCATATCCCAGTCAAAAGGGACATCTACGGCGATGGAGCGGGAAGAAGGGTTCCGGAAGGGCCTTGCAGGGGAGGAAAAAAGAGTTGAGAAGGTATTGTATTGTGAATCGGACCGGCAGATTGCCTGTAAGATGACAAAGGAACTGCTGACAGAGCAGCCGGAGATTAACTGCGTTGTAGGTTTAAATCTTCCTGCGGTCACGGGAGCGGCCCAGGCAGTTGATGAGATGGGGCTGGCCGGGCAGATAACTGTGATTGGAATTGATAATGATGAAACAGGGATTGCATATATGGAAAAAGGAGTGATTGATGCGTTAATCGTACAGAAGCCGTTCCATATGGGATATTTTGGTATTAAGACAGCGATAGAGATTGCAAGAGGAAAAGAAGTAGAACCCATCATTTATTCAGATACTGAAGTGATTACAATTGATAATATTTATGCATCGGAAAATGAAAAACTGCTGTTTTCTTTCTGATATATGATGGAAGAGAAGAGGATATTTACATTTTTTTGGAGAAAAGTTAATTGTTTTCAATAGAAAAAAGACTGATAATATATAGATATAATGTCAACAAAATAAAAATTAAAAGGAGGAAAATTCAGTGAAAAAGAAGAGAAGATTACTCGCGGCTTCATTAGTTTTTGCCATGCTGGCATCATATCTTGTACCAATCGGACAGGCAGAGGCAAAAGAGACTTATCAGGAACCGCTTGTACATTATGACATGACATTGGAAGACGGAAAACTGAAAGATGTATCAGGAAATGGATACAGTGCGGAATTATCCGGTCTGTCAGAGAAGGATTTTGTGACAGATGCAGATGGTGGAAGCGCTTTAAAGTTTAATGGAAGCGGATATGTAAAAATTCCGGATTGTATCGGAGACCATTCAGGCGCTATGACGATTGAGATGACGTACAAAATCGGCAGTAAGAACAATGAAGGACTCTTTGTACTCGGCACAAAGAATGCAAGTACTGAGGGGGTCAGCTATCTCAGATTTCATCCGAATGTAGATAATGGCAGTACGGTTATGTGGGAATCTGAGGTGAACGGTAAGAATGGGAAAGCAAAAAGCAACGCAGCCTATAATGCGGAGAAGTATACGACTGTAACTGCTGTTATCCAGGATTCAACACTTACCTATTATGTAGGAGGACGCAGGAGCGGCTCCTATGATATGCAGGGAGTAACGGTACAGGACATTCTGAATACCTGTGCGAACCGCAGTGATGCGATTGGCTTCCTGGGAAGACCGGCATGGGCAAATCACGATCCGTATTTTAGCGGTACATTAAAGGATTTTGCTATTTATAATTATGCAGTGCCGGAGGAAGAGATTCTGTGGAATACAAGAGACACAGAAGGACCTATCGCAGATTATTCCATGGAATTTACGGAAGATGGTAAATTAAAAGATGTAACAGGCCATGGACTGGATGCGGAGGTTGTGAATCTTGGCGCATCTAATCTTGTAAAAGACGGTGAGGATGAGGTTCTGGATTTTGCAGGAACGAACGGATATGTAAAGCTTCCGGGTAAATTAGTACAGGGAGAGGAAATGACAATCGCCGCAAAGTTCAAAGCAAAGGAAGGAGAAAACTCTGGCATCTGGACACTTGGAACCAAGGGAGGCATGAGCAGTTACATACGTCTCCATCCATCGACATCCAATGGTATTTTCTTCGAGATGAAGGATGAGAAAGGTGCAGCCGGTCTTGGAAATGACGGAAGCATCCGCCTGGATCATAATGTTTACAACACAGTAACCGTTGTATTTACAGCGGATGGCAAGGCTGCGTTATATGTGAATGGAGAAGCGAAAGGCGAAGTGTCCGGAAAGAATCTGAAGGATGTTCTTTCCCAAGGTGTCGCTGATATGAACGATGTAATCGGTTATATTGGGAAACCGGCATGGGATGGAGACCCGATGTTCAATGGCCGCCTGGCGGGTTTTACAGTATATGAGAGAGCGCTGACAGCCGGTGAAATCTATATGCAGAGCCAGGAGTTTGAAACGGCGGCATCCCGGACAAAGATTGTATCGAATGTGCTCCCAAGTGAAGTTGCATGGAATGATTCTGATATGGAATGGCGAGAAGGCATGGTTACCGGAAATGGACAGAATGGTGTTGTGAATGCCGGATATCCTTATAGTGATACGTTAATTTATCAGAATATTTATTTGTTGATGCCTTCAACATCATCAAGAGAAAATCCGGATTATTATGACCAGCTGGAAGTCAACCGAGAGTCAGTTATGACACAGAAGAATAATATTCCGCAGATTGGAAGGGGATTCTTCTATGCGTATCATCCGGGTCCGAAGCTCCGCATGGATATGGATAGTTCTATTCGGGACGGCGGACAGTATACGAATTATGAACGCTGGACAGATTTTGAAACTGCAGAAGTAGGTGTGAATTATACAAACAGTGAAGGACAGTGGGAAAGAAGAACATTTACATCCAGAGAAGATGACGTAACGATTACAGAGATTAAAAAATCATCTACCGGAACAAAAGTAAATATGGAACTTTCTCTGGATAATGTTTCTTCTTATCCGAGATTCTATGGTGATCCAACCAATATGCAGTATAAGAAGATTGTGTCCGATGATGCTTCCTATATCGCACTGATCGGAAAATATCCGGGAAATGGGGATTATTCCAAAGGGGAGTTGAAAAACGGAGGCTATGCCGGTACTGCACAGGTAGTTGTAGTAGGCGGAAAAAAGGAAAAGATACTGAATACAACGACTGCAAGGGATTCCCAGAATGTAGGTGCAGAAACCGATCCGAGAATCAAGATTACAGATGCTGATGCGGTATATATCATCGAGCGTACAGACCGAGACTTTGATATGTGTACATTTGATGAATTTAAGGATAAGCAGCAGTATGACCTGCTGGATGAGCAGAATGCATGTGTAAAAAAAGTGATAGACAAATATACAACTGCAGATGGATTTGATTATGAGGCTGCGCTTAAGCCGCATGCAAAGGCTCATGGAGAGCAGTTCAATGAAGTGAAATTTAGTCTGAATGCGAAGAGCGAGGACATTAAGTCTCCGACACAGGAACTGATTAAGAAGCAGAAATCAATGGCAGAGCTTAACAATGCACTTGTAGAACGTGCTTATAATGCAGGACGTTATGTAGAGCTTTGCTGTTCCGGATATTCTGCACCGAGACTTAGCGGTATGTGGACCGGAGAGTTTAATGGAGGATGGCGTTATATTTATACATTGGATGCAAATGTAAACCTTCAGATATCTCCGATGAATACCGGACATTTTAAGGATGCACCGGTTGGGTTTATTACCTTTGTGCTCCGCCAGCTGGACGACTGGATGGAGAATGCTTATAACAATTACCGGATGCATGACGCGATTCAGCCTTCTATAAATACAGATGGCAACAGTGCGATTGGAATCGAGAGTGACTGGCAGTATCCGTTCCAGTACTGGAATGCAGGCGCAAGCTGGCTGCTTCTTCCAATCTATGAATACTGGCAGTGTTATGGAAACCAGC
>CALFCS010000157.1 GCA_937950565.1 uncultured Lachnospiraceae bacterium
CTGTACCAGCCGGCGCTGCTACTGCCTGGCCACCCTGGAAGCCTGTTTCTGTATCATCAAATGAGAAATCAAGAAGTACCGTGCCTGCCGGAGTAGCGCCGGATACCTCACCGAATACTTCCCACTCGCCGATACCAAATCCGGTTGCACCGGAACCATTTCTCGTAGGTGTCAGGCGAATCTGTGTCGTCTTAACCGGAGCCGCAAATGTCGCAACATTCCAATAACGGTTGCCGTTGTTGATATAGCTTGCTTCATTCGTTGCAGCGGTATTTGACGTGCCATACTTCACACCGACAGAATCAACGATTGCTCCACTTTCATCTGTCATTCCGGTAAGCTCTACCCAGCTGTCTGTCTCTGCATCATAATACTCTGCCTTACAGGATTTCGGGAACTTCACGCCGCCGTTATCTGACCAGAACATGACACGCATGCCATAAAGGTCATATGGTTTTTCCCATGTCAGCGTAATCGTCTCCGTCTCTCCGCCCATTGCGTATGTATTCCAGGTCATTGCCGGACCATCTGCCAGTTCTCCGTCGTTGACTTTCTTCGGAGCCAGCGCCTTATCCAGATATGGATTAACATAACTTGCAGAAGCTGTTGCCTTCGGAGCCACATTGTTCTCTCTCGGGTCCTTCTTCGGCTCTACTTCAAACTCTGTCTCTGCTGTGAGTTCTCCATCTGCTGTTGTTGCAGTTACCTTAATCGTTGCTTTACCAACTGCCTTACCTTCAACCTTTACGGTTGCAGCATTTGCTCCGCTGACAATCTTCACGCAGTCGCCTTCTGTGATTTCCCACTTATAAGCTGTTGCCTCTCCACTTTTCAGTTTTGCAGTAAGCTCTGTAGTCTCACCAGGTGTGACAGGAGCGCCGCCCGTAATCATCAAATCACCAATTTCCAGATCTGTTGCATTTGTCCAGATCAGCATCTGGCTAGAACTGTTCTGTCCCTGTACACCATTGTCGCCACGGTTGTTCCATGCATAATATGGAACTGCCTGCAGCTTCGCAGTTGTTCCGTTCTGGCTGCCATCATTATACATTACATCGCCTGTAATCTCGACAACACCATTTAACAGATCTGCATTATAAGTTGCTGTAAGATCTGCACTTCTCGGAATCACAAATCTCAGCGGGCTGAAGTCTTCAATATCTTCGTTCAGCTGTGCATTGCCTGCTTTTTCCATACAATATACGATCGGTCCACGCTGTAATGCGATTCGTCCGGTATTATATGTTACATTCGGGTCTGCCTCTGTCATACGAACTTCCATCGGGATATTAATCGTAATCACATTTGCACCCTGTGACCAGCTGCCGTTAATTGTTACATAACCGTTTTCAACCTTTGAAGTATCAATCTTTGTTCCATCTACATCGATAGAAACTGTCTTATCTTTCTGATCCTCTACCCATCCCGGGATACGGATCTTAACTGCCATATCCATAGCCTTTTCCGGAGTTACTGTAATCTTCACTGCTCCATCCCATGGATAATTGGTTTCCTGCTTAATCGCAACATTTGTTCCTTCTACATTTACACTACCCTCACTCTGGATGTACTGATTTACAAACAGGGTGTCAGCATGTACGGTGTACATATACTCACTTACCTTTGCGATTGTACGCATCAGGTTCGGAGGACAGCACGCACATCCAAACCACTGGGAACGTGCATTTCCGCTTTCTACCTGAAGAAGCGTGGAATAATAGAATCTGTCACCGGTCAGGTTCTCACCTACCAGGATAGAATTGTAAAGGTTTCTCTCTACGACGTCTGCATATTTTGCATCTTCATAGAGCAGGTTCATTCTTTCATTCCAGTTTGCTGCTGCAATCGCTGCACAGATCTCACAGTAAGACTGGTCGTTCGGGATTACATAGTCATCACCGAAACCTTCGGAATCAGAGCTCGGAGCTGTTGTTCCGATACCACCAGTAATATAAGTCTTTCTGTTCTCCACAGCATCCCAGATAGAACTTAAGGTCTTCATGTATGTATTCTTTGTCGCTTCATCCTTGGTCAGGGAAGCTACATCTGTAGCGCCTGTATAATAATACATTGCACGTACGGAATGTCCTACTGCTGTCGTTTCGTTTGCAAATGCTGTCTTATCCTGAGAGTATGTGCCTCCATAATAACCACTGTCACGAAGGCTGGAGTTTTCTCCACGTCTGTCGATAAAGGTCTGTGCCATCTTCACATAATCATCTCCGGCACCTTTACCTTCATACTCTTCCGCCAGTTTTGCCATCTTTACAAGACCAAGTTCTACTTCTTCGTGTCCCGGTACTTCATGACGCGGGCCGCCTTCTCCAAAGAGACCTACAATCTCATCTGCGAATCTCTTACCCACTACATAAAGGCTGTAATCCGGAGCGCCGATTTCTTCTCTGTAACGTGTGTATGCATCTACCGCTTCAAAGAAATGACCTGCGCAGTACATCTCATGGTTAGAGAACTCTCTCCAGCGATGTGTACCAGGTGCACCGCCGCCTGAATAGGATGAACTTCTCAATGTAAAGTGTGTATCAATGTAACCATCTGCATACTGTACCTGCTCAATCAGGGAAATCCAGTACGCAAGCTTCGCTTCCAGTTTCTGTCTCTGTGCCACCATCTCTTCACTTGTATCATCTTTGATTGCACACAGTGTATAAGAAATCGCCTCGATACTCTTATAAATATCGGAATCCTGGAATACATATCCAGAGAATGCATCGTAGGATTCCCCGTTCAGCTTCTTGATCGCATTCACAAAGTTCGGCTCTCCGCCGGATGCCTGCTCGATCTCATAGATTGCCTTGTTCAGAGAATTCACTGCATTTACTTTCTGCTTCTGGCTCCAGAACTGATCCGTAAGCTTTACATTTTCAAATGTAACCGTTGTATTTGCTACTGCTGCAACGGCCTTTTCATTTACGGTAATCTCTGCTTTTGCCTCATACTCTTGTCCAAGTACATTTACTTTTCCGTTTACCGTGAATGTGTTTCCCGCTGTCGCATATTGGCTTGCATCTACTGCATCCCAGGTAACCGGGCCGACAAGCTTGGAATCAAATGTCTCGCCAAGCTCCACATTATTATTTCTTGTTTTCCGGGATGGTGTCGGATCATCAAAAACAAGTCCTTTTGCCACAACCATCTTCGGCAGAATCGGAGCAACGCCTGCTGCGGTCTCCGTTACATAGGTTTCGATTCCCTCTATACCTTCTACCTTGATTGTTTTCTCAGCAGTCTTGGTAACGGTGTTTCCATCTTCAACATGTGAAACGGTCACCTTCAGGACTGCCTCACCACTGTTCATTGCCTTTACGGCAACGTTTGCTGCGTCATCCGCACCCTGAATGGAAATCACATCTGCTCCGGATGCTACTTCCCACTTATAAGTTACATCTGCAAGTCCTTCCGGAACTGTAGCTGCACTGTAAGTCGCATCTGCACCCTTTACAAGATTGCTCTCACCGTTTAACTTTGCTCCAAATAACACATTTACATCTGCTCCAACTTCTTCACCAAATACTTCCCACTCACTGATACCAACGCCTGCACCGCTTTTATCACGTGAAATGAGCATTTGAAGAGAATTTGTATAGACCGGCTCATCAAATTTTACATAGTTCCATGTCTTGTTATTGCCATCTACACCATTGTTCACGGAAGTGTCGCATTCTACGCCAACCTCACTTGTAGCATTGCCATTTCCATCTGTCATTCCTGTAATGGTTTTGTACTCATCGCCATCCAGATAGGAAACCGTACATTTGCTCGGGAATACAACTCCACCGTCATTGTATGCCCACCAAATGACACGCATACCGGTTACACGGTACCATGTATCCCATGTAAGCGTCGCATCCATCGGATAAGCATCGTCTGATACACCCCAGCTGTTCCAGCAAGTTGAAGTATTGCCAGTCGCCAGCTGACCATCATTCATTGCCGCCGCAGTAACGCCACCATAAATATTTACATGGCCCGCGCTTGCTGTTGCCTTCAGCGCAATGTTTTCCCCAAGGTCTTCTGCCTGGGCTTCTAATGTTGTGTCACTCTCAGGCGCCGCGCTTACAGTAAAGCCGGAAAGCATGGTTATTACCATTGCCGCACTTAAGAGCATGGATAAAAATTTCCTTTTCAAACCTATACCTCCTTTTCTTTTTTTCATAAGTTTCTCCTTTCTGGTTTATTTGTGTGTCTCCACACATTCTTATTAATTATTATAAAAAATTTCCGCTTTTTCTGAAACTCTAAAAATTTAAACTAGGTGGAGATTTTTAATATTTTCCCACAAAAAAGATTCAGGAAAAATCCTGAACCTTTTTCGTCAATTTATACAATTCTAAAGAACGGAAACTGCCTCATCCAGATATGTGTTGCTGACCTCAGAGAACTTCTCGCTCTCCACCGCCTCTGCAAGCTTCGCATCCACGGGCATCTTTCCAAGTACCGGAATTCCTAACTCCCCGGCCACTTCATCCACATGGCTTTCACCAAATACCGGAATCTTCTTTCCGCAGTCCGGACATTCAAGATAACTGTAGTTTTCCACAATTCCAAGCACCGGAATTCCCATCTGCACTGCCATATAATAAGCTTTCTTTACAATCATCTGTACCAGATCCTGTGGAGAGGTAACAATCACTACTCCGTCTACCGGAAGTGACTGGAATACGGTAAGCGGCACATCGCCGGTTCCCGGAGGCATATCCACAAACAAATAATCCAGATCTCCCCAGATGACATCTGTCCAGAATTGTGTCACGACTCCTGCAATTACCGGTCCCCTCCAGATAACCGGAGCGGATTCATCCGGAAGAAGAAGGTTGACTGACATAATCTTTGTTCCGTCTGCCGCCTCGCACGGGATGATTCCTTCCTCACTTCCTGATGCCTGCTCGTGCAGTCCGTACATTTTCGGAATGGATGGACCTGTCACATCTGCGTCCATAATTCCTACCGAAAATCCTTTTTCCCGCATTCTGCGTGCCAGAGATGCGGTTACCATAGATTTACCGACACCACCTTTTCCGCTGACAACACCAATCACCTTTTTAATATGGGAAAACTGGTTTGCCGGTTTTCTGAAATCCTGCGGCTTGCTGCTGCAAGAATCTGCATGTGAGCAGCCCGCACAGTCAGACGGGCTGCAGTTGTTCTGTTGTTCTTCCATAATCTTAACTCCTCCTGTTTTTTATTTCTTACAAAACCTTTACTTAACAGCGGCAATCACTTCTATTTCACAGAGCGCTCCCTTCGGAATCTCTTTAACTGCGAAACAGCTTCTTGCCGGTTTTGAAACAAAATATTTTGCATATACTTCATTAAAAGCCCCAAAATCTGCAATATCCGCGAGAAGACAGGTTGTTTTTAACACATGTGAAAAATCTGTTCCCGCTTCTTTTAACACCTCTTCGATATTTTTGCAGGCCTGCTCAGTCTGTCCTTCAATCGTATCCGAAGCAAGCTCTCCTGTCTCCGGAACAATGCCAAGCTGCCCCGCCGAATATAAGATTCCGGCATGTACATATGCCTGGGAATATGGTCCTAATGCCTCTGGCGCTTTTTCCGTTGCTATAATTTCCATAATATCTTCCTCCTGTCATTTTCCCTTATTTATCTTAACACACCCGGGATTACTTGTAAATCCGCTTTTCTCCTGCCTGGTCAGATGTAACCGTTCAGTCACGCCCGCCGGTCAGGTAATGTATCGCAAGCTGTGTCCGGTCTCTGAGTCCCAGCTTATCCAGCACATCACTGATATAATTTCTCACCGTTCCCTCACTTAAGAACAGCTCTGCAGCAATTTCCTTATTACTGAGACCCTCCGCCACAAGCCTTATCACTTCATATTCCTTTTCACTGATATCATGCAGGCGGTAATCAAACTTTTGCTTTTCTTGTAAAAGCTCCGGTAATCTGGCTGTAATCTCTGTTCCAAACACACTCTGTCCCATCTGTACCGCCTGGATTGCCGGAAGGATACTATGATAATCCTGCTTTAAAATATATCCCTTCACACCGTATTTTAACGCTTTCACAATATATTCATCGTCGGAAAAAGTAGTAAGTAAGAGTATCTTTGCCTGAGGATTTTCTTCTAATATTGTTTTTGCTGCGTCAAGTCCGCTTACCTGCTTCATCTGAATATCCATAAGCAGTACATCCGGCTGCTTTTCCCTGTATAAGGAGACAGCCTCGCTTCCGTCATATCCAATCCCCTCTACCGTTACATCTTCCCCGGCTTCTAATATCGTTTTCAATGCGCCCGCAATAAACCTGTCATCATCTACAATCACGATTCTCATACTGCATTCTCCTTCCTGGGTACTGTTATAAAGACACGGAATCCTTTTCCGCAGTCAACCTGCATCGTTCCTCCCAACGCATAAATCCGGTCTCTCATATTCTGAATCCCCATTCCCTGAGCGCCATTCTCTATCATGCTCCGCTCTTCCCCTGCGCTTCCATTATCCTCAATCACCAGCTGATACAGCGCCGGATGCTCTCTTACCGTCACCTGCACTTCTGTTGCATTACTATGTTTTGCCACATTGTGCAGCGCTTCTTTTATAATTGCAATAAAACTGTATTTCACTTCCCGGGAAATCTGCTCTCCCATATCATATCTTAACTCTACCGGACAGAACCCATACTCCTTCACAATTCCTTCCAGAACCTCCTTCAAATTCACCGAATCATCATGCAGATCATGGACGCTTTCCCGGATGTTCGTCATCGCTGTATTCAAGGTATCCTCTAGAGCCTTTAATGGCTCCTCCATCGTTTCCTCCTGGTTCACCGCCTTCATGGCTCCCACCATCAGGATTGCCCTGGACAGCATATGTCCCACATGATCGTGAATCTCTCTTGCAATACGGTTTCTTTCCTTTAAAGTAGCTGTATAAACCTCATAATCCTGGTTTTCAAGGAGTGTCTGGTTCTTCTCCTTTAACAAAAGTGTCAGCTCCGTGCTGTCATCCCTTGTCTTTTTAAATAAATCAGAAAGACTCTCATAGCTGCTGGTCCGCTCCCAGAGAAGAGCCGAAAAGGCCACTCCGATTCCAATGTGGATCAGAAAGCAGATTCCGGTATCTTTATAAAACCAAAGGCTCATTCCGGCAATGACCGCTCCTGGAATATAGCACCGGTTCTTTAAGATACTATAAAATACTGCCGGAGTGAAAAGCAGGCACTGCGGGCAGAAATACGCCGCTATAAGAAAGAAAACAGCAAATCCCTGATGCAGGCCATGGAAATATTCAATATTACTTATTGACACATAGATTAGTGTAATCAACAGCGCCACCACAAACGCAGTATCCGGCGGTGTATATAATAAAGAGGCCATACAGTATAACAGCAGAACTGCCTGATCAACTATCTGCTTCATCCGCGCTCTCCTCCTTATGACATTTGTCATCTATCATTTGTGACATCCAACACTACCATTATATACGCGAAAATCTTATACTACAAGTAACAAATAAAAATGGAGGTGCTCTATGATACAAATACAGAACCTTGTAAAACGATATGGCGATCTTGTCGCACTGGATCATTTGAACCTGAACATAAAAGAAGGGGAAGTTTTCGGACTTCTCGGACCAAACGGTTCCGGGAAAACAACTGCGATCAACTGCCTTCTGTCTCTTTTGAAGTATGATAAAGGCAGCATTACCATCTTCGGGAAAGAAATGCATCCGGACAGCTATGATATCAAAAAACAGATTGGGGTTGTAATGCAGAATGTCGCCGTATTTGAGCAAATGAATGTGCAGGAAAATATCGACTATTTCTGCGGTCTGTACATCAAAGACAAAACAAAACGAAAGGAACTCGTAGAAGAAGCAATCCGCTTTACCGGGCTGGAGGACTTCCGTAAAATGCGTCCGAAAAAACTGTCCGGCGGTCTCTTAAGAAGATTAAATATCGCCTGCGGCATTGTACATAAGCCAAGGCTTATCATTATGGATGAACCAACGGTTGCTGTCGACCCGCAGAGCCGGAATAAAATTCTGGAGGGGATTCTGGAACTGAACCGCCAGGGCTCCACCATTATCTACACCTCTCACTATATGGAAGAAGTGGAACAAATCTGCTCCCGGATTGCAATCATCGACCACGGACGCGTACTGGCGACCGGAACAAAAGAGGAACTAAAGAATATGATCAAAACAGGCGAGACAATCACCATTGAAGCCATCGTCCTTGACGAAACTGCACTTTCTGAAATCAGACAGCTTCCTCATGTATTTGATGTTTCCTATGAAGAACAGATACTGAAAATAAGATTAAGCAGCGCAAAACATAACCTAATCCGGATTTTGAATTATCTCCAGGAACACGATATCTCTTTTGGACGTGTATTTTCAGAACTTCCAACCTTAAACGATGTCTTTCTTGAGATTACCGGAAAAGAATTAAGAGATTAGGAGGAATCCATATGTTACATTTATTAAAATATCGGTTTCTTCAGATTACACGGGATTACCAGATGCTGTTCTGGGCGCTTGGTTTTCCGCTGATACTGGGGACATTCTTCTATCTTGCTTTCGGCTCTCTGGGACTTGAAAGTACCGGAGAATCCCGGTGGAACAATATATCCGTCGCTGTCATTGAAGAAGATACGGAATCGGAAAATGCAAAGGCCTTTCTTACATTTCTGAATGAAATAGACGGAGATACGATAAAAATCCAGGATATTTCCACGGAAAAAGAGGCTCTCTCTCAATTAAAGGAAGAAGAAATACTGGGAATCTACTATGTAAATGATACCCCAGCCCTGACTGTCGGGAAAAACGGCCTGTATGAAAGCATTCTTACTTCCCTGCTGGAAACTTACAATTTAAATGCGTCCTTAATACAGGAAATTGCCGGGACACACCCCGAGAAAATCCCCCAGGCACTGGATGAAATGAGCGATTACAGACAGGTAATAAAAGAAGTATCCGCTGGCGGAAAAGAGATGAATCCAAATGTACAGTACTTTTTTGCACTGATTGCCTATGCCTGCCTGTCCGGTGTATTCTTAGCCGTCAAAGCAACCTTTGACGGACAGGCGAACTTAAGCCCGCTTGGTGCAAGGCGAAGCATTACCCCAACACACAAGCTTACGCTCATACTTATGGATATGTTTCTTCTTGTGATGATTCATTTTATAAACATCCTTATCCTGAATGTTTATATTGTAAAGGTGCTTGGTATCAGTCTGGGAGATGATATTCCTTCCCTGCTCCTCGTAAACTTTATGGGAAGCACCATCGGCATCGCCCTCGGTATTGCATTTGGCTGTATCGGCAGATTCACTATGGAGCTTAAAATCGGACTGGCCGTCGTCATTAGCCTGCTGCCTGGATTTCTTGCAGGACTGATGTTTGGCAATATGAAAAACATCATCGAAACGCACTGTCCGATTATTAACCGGATCAATCCGGCCGCGGTGCTCAGCGATGCTTATTATTATCTGAGCATTTATAATGACACGGCAAAATTCCACAGATGCCTGATTATCCTTGCCTTCATGAGCATCGGACTGGTTATCATTGCATTCTTAGGCATAAGGAGGGAACGTTATGACAGTATTTAAAGGATTCCTTACAATCACAAAACGAAATATGAACCTTGTCATTCTCTACCTGGTCATCTTTCTCACAATCGCACTGACGGTAGACAAGATGCTTGCGCCTTCCCAGGCAGGAATGTTCGAACAGGTAAGCCTAACGATTGGTATCATTGACGAAGACGAAGGGACTCTTGCAAAAGGGCTTTCCAAATATCTGGAAAACTGGCACACCATCCAGGAACTGCCGGATGATCCGGGCATCATTCAGGACCGGCTCTTTTACCGGGATGTTTATTACATTGTAAGAATCCCGGAAGATTTTGAGCAAAAATGTCTCAAAGAAAATAAGCAGCTGGAAATCACAAAGGTTCCGGACAGCAACAGCGGAATCTATGTAGACCAGCAGATCAATACTTTTTTTAACAGTATCCGTACTTTGACTGCCGGAGGCTTTTCTCTGGACGAGGCAATTGAAAAAACAAACAAATATGCCTCTTCAGACACAAAGGTATCTCTTGCCGACAAAAACTCCAACGGCGGAAATATGCCCGGCCATGCATTTATGTTCCAATATATGCCTTATATCCTGATTTCTATTTTATGTTACACACTGAGCACCATTATGATAGCCTTCAACCAGTCTGATGTCAGAAAGCGGATGCTCTGTTCCGCCGTCACAAGCCGCAGCATGAATCTTCAGTTTGTTCTCGGCTATGCGGTCATCGGAACCGTAGTATGGCTCATCTGCACCCTCATGCCGATTGGCCTATATGGAAAGGAATTCCTGCAGGATCCACATCTGCCCTATTACCTGCTGAACAGCCTTATCATGACACTCGTCTCGCTGGCAATCGCATTCTTTATCGGAACCTTTGTACACCGGGCAGAACTGGTAAGCGCAGTGGTGAACGTAGTCTCTCTGGGGCTCTCCTTTCTCTGTGGTGTCTTTGTCTCCCTGGACGTTATGGGAAAAGGAATCAAAACTGCGGCGCATTTTCTTCCAGTATACTGGTACGAGGAAAATAACAATCTCCTGGGTTACAACGCTTCCTTAAGTTCCTCCCAGCTTGCTGACCTGATGAGAAATTACGGGATTCAGCTTCTCTTTGCCGCGGCGCTCATCTGTACAGCATTTGCATTCCGTTACCATCAGACTCATTCTGACGCATAACGACGCTACAAAAAAGGAAACTGCTGCTTTCATGAATAAAATTTCGTGTAAAGCGGCAGTCCCCTCTTTTAGTTTCTATTCATTTTTCTTGTGAAATGCATCATAGAACTGCTGCATGGAGCCCTCCGGCAGCATACCCTCTGCAAGTTCAAACCAGTTGGCAATCCCTTCGCCGTTATCTTTTCCTTCCGGCAGCACATAGATATCCGGTTCTTTTTCCACTTTTTCCAGTGTAATGCTGTCCTTTATATTTCCTGCCGATGCCACAACCATATTTTCTCCCTCTTTCAACGCCACCTGAAATACAAATACTTTATCGGCCGTCTGTGCTTCTATCATCTCTCCATTCAGATATAAAGCCACCGAAGGCTGATTCGAGTAAACACGGATCTCTGTCCGTTCCCCGGCACGTCTGGCATATCGCCTTCCACAGATGTGGACCATCGGCTCCTTACTCCAGTATGCCTGGTAAATATAGAAGCTGTCCTTTTTGATTTTTCTGTCCATCGTGACCAGGCCCTTGTTATTCCGCCCTGCCACGCCGCCCTCGCGGCGCATTGCACATCCGAAATCAAACATGTTCCACACATATCCGGACCAGATCCACGGCCGTTCCTTCAGAACCTTTGCCATATGCTCGTGGTACAGCGCCTGGTATTCTTCGCTGTAATCCCGGCATGCCGGGTCCGGACCATGATACGTAATAATTCCTTCACAGCCATATTCAGATAAGCCAAGACAGATCTCCGGGTACTTCCTGTGAAATGCATCCAGCCATGGACCGTTTTCCTCCATCTCTCCCAGATACCAGCCAAAATAATGATTATAGCTCTCTACATCTGTAATCCCATGCATTGCTCCTTCTGTCGGGGTCATCGTAACATGGGCAATCGTTGTGAGTCTATCCGGGTCAAGCTCTTTGCACAAAGCGTGCAGCTCCTTATGATTTTCCACCATCCCATCCTGCATACCTCCAATCAATATCTCGTTTGAAATCCCCCAGAAGCAGATAGACGGATGATTATAATTTTGAAGAATCAGTTCCTTTAGCTGGCTGATACAGTTCTCATGTGCTGCCGGATCCGGATTCATGACACTGATAAACGGGATTTCCGCCCACACAACAAACCCCAGCTCGTCACAGATATCATAAAAATCCTGGGAATGCTGATAATGAGCAAGCCTGATTGTATTTGCGCCCATTTCTTTTATGATTCTGGCATCCTGATAATGCTCTTCTCTTGTAAGTGCATTTCCCTTATACAGCAAATCCTGATGACGGCTTACACCACGAAGCGGCATCTCCTTTCCATTCAGAATAAATCCCTTCTCCGGATCACAGGAAAAGCTTCGTACACCAGCACGCACACTGACCTCATCGTACACCTCATTTCTTCTTATCAGAGATGCTGTGACCGTATACAGATATGGAGTGTCCGGCTCCCACCTCTTTGCCTCCGGGACATATACTGTCACCTTCGTATCATCCGCCGGGCGCACCGCCTGTGCCACTTCCTTTCCTTCTTTATCCGTTATGGAATACTGCACCGTAAAGTTCTCATCCGCATTTTTTACATAAGAAATCACCTTGAAATACGCACCGCCTTCTTCATCCGGTTCCGGCGTCACCTGTATTCCCGGTCCTCCGTAATATTCCAAATCAAAATGCACTTTGGGCACACTAACCAGATTGACACCCCGGTAAAGGCCTCCATAAAAAGTAAAATCAGCGTTCTGCGGATACACATTCGACTTTTCCTCATTGCTGCAGGAAACTACAAGAAGATTCTTCTGTTCCTTCTTACAAGCATCTGTAATATCTGCCCGGAAAATGGAATATCCGCCCTCATGGCTCACGACTTTCTTTCCATTTACATACACAACTGCCTGCTGCCCCGCCGCAGGAATCTCTATAAAAAGCCTTCCTCCCTCAAGGGGCTGCACAGGCATCCCGAACTCTTTTGCATACCAGTAATTTCCCCGGTCATATCCCTCGCCTCCGTCATGGCCATCCACTGCATTCCAGGTGTGCGGCAGATTGATTTTCTGCCAGTCATCCGGAAATCTCTCCGGGAGCCCTGCATCTCTTTGTATAAACCGCCAGTCCTCATTTAACGAAATTACCTTACGCATCTTCTTTCTCCTTCTTTCCAGATATCTTTTTTCTAAATCCTCGTATCAAACAGACCACAAAAGCTGTCAATCGGGTCTTTTCCGGTAAATGCCTCTTCTCCCGCCATCAATTTTTCAACAAGCGCATCAAGGGTAAAGTCTTTCGCATCATACGTATTGATATACGTGCGCGCCTGGGGAATGTCCGCAAGCATCGTCGGCTGTCCGCAGCCAATTACAACAACCGGAAGCTCATATACATACCAGGGAATCTCACCGCCTCCCTTGCTCATGCCAAATACCGGCCGTCCGCTGGGCACATCACAAAGCGTGATTACCAAATCCATATCTTTTTTAAAATCTGCAATTGCATGTTTTCCTGCAAAATACAGATTCAGACTCGGCTTCTCTCCTTCTGCCACCTTCTGTTTCATCCTGTCAAGCGGGCTCTCATAAATAAATGCATCAAAGCCCTTCTCACACAATTTTTCTTTCAAAAGCTCTGCCGCATTTCCACCAGCCAGTCCCAGTAACTTCCGGAATTCACTCATTCCATCTTCTGCCCCTTTGACATGCACAATCATAATCCGTTTATAACGCCCGGGAGTAACCGGAAGTACTTCCTTGTCTTTATACTTTACCAGGGTAATGCCTGCACGGCTGATTTCTTTCTGTACTTTTTTATAGGATTCTTTCCCCAGAACCTGCTCAAGTACCTCCGGAGAAGGAACCAGTTCCTCTTTTTTCTTCTTATGAAGTCCCAGATGCGCCTTCAACCCCAGAATCCGCATAAGCGCTTCCCGCATCCGCTCCTCGCTGATCCTGCGTGTCTTCCATGCGCGAAGCATCGTATCATAATCCTCATCCGGATCATTAAAGAACAGAAACATATCACACCCTGCATGAATAGCAGCCGGAAGCATCTCACTTCTCTTCATCCGGTTGGTCATTGCCACCATATGAGAGGCATCCGACACAACCATTCCATTGAATCCAAGCCGTTCCCTTAAGAGCCCCGTCATAATCTCCGGGCTCAATGTCGCAGGCATAATTTCATTATCTTTTTTATGCGGATTTATTGCCTTTTCATATTCCGGAAGCATAATATGACCTCCCATAACTGCTTCCAGTCCATTTGCAATCAAAGTACGGTATACCATCCCATATGTCCGCTCCCATTCTTCGGGGCTCAAGAGATTGACGTTATTTGACAGATGGGCATCCCGGAAATCTATCCCATTCCCCGGAAAATGCTTTGCCGCGCAGGCAAATTCCGGAACGGTATGCGCACCCTTTAAATATGCGACGCTCATCTTCGCTACATCCTCCGGGTTCTTTCCAAATGCACGCATAGCTACCTCTGTATTTTCCCAGTTCAATAAAATATCACACACGGGCGCAAATGCCATGTTACATCCCAGCGCCTTCGCTTCTTCATTCGATATCCGTCCAAGCTCATATGCATATTCTTCCTTTGCGGAAGCCCCGATTTTTACCGGAGATGCGATGTAAGTTCCATCTGTACACGCCCCATCTCCGCCACTTTCTGTATTGCATGCTATGAATATTGGAATCTTTGCATAACTTTGCAGAATACGGTTCTGCTCTTGAATATCTTTCCCCTTCGCCGGATTATAACGACAGCCACCCAGGTGATATTTTTCCATCAGCTCTTTTAAATGTTCCTCATCATGGGAGGATGTGAGCTGGAAAAAAAGCTGTCCGACCTTCTCCTCATCACTCATCTTCTCAATTGTATCCTCGACCCATTTACAATCCTCATCTGACAGATAATATGGATTTGCTTTTAAATCAACCATCATTCCTATCCTTTCAAATTTTTTAAAAATATATCGATTCTTTCTTTCTGGTAAACGCCATCATAATTCCCCTGCACAAACCGCTCAAGTCCGGTTTTCCTGAATTCTTCCCATGACTCCGTTTCCTTTCGCACAAGAATGGGATAAAAATATACTCCGTTTTCTTCCGCAGCTTCATAATCTCCCGGTGCATCTCCAATCATAAGAACATGCTCTCTTTCATAGCCTTTTTTCAAAAGCTCCCTCACGCAATAGGATTTGCTTCCTGTATCCTGTGCAAGAAAGAGAGCCGCATATCCAAGCAGATGATTCTCCTTCCATTCCTCCATGGCCGCATGGTAATTGGCAGAAGATACGACCGCAATATCCGCCTGCCGCGCCGCAGCGGCAAGCGCTTCTCTTGCTCCCTCAAAGGAGCGCTTCTCCCTTGCGGAAAGCTCTTTTCCTTTTTTGTTTACCGCCTCTGACCAGGCAAGCGCCTTCTTTAAGATTACGCTGTCCTGCTCCCGGATTGCAGCCGCAAGCGCCTCTTCTGATAATTCCGGACTATCTTCCACCCACTGCTCCAGCACTTCCATGTCCTTTATTTCTATATATGCTTCATTTACCTTTCGAAGCATCTTCGCAAGTCCTTTAAAACGGTTGATTCCCCGCGTCATAGAATAAAGATTCATCTCATTCCAGCCTCTCAGTATGGCATCTTCCCATTTTAAAAGTCCCCATTCTTCTACAAGGCACGGCCCGAAACACCGGGTATGCTTACTGTCCATCGTATCCATCACGCACCCGTCCGAATCGACACAAAGCAAATAGTCCTTTTTTCTTTTATACGTTTCCAGTCTTTCTGTCATACTCTCCTCCTGCCTGACTACAGCTTATGCTTTTTCTTTTTGTCCTCTTTTTTCCTCCAGCGCCGCCGCATTCTTTTCCACCCGTTCTCTGGTAAGCGGATATAAGAATTTTAATGCTGCCGCAAGAAGAAGAAATCCGATTGCCGGAGCAAGACAGGTAATATTATAAATCCCTTTTACTACATCCGGCTCAAACGCTGTCTCCTTCGTATATCCTATAGCGGAAAGCAAGAATCCCGAAAGTCCGGATGAAGCCGCCTGGCCAAGCTTTCTTGCAAAAGAATAAACGGAATAAATCGTTCCGTCTGCACGGTCTCCTGTCAACACCTCCGTATCATCGATAACATCCGTTATCATTGCCCAGCAGATCAGGCTGAACACAGCAAGCCCTACATAAGCAAGCGCATAAATTCCAACGAAGACCCATGCATTCGTAATATGAAGGAAAAAAGCCACAATGAGAATCACCGCGCCCCACAAGGAGCTGAAAACTGCCAGCTCTTTTCTTCCGAATTTCTGTGACAGCCTGACTGTGAACGCTGCACAGGTAAGCGTCACAATCATTCCAATAATCCCGGTTGCCGACTGTGCAGCCGTGTTTCGGAAATAATTCGGAAAGACATAGGTCGTCATGGACTGGAGGGTAAGCTGTGACAGCAGAAGACAGATAGACGCCACAACAATACCAATCAGGGCACGATTGTGAAGCAAGTCAGAAATCAGCCTTCCCAGATTAAATTTCTCTGTTTTCTGCTCAACCTTTACACGCTCTGTCGTCAGATAATAGCAAAGCAGATAGGAAACAACCGCACCTGCGGAGAACAAAAATGCCACAATCGTCATCTTTCTCCCAGATAGTATCTGGTTTCCCGCCTCATCCTTATAATAAACAATCAGGGGCAACACCACTCCAATTACCGTACCCGCAAGTGTTGCACCGATTGTCCTCCAGTTCGATAACTGGGCGCGGTCTTTCGGCTCGCCGGAAATTGCAGATGCCATGGAACCATACGGAATATTAATACTTGTGTAGAAGATGCTTCCCCATAACAAGTATGTAAAAAACATCCAGAAAATCTTAAATCCCATCGGCATATCTGCAAACCAGCTGGCATACATCAGAAAAGAAGCAAGCGCAACCGGACCACACATTCTTCGAATCCACGGTGCAAATTTCCCCTTCTTCGTTGGTCTGCTCCTGTCTACAATCTGTCCCATCGTCACATCGGTAAATGCATCTGCAATACGCGCCACCATCATCATAATGCCGATCAATCCTACCGATACACCCATGACATCCGAATAAAATTTCATCAGTATCATACTGGAAAAAATAAAGGTAAAGTCATTGCCGAAATCCCCGAACATATATCCCAGTTTATCGCGAAAGCCAAACGGTCTCTTATTTTGTATCTTTTCTACTTCCATTTCCCCGCCTCCTTTTCTCCTATTATTCCCCGGCTTTTTGCACTTTATTACTCTCTTTTCAAACTTACGGGCGGACGTATTTCTTTAAGGCAGCTCTGACCGCCCCCGGACCTTTGATCATTTCACAGAAATATCTGCATACCTGCCCGGAAAGACCAGCCTGATACAAATCCACACCAAAAATCTCCTGATTCTTAAGTATTGGGCGTATCGTTTCCTCTACCTTCTCCTCACTTTTTTCTCCTCCAAATACAATTTTCGACAAATATGGACATAATACGTCAAGAAGCGGGTCCGAGCTAAGTGTAAACTGCCGTCCCTCATCATCGACCGCCATCAGATACCGGAGCCAGCCAGCAAATACAAACGGAAGCATATGGAGATTTAGAACGTCCTGCTCCGAAGAAGCAAGATACGCCTTGATCGTCTCCCCAAATCGGATTGCCAGCTTCTGAGAGGTATCTGTTGCAATCCTCTGCGGTGTATCCGGCATAAATGGATTTGGAATCCGCACACGAAGCACGGTATCCAGGAACTCCTCCGGATTCAGAATCCCCGGGTCTGTCACAACCGGAAGCCCTTCCTTGTATCCGATCTGATAGACCAGAGCGCGAAGCTCTTCGTCCTCCATCTCGTCCGAAATTTTTTCATATCCAAGCAAGCAGCCAAAAACAGCCAGCGCCGTATGCAGCGGATTCAGGCAGGTACACACCTTCATCCGTTCCACTTTATCCACCGTTTCACGGTCTGTAAACAAAAATCCGGCCTTCTCGAGCTTCTCTCTTCCATTGGGAAATGCATCCTCAATCACCAGATATTCACATTCCTCCGCGTTCACAAAAGGCGCCACATACGTATTTCTGGAAGTGATTACCGGATGAATTCCTTGAATACCGTCTTTTCTCAGCAATTCCTCCACCGTCTCATCCGGTCTTGGCGTAATCTTATCAATCATCGTCCATGGGAATGACACCTTGTCCTTTGTCGTTATATACTTTGTAAATCCTTTGGCTGCAAGCCCTTTTTCCTCCCATTTTTCCGCAAATGCTCTAATTGCCTCATATAATTTATCTCCGTTGTGAGAACAATTGTCCATACTTACCATTGCCACAGGATGCGCACCCGCCTGATACCGGACATATAAAAGGGCCGCCACTTTCCCCAAATAACTGACTGCCTTTTCAGGGCCTGCCTGAAAGTCCCGTTCAATCTGGGGCAGAGTATTTCCCTCAGCATCGGTAATCCGATATCCTTTTTCTGTAATCGTAAAAGAAATCATCTGAAGGGAAGAGGCTGCAAAAATTTCTTTTAAACGCAGAAACTCTTTCTGGTCAGAAGTATCCAACACCCGTGTTTCCACAATACTTCCCACCACTGTCTTTTCGATTGTCCCGTCCGCCTTTAATGTGACCAGAATACTGAGATTATCATGCGGACGGTACATTTTCTCAATAATCTCATAATCAAACCCTTCGACTGCTATAATCCCTCTGTCAATCTCCCCCGTATTCAAAAGCTTCTGCGCCGCATTTGCCTGAAATGCACGAAAGATATTTCCCGCTCCGAAATGTACCCAGAACGGAGCCCTTTCCGTCTCTTTTCTGACCTTCTCACGGTCATATTGCGGCAGCTTATATCCTTTTTCTCTCCACTCTTTTTCTTGCTTTAATCCCGCATTGCTAAGCTCAATCATCTCTTCACTCCTTTCTCGATTGCCTCCCATAGTCCATTCAGATAAGCCGCTCCCAGCGCTCTGTCATAAAGTCCGTATCCCGGCATTGCCTGCTCTCCCCAAATCATGCGTCCGTGATCCGGCCGGATTGGTCCGTCAAATCCAATCTCATACAAAGCTTTCATGATTTCATACATATCAAAAGAGCCATCCGATGACAAATGTGCCGCCTCTTCAAAATTCGTCGGTGTGATGAACCGCAGGTTACGCACATGGGCAAAATGGATTCTCCCCTTCATGGAACGAATCATATCCGGCAGATTATTTTCAATGCTCGTCCCATAAGAACCGGAGCAAAAGGTTATGCCATTGTGTGGATTATCCACCATTTTAAGCATCCTCAGAATGTTTTCCTTGTTAATGATAATGCGAGGCAATCCAAACACACTCCATGCCGGGTCATCTGGATGAATTGCCATATTAATGTCGTATTTGTCACATACAGGCATGATTTTCTCAAGAAAATATTTTAGATTCTCAAATAACTTTTCATCGTCTACATCCTTATAAAGTTCAAACAACTCCTTTACATGCTCCATCCTCTCCGGCTCCCATCCCGGCATAACAGTTCCGTTCATATCTCCGGCAATAGAAGCAAACATCTTCTCCGGACGCAGCGCATCCACCGCTTCCTGGGTGTAGGCTAATACAGTCGAGCCGTCCTCCCGCTCTCTTGCAAGCTCCGTCCTCGTCCAGTCAAATACGGGCATGAAATTATAACAGACCATGCGAATATCCTCTTTTCCCAGATTCTCAAGAGTCTGAATATAATTTTCAATATACATATCCCGCTCAGGTGCACCCGTCTTAATCGCATCATGCACATTCACACTTTCAATTCCGGAAATATGAAGTCCTGAACGCTCCACTTCATCTTTCATAGCCCGAATCCGCTCCTGACTCCACACCTCTCCCGGCGCAGTATCATATAAAGTCGTAATTACCCCGGTTACTCCCGGTATCTGACGGATTTGCTGCAGGGTAACGGTATCAAACTTACTCCCGTACCATCTAAGGGTCATTTCCATTATTTTCTCCACCTTTCTAATATCTTTATCTGACTAGCAGACTTATTATTAGAATGGCCGTAATGCCGCGTGGATATTCTTTTTTATAAATTGTTTTTGTACTGGTATTTGTGATGAAATTATGAATTTCTTTTCATAAGAAGTTAAGATTCGGTATTAACCGACAAAGGATTAATTTATAATTGCATATACATTGGTATGTTCTTCATAATTTCCTGATTATTTTCTTTAATCATAAACTCTGAATAATCTTGAAAACCATTTCTCTCATAATATCGATAAGCATCTTTATCTGCATATAATACAATGTATCGGGCTAAAGCCCCCTCTTCGGAAATATTCCTGCAATGCTCTAGTATGGTTCCCATTATATCATCGCTAAAATAATAGTGCTCATCCCGGTTTTGAGAATCCTCTGACATTCTGTCATAATGCATTTTTTGATATGCCTTATCCACTGCCAAAACATCAATTTTAATAGCCGGCAATACATGCGTGTAATTACCAACTTTAAATATAATTCCTGACGCAGCTAAAGAGACAACCGCTATAATCTTTTCTGTTGATAAGTCTCTAAAAACAAAATACAAACCGTCTTCGTCTACAATCTCACCATTTTTAATTATTTCATTATGGATATGAGCATCTAATTTTTCATTGCCGCATGTGAAAGGTTGAAGACTATTGTAATCCTCAACCTTTAGCAAATTAAAATCATAAGATATTTCTTCCCCGTATCTATTCATCTTTCCCTTTCAAAGGTGTAACCACACCATCTTTTGGCCTATGTGCATGAAATCGCTCCACTGCTTTTCTGGATGCGTCATTCTTCTTCACAAACTGATCCACCTTGTCAGCTCTAAGCATAAACGCACGGGTGTTAGGTTTTGCTACTGCTGCCATAATGCCTTCCTCCTCTTTAGTGTTCTTCTCCTCATTTAATTCATTTGCCAAAAAAACACCCCTTTTTGAAAACAGTATAACCATATTGGGGTGCAAAAAAAGTCAAATTTAGTCGTTTATGTTTCTTTTTCTCTATAGTACACTTTTTCAACATCGATTGCAACCATTTCCTAGCAAAAATACTCCCCGGAAACATTCCGTTTCCGGGGAGTATATCCTTTAATCATCAAAAGCTTCTTTTACTTTATCCATGAATCCTTTTTTCTTTTTTCCTCCGGTACCGCTGTCTGCTCCTTTCGCCGCATGCAGCGTGTTCCCGGCAAGTTCATCAAACCTCCGAAGCGCTTCCTTTGCTTCTGCACTTAACCGCTCCGGTGTCTGTATTACAAGTGTAACATAATGGTCGCCCCGTACCTGGGAATTACGGACAGACGGGACTCCTTTTCCCTTCAGGCGCACTTTCGTATCCGTCTTCGTTCCCGGCTTCACTGTGTAAATCACTTCACCGTCAACTGTCTTAATACGGATATCTGCTCCAAGCGCTGCCTGGGCAAATGAAATCGGTACAGTTGAAAAAATATGCATATCCTGGCGCTGGAAAATCGGATGTCTGGATACGGTTACCTCCACGAGAAGATCTCCTCTCGGACCGCCGTTTACTCCCGGCTCTCCTTTTTCACGAATGCGGACGCTCTGCCCATTATCAATACCTGCCGGAATAGTTACCGATATCTTCTTCCGGCTTGCCACATATCCTGTTCCACTACAGTCCGGACATTTTTCCCGGACAATCTTACCGGTTCCATGACAATCCGGACAAGTCTGCACATTCTGTACTGTTCCAAAGAAGGATTGCTGTGTATATACAACCTGCCCCTTACCGCCGCATTTCGGACATGTCTCAGGAGAGGTTCCTGGTTTTGCACCGCTTCCGCCGCACTTCGCACATGGATCCTTCAGTACGACATCCAGTTCCTTCTCGCACCCGAAGACCGCCTCTTCAAAAGTAATTCTTACACTCTTTCTTACATTCGCGCCCTTCATGGGTCCCTGGCTTGCACGGCCTCTTCTGCCGCCTCCGCCAAACAAATCACCGAAAATGTCACCAAAAATATCGCTGAAATCTGCTCCGCTGAAGTCAAAGCCCCCGAAGCCTCCGGCTCCGCCTGCCCCGCCTTCAAACGCCGCATGACCAAACTGATCATATTGACGGCGTTTCTCCGGATCGCTAAGTACGGCATATGCTTCCGAAGCTTCCTTGAACTTTCTCTCAGCTTCCGCATCTCCCGGATTCATATCCGGATGGTACTTCTTGGCTACCTGCCTGTATGCCTTTTTTAAGGTTGCTTCGTCAGCATCTCTGCTGACGCCAAGCACCTCATAATAATCTCGTTTATCTGCCATTATAGTCTCTCCTTCATAAGGAAGTTCCGCGAGAACAGACTCGTAAAATATCTCGTCAAGTTCCGCGGAACAGTCTTCGCACTAGGCTCGTGAAACACCTCGCCAAGTGCTCTAGACTTCCTTATAATCTCCGTCTACAACATCGTCTCCCTGGAAGCCTTCCGGCGCCGGACCTGCCTGCGGGCCTGCTCCCATATCCGGACCTGCTCCCTGAGCGCCTGCTGCCGCGCCAGCCTGCTCATACATCTTTGTAAAGAGCTTCTGTGCACTTTCCATCAGTTTTTCTTTTCCAGCTTTGATTTCTGCAACCTGTGCATCTGTCATATCGTCTATATTTACTTTTTCAAGTAATTCCTTGAGAGCCTTGCAGTCAGCTTCTACAGAAGCCTTATCTGCGGCGTCAAGTTTATCTCCTACTTCGCCAAGCGCCTTTTCTGTCTGGAATACCATAGAATCAGCCTCGTTCTTTGCATCGATTCCCTCTTTACGCTTCTTATCCTGTGCCTCAAATGCTGCTGCTTCTTTTACTGCTTTATCAATATCTTCGTCAGACATATTCGAGCCTGCCGTAATGGTAATGTGCTGCTCCTTGCCTGTTCCAAGATCCTTTGCAGATACATTTACGATACCATTTGCATCAATATCAAAGGTAACCTCAATCTGCGGTACTCCACGCGGAGCCGGCGGGATTCCATCCAGTCTGAACTGTCCGAGAGACTTATTATCTCTTGCAAACTGTCTTTCACCCTGTACAACATTAATATCAACAGCTGTCTGGTTATCTGCCGCTGTAGAGAAAATCTGGCTCTTCTTTGTCGGAATTGTTGTATTTCTCTCAATCAGTCTGGTCGCAACTCCGCCCATTGTCTCGATAGACAGGGAAAGCGGTGTTACGTCAAGAAGAAGAATGTCTCCTGCTCCTGCATCTCCGGCAAGCTTACCACCCTGAACAGAAGCGCCGAGAGCTACACATTCATCCGGGTTCAAGGACTTGCTCGGCTCTTTTCCTGTCAGACGTTTTACTTCTTCCTGTACAGCCGGAATACGTGTGGAACCGCCAACCAGAAGTACCTGGCCAAGCTCAGATGCCGCGATTCCTGCATCAGAAAGCGCTCTTGTTACAGGCTCAGATGTCTTTACTACAAGGTCGTGTGTCAATTCATCAAATTTTGCTCTTGTAAGAGTCATATCAAAATGAAGCGGGCCGCTTGCATTCATGCTGATAAATGGCAGGTTAATATTTGTTGTCGTTGCTGAAGAAAGTTCTTTCTTAGCCTTCTCTGCAGCTTCCTTAATTCTCTGCATTGCCATCTTATCAACAGACAAGTCTACACCCTGCGCTTTCTTAAACTCTGAAATCATATAGTCAGCGATTTTCTGGTCGAAATCATCACCGCCAAGTCTGTTGTTACCTGCTGTAGATAATACTTCGATAACACCGTCACCGATCTCGATAATGGAAACATCGAAT
>CALFCS010000158.1 GCA_937950565.1 uncultured Lachnospiraceae bacterium
CTCTGCCATTCCTGCCAGTTCTTTGTATAACGAAATACTACATGTATAATAATGTCACTCCAGAAAAATGCCCATAAAAACCAGATTGCACCGATCATCCAGACTGTAAAGAACCATTTACTTCCATCTACACCATATCCAAAAACTGCACCAATCATTGTATTTAAGCACAAATTCCGAATATTCTGAACCGTCCAGCCCTGTAAGTACGCACTGACTGCCCTTCCAAGAATTACACATACACTCGTAATGTAATATGGAACAAGCAGCTTTTTAATATTGCCTGTAATGGTTTTTTTGATACTCTTTTCGCGGAATAACAGTCCTGAAGCAATGAAAAATAATGGCATATGAAACGCAAAAATATAATCATTGACCTTAAGACCAATCAGCGAATGTCCGAGAATCACCAGATATATGGCAATTCCTTTTGTAACATCAATCCAGCTTATTCTTTGTTTTGTTTTTTCCATCTTTAAAATCCATACCAGAAGTTCATATCGACATTACCTTCTATACCGTTTACATGTCCGGTGCTTGTATACTGCCACATAATCCAGTCACCTTCCGGAACCTCAGATGTATCTTCTTTATACCATGCGAGCCACTTATAAGCCTGAATCTCACTCTGGATCAATACATTCTGGAAATAATTCCAGTTAGCATACACACCGGCAGTATAACCTGCGCGGCTGACTCTGTCCATTACAGTGACTGCTATACGGGTAATCAGTTCCCTGCCCTCTGAGCTGTATGGATCAATATCATATTTGGTATAATATTCTGTATCTTCGATATCAATATACACACCCAATACCGGATTAAATCCCTGTAACATTCTTAAAATATGATTTGCTTCGCTGTTTGCCTCATCTTCATTGACTGCATACGAATACAGATATACACCATACGGAATACCTACGCGTTCGCATTCCTGCATATTGCGTACTGCCCATACATCATCCTGATCTGTATCATCATTTCCGTAACCGACACGGATAATGGCAAATTTAATCCCGTCTGCTTTTACGGCATCCCAGTCAATTTCTCCGTTGTGCTTTGATACATCAATTCCGACGGATGACTTCTGAAGCGGCGTTGCCAGACCATTTTTAACAATATATGTAATTCCTACATAGGTATATTCACC
The DNA here is from genome assembly GCA_937950565.1 of uncultured Lachnospiraceae bacterium. Taxonomy (GTDB): domain Bacteria; phylum Bacillota; class Clostridia; order Lachnospirales; family Lachnospiraceae; genus UBA7109. The sequence goes on from CALFCS010000158.1 coordinate 1,151, forward strand.
GTCATAACTATAATTAATTGTACCGTTTTCAAAATACCATGAACCATAGCTGTTTGAAGCAACACCCGTAAAAGTGCCATCGACTCCGCCGCTGCTTACATACCACCAGCCATACTCATTTGCTGCCATTCCATTATATGTAAAGTCAATTGTTCCGTTCGAAATATACCACCAGCCATACTCGTTATCTGCAAGGCCTTCATAGCTTCTGTCAAGAAAACCGTTTATCAGATAGTACCAGTTTCCATCATAAACAGTCATTCCGGTATAATCTCTGTCTAAGACACCATTTGTCACATACCACCAGTCATATCCTAACTGTGCCATGCCTGTATACGATAAATCTACAGTACCGTTATCAACATACCACCAGCCATACTCATTATATCCAAGTCCGGTATATGAAAAATCAATTTCACCGGCATTCATATACCACCAGCCGTATTCATTTAATGCAAGACCGGTAAAATCTGTATCTACTTTATTCTGATTCAGATACCACCAGCTGCCGCTTGCATTTACCATACCGTTGTAACTGAAATCAATTGTGCCATTGACTACATACCACGGCTCACCGTTTACATCAGCAATACCCGTATAGGATAAATCCAATGCACCATTGTTCATATACCACCAGCCATATTCATTAACAGCCATCCCGGTATAAGAATTATCACGCTGTCCAGCGGTATAACATACCCATTCATCATTTTCCATCTGGAGCATATGTTCTGCCGCCTGCGCGCTTACCGGATGCAAACTAAAGCAAAACATAAACAACAGTGCAGCCACTGCGCCTACGAATGTCTTTTTCATCTTACCTCTTTTCCGCATGAAATATCGCAATTTCCATGCCCGTCAAACACTATCTACATTTTCCCTTTATGTAATCAGCGTGCATACAAATTGAGGATCTCCTGGTCCATAATATTGTTTGGCATACTGTTAAACATATTACTGTGGCACTCAATTGCATACCACTCACTGCCAAGAATCGTATTGTCAAATACGTCATTACAATAAGATTCCACTGCTAAAAACACACCGGCATAATTGCTTCCCGTCACTATATTTCTGCATACAATATTTTCATAGGAAGCTGTAAAGTCCAGTCCTTTAACCGGTTCATCCGGCGTACTTTCATGTCCAATTTCAATTCCAAAGAAATGGAAATCATCACTTTTTCCTTTATTATTATCTGATACAGAATTTTCCATAATAATATTGCGGTATGCGGAACGCACCATCTTCACACCGCTTCCGTAATTCTGCGTAACATTGTTATTGACAATCGTATTATATGCCGAATTATCAATCGAAATGCCCGGAAGCTTTGCCGGTGACGAACCATCTGACAGACGTCCAAACGTCGTTACAAAGTCCGCTTCTAAATCTTCATCGGACTGTCTTAGACGTCCGCCGTTTTCTTTGACAATATTGTTGCTGACATACGCACCGAATGTACCGTAATCCAGACACATACCCTCTTTATCATTCTGATAAATAATATTTTCAACAATATAAATCTGATATGCCCCATCGGAATAAATACCTGATGAATTATTATGTTTTACATTATTCTGATATAACACAATATCATGCGGCGTATCTAACAGGTTATATAAATGTTCATCTTTAAACTCATTATACGCCGTATAATAATCGTCAATTTCCATGGAAGTCATTACAATCCCGGCTGTGAGGTTTCTGGTGCCGTAATTATCAACGACATCATTTCCTGCAATAATACCATTACTGATATTTCCATTCAGAAAAACTGCGCCGTTACCATTATACGAAACCGTATTGTTTCTGATTGTGAAATTCTTGTTTTCACCCATCATAACCAGTCCCTTATAAAGAGCATTGGAAATGGTACAGTTTTCGATTGTAAATGTATTGCTTCTGATAATATAAATACCGTACTCATAACAGCCCGCTGTCAGATTCAGGTTATACAGTGCAAAATTCGTACAGTCTTCTGCAATTACTGCCTGTGCCACGCGGTCATCCGTGCTTCCTGTAAATGTAACTCCTGCTGCATCCAGCGCAATACCGGATTTCATGCTGATTGGTTCATCCATCCGTACCGTACTGCTCTCAATTGTAATATATGCATCCGTACTCTGTGCAATCAGGGTATTTAACTGGGAAGCTGTGCTTCCTGTAAAGGAAATTTTATCTGAAAATGTATTTTCTTTCTGCATTGTGTCTGAAACCCGGTTGTATACATTTTTCCAGTTGAGTTCCGGTGTCTCAAAGGACGCCGTATCAATACCGAGCTTTTCAATCTTTTGTAACACCTGAAGATTCCCCATATATTTTTTTGAATCTTCTGCTGCCATTCTCGATAATGCCGGAAGCTTGTTGGCTGTCATAATGCTGTAACAATCTGCCGGTGATATTTTCATTGCTGCACTGTCCACGTCATAATCCAGCAACTGTACCGCTTTATCATAAGCCTGCTGCTCTGCTTTCTCCTGTGCATCAATCACTGCTTTCTTACGGTTATAAGCTTCCTCCTGTGCCGCCGCAGTATCGGGATTTGCCGGCTTTTGCCTGCCGGATTCCCAGACTGCTACAATGCCGATAACCGCAAGGTATACAATCACCGCCGCAATGATTATCCTCTTTTTATTCCTTCGCTTTTTCAATGTTGCTCCTCCATACCACAGACATTTTACTGCTTATCCAGTCCGAGGTATTTACTCCAGAACTGAATGTTTTTAATTTCATTTCCACGCTTTAAGAAATCTTTTTTCGCTTTATTGTATTTAAAGTCAATCTGAATGGTAAGTCCCAGTACCTGGAAAAACTTTGCAACAGCCTGACCCCAGCTTCTTTCACATTCAAATGCTTTATTGGCTGTTACATCGTAAAATACAATCTTTTTTGCTCTCCATACTGCCGGGAATGTTACCTGTGCCATGGATACAATACGGATATGCTTCGCCGGAAGCAGATAACCGTTTAAGGTCAGCTTACGCACGATATTGTGCAGTATGCTTAACTTTGTCGTTCTGGATGCCTCGTATGTCTTATAGTGGAACGGCACACTAATCTGGTCCATCGGCACTGCCTTATAGCCTGCTGCCATAATTTCCTTGTGCAGTTTTTCACCGTCTGTACTTAAGAAGAAATCCACACCCTTTAAGAAATCCCTGACACCTCTGGTATGTAAATCCACATTCTTATAGCGGTAGAACTTACACTCTCTGCGCCACTGTCCCCAGACTGCCTTCTTTAACTGTGCCTTGCCCCAGTCTGGGAAGTGGAATGTATTGTCCACCAGTCTGTTACGGATAATGTAGTATTCCAAAAATGAAGAATATTTATTTTCAAAAGGTTCATGCCATACGCAGATACCGTTCATCAAAATCAGATGCTTCATGTTGCGCAGGCCGTATTCAAGGTCATCGCCACGGATAAAAATTGGCAGCGGCAGATTTTCCTCTGATACAACGTCCATTGGGAAACAGCAGTACCACCATGCATTAAATTCCGTATATTCTTCAATTTCATTAAAGAGGCAGTCCCATGTCACATTCATGTTTAAGTTGGACTTATTGGAAATCAAATTCCCGGCATTCCATGATGCGCCGGATTCCACCTGTATATTCGGCTTATCAATGCGAAGCATTGCACCGCCGATAAACGCATCGGCATATTCATCCTTTAACAGCGAAAGAATCGTATAGGTCTTTTCAATGGATTCTGTATCGATTGTAATATCATCATCCATTAACAGCGCATGGGTAATGCCGTGCGGATTGCCGTTCTTTAAGATTTCCATAAGACCTCTTGTAAATCCGCCCGCACCGCCGGTATTTTTGTTGCGTACAATATGAATCTTGTCACTGCCAAGCTTGTCAATATCCAATGTCTGTCCGTTATCGGATACAAAAACCTCGAGATGTTCCTGTAACGGGCTGTCCGGATTGTTAAATACATGCGCATTTAACAGTCCGATATTCTTTTCAATATAACGTTCACGCTTAAAGGTACAGATATCAATCCCGATTTTAGGCTGTCTTGCAGGCTTTTCAATCGCCGTATCCTCGTAGTAACCGCCGTAAAGCGCAGCACCGTCTGAGAGTGCAGTCACTTCAAAATAGAGCATGCCTTTTTCTTCATTGCCGAATGGGAATGAATAGAAGCTTCTCTCTGTCGTATGCACTTCCTGTCTTACCAGCTCTTTCTTTAAAACTTCACCGTGAAGGAAAAGCTTGCTTGAAAGTGTCACCAGCACATCACCCTGTAATTCCAGATTGATGGATACTTCTTTTACCTGTGTGTACTTTCTCCACTTTTCAATAGAAAAGCCGTTAAAATACGTATCAAATTCCACTTTACCGCCTTTATCCAGCGAAAAGCCTCCGCCCGGCATCATATAGACTTTGCTGCGGTTGATAAAGTTTAAATCGCTTTTTAAATGATTCTCATCTCTGTTGATGTTAAAATCATCATCAATCACATTGGTGTGCAGATATAATTTTTCCTCGGTGCATAATCCCTCTGTCGGCCAAAGTATTTTCTGAAGCTTCATCTTAATTCATTTCTCCCATTCTAACTATTCTACTCTTTTACAGAGTATTTATCTTTATCTTTCCCTTATTTACAGTTCTTTTTCACACATTTCAAGTGCTGCGGCAATCACCTTATCCATATCGTAGTACTTGTATCCGCCAAGACGTCCGCCGAAGATGACCTTGTGTTCCTTGTCGGCAAGCTCCTTGTACTGCTGATACAGTGCATTGTTCTTATCATTATTGACCGGATAGTACGGCTCGTCGCCCTTCTTCCATTCGCTTGAGTACTCTCTTGAAATAATGGTTGTCGGCTGCTTGCCGAATTCAAAGTGCTTATGCTCAATAATTCTTGTATACGGCACTTCTCTTTCTGTGTAGTTGACAACGGCATTTCCCTGATAATTTTCCATCGGAAGTTCTTCTGTTTCAAAACGTACGGAACGGTATTCAAGTACACCCAGCTTATAATCATAGAACTGGTCAATCATACCGGTGTATACAATCTTATCTGCCATTGCATCAAATTCTTCTCTGTTGTCAAGGTAATTCGTATTTAAACGGACTTCAATGCCGTCTAACATCTTTTCTACAATCTTTGTGTAACCGCCAATCGGGATACCCTGATATCTGTCGTTGAAGTAGTTGTTATCATAGATAAAACGAAGCGGCAGACGCTTGATGATAAAGGACGGTAAATCCTTGCAGTCACGTCCCCACTGCTTTTCGGTGTAACCCTTAATCAGCTTTTCATAAACGTCTTTTCCAACTAAGGAAAGTGCCTGTTCTTCAAGGTTCTTTGGCTCTGTAATATTTAAGTCTGCAATCTGTGATGCAATAATGTCCTTTGCTTCCTGTGGTGTTGCAATATTCCACATTTTGCTGAAGGTATTCATGTTAAACGGCAGATTGTAGAGTTCATTCTTATATCTTGCTACCGGTGAGTTGATATAGTTGTTAAATTCCGCAAACTGATTAACATATTCCCAGATTTTCTTATCAGATGTATGAAAAATATGCGCACCGTATTTATGCACATTAATGCCGGATACATTTTCACAGTAAATGTTACCTGCAATATGGTCTCTCTTATCAATCACCAGACAGGTCTTTCCCTTCTTTTTGGCTTCATATGCAAAAACTGCACCGTAAAGACCTGCACCTACTACTAAATAATCATACTTCATTTTTTAATCCTCCTTGTTTTGCGAAGCAAAATGCGACTGCCCCCAAGCAGGAGCAGAGGATTTTACCTCCTTGTTTTGTGAAGCAAAATGCCATGTGAGTTTACTCACATTCTGCCCCAGGCAGGAGCAGAGGATTTTACTTCCTATTTTCCATCTGCCATTATAGCACTTTGTTTTTTTACACTATTTCCCAATCATGTTCAAATGTACACGGTCCAAATTCATTGTGGA
>CALFCS010000159.1 GCA_937950565.1 uncultured Lachnospiraceae bacterium
GGGGGTATCTATGAGGATATCCGGGTTCGCCATGCCCAGGAGATTGCGGAGCTTGACCTTGACGGATATGCGGTCGGAGGACTGGCAGTGGGAGAGTCACACGAGGATATGTACCGGATTCTGGAGGCGGTCGTGCCACATCTTCCGGAAAGAAAACCGACTTATCTAATGGGAGTGGGAACTCCTGCGAACATATTGGAAGCAGTGGAGCGGGGCGTGGACTTTTTTGACTGCGTATATCCGAGCAGGAATGGACGCCATGGACATGTCTATACGAATTATGGGAAATTAAATCTTTTTAACGCCAAATATGAGCTGGACAGCCGTCCGATTGAAGAGGGCTGTAACTGTCCGGCATGCAGGACTTATTCCAGGGCGTATATCAGACATCTTCTGAAAGCGAGGGAAATGCTTGGAATGAGGCTTTGCGTGCTTCATAATCTGTATTTTTATAATACGATGATGGCGGAGATACGCGAAGCAATCGAGAATGGAAACTATCAGCAATATAAGAAAGAGAAACTCCGCAGGATGGCGGAGGGCGAAAAATAAATTTTCTATGAATTGGTAAAAATGACTTGATGAAAGAGCGTTTATTGTGTATCATATAACACAGAGCGTTAAAGAAAATCAGGAGGAATCAATTATGTACACATTAGCAAGTTCAGGAACAAGCAGTACAAGCTGGATATATTTGTTCGTTATTTATGCATTTATATTTGTGGGATTTTATTTTCTGTTTATGAGACCACAGAAGAAGGAGCAGAAGAGAGTACAGGCAATGATTTCTGAGATGGAAGTCGGCGATACCGTACTTACGACAAGTGGTTTTTACGGGATTATCATTGATATTTCTGATGATGATATTATCGTAGAGTTTGGCAGTAATAAGAACTGCCGTATTCCGATGCAGAAATCAGCGGTTGCACAGCTTGAAAAAGCAACAGAAGAATAGAAGAGAAATTACAGGGAAGAATCTTTTGGGGTTCTTCCTTTTTTGCACAAAATAAAATACAATGGCTGAAAGCTTGCTATTGTTTTTGCAAAATGATATACTGACCGAGAAAAACGACATTAAGAAAAGGAGACGAATCACAATGGCAAATTTTGAACAGTGGACAGGTTTCTCAGGAGAGAATTGGAGAAGTTCCGTAGATGTTCGTGATTTTATTCAGAATAACTACACTCCTTATGATGGTGATGAATCTTTCCTGGCTGGTCCGACAGAAGCGACGAACAAACTTTGGGGAAAATTACAGGAGCTGCAGAAAGAAGAGCGTGCAAAAGGCGGCGTTCTTGACATGGAGACGGAAGTTGTTTCCGGTCTTACAGCTTACGGCCCGGGATATATTGATGAAGAGATGAAAGATTTGGAGGCTGTCGTTGGTCTTCAGACAGATAAACCGTTAAAGAGAGCTTTTATGCCATATGGTGGTATTAAGATGGCAGAACAGGCTTGTACAACATATGGATATCAGCCGAGTGAAAGGCTGCATGAGATTTTTACAGTGTATCATAAGACACATAACCAGGGAGTATTTGACATCTATACACCGGAAATGAAAAAAGCCCGTCATAACAAGATTATTACAGGACTTCCGGATACATATGGACGCGGACGTATCGTTGGTGATTAC